>CAZNMF010000096.1:0-23705 GCA_964573795.1 uncultured Solibacteraceae bacterium
ATCGCGACGAGCGACGACGACGGGCAGATCGGCGGGCTCGCGCAGTTCGGCGACAAGACCATCTATCTGCCGAAGGGGCTGACGTCCTCGTCCGGTGTGCGCGCGAAGGCGGTGGCCGACGGCGACCGCATCGATCTCGGCGTCGATCGCACGGGCCGGCCGCTCGTCCTCGAAGTGCACGCGCTCGCCGGCCATTCGCCGTTCGGCCTGACCCTGCTCGATCCGGCCAATCGCGTGCTCTTCGGCGGCGACGCGCTCGGCACGCAAGCGCCGGATGCCGGCCTCGTGCTGCACGCGCCGCTCGCGGACTTCGCACGGGCGCTCACGGCGTGGCGCGCGGCCACCGACGGCAAGTACGACGTCGTCTATACCGCGCACAACTATCAGTGGCTGACGAGCCCGGCGTACGTCGACGAGCTGCAGAAGGCTGCCGCGCGCGGCCTCGCCGAGGGCGACGCGGCGCTCATCGACTCCGCGCAGATGCCTGGCGCGCGGATGGTGCGATCCGCCGGCGCCGCCGACGTCGTCGCGTCCATCGTGCTGGCGCGCTGAGGTGGCACGTTGGCGTGCACGCTTCGTGCGCCCCTGGGGAAGCGGCTCCCGTACAATAGGCCCACGCGCCCGTAGCTCAGGTGGATAGAGCACGAGCCTTCTAAGCTCGGGGCCGCTGGTTCGAGTCCAGCCGGGCGCGCCAATTGCTCCGCGATTGCGACGATCAACGGTCTGGCGATCGGCCCGCGGCCTTCCGTCGAAAACACATGGCCGCGTGATCGTCGACGATGCCGACGGCCTGCATCCACGCGTAGACGATCGTCGGGCCGACGAATTTGAAGCCGCGGCGCTTCAGTTCTTTCGCGATCGTCTCCGACAGCGGCGACGACGCCAGCCGCGTGCGGCCGTCACTCTTCAGCACCCTGCCGTCCGTGAACGACCAGCAGAGCTCGTCGAATCGCTCGCCGCGCGCCGTCATCTCGACGTAGATCCGCGCGCCGTGGATCGTCGCGTCGATCTTGGCGCGTGCCCGGATGATGCCCGGATCGGCCATCAATCGCGCGACGTCGCGAGCGCCGAAGCGCGCGACCGCCGCCGGATCGAATCCCGCGAACGCCGCGCGGAAGGCGTCGCGTTTGCGCAGCACCGTGATCCAGGCGAGGCCGGCCTGGAATCCCTCGAGCATCAGCATCTCCCACAGCATGCGCGGGTCGTGCTGGGGGACGCCCCATTCTTCGTCGTGATAGCCGCGCATCAGCGGATCGTCGTCCGCCCATGCGCAACGTTGAACGGCGCCGGTGCGAGGCATCAGCGGGCCATCGTACTCGAGCGCGCGTTCGCGCCCTTGATGACGCCCGCCGCGACGTCCGGGAAATCCGTGAAGATCCCGTCGACGCCTGCGTCGACGAACCGGCGCACCTCGGCGGCCAGATCGCCGTGGTAGCTCGCGGGCAGGAACTGCGGCTCGCGGCGCAGCGTCCACACGTGCACGAACAGGTTCGCCGCGTGCGCGTCGCGGACGAGCGACGTCGGCGCCTGTGCCGTGCCGTCCTCGTCGATCGGAATGATCAGCTTCTTCTCGACGCCAATCCCGTCCGCGTACGTCGCGATGTCCGTGAGCTTCTCCGGCGTGACGTCGGCCGCACGATCCGTGAGCTGCACGAGCCGCACGGACGTGCGCGGCCGCAGGTCGCGCAGGCTCGATGCCTCGAAGGACTGGACGAAGACCGGCGACGTCGTGTCCGTCAGGCCGTACAGCCGCAGCGCGGCGAGCAGCCGATCTTCGAGCGGCAGGCCGAGGCTGCGGAAGTAGCTCGGATGCTTGGTCTCCGGATAGACGCCGATCGGCCGGCCGAGCTCGATCGACTTCCTGGATGCCAGCGCGAGGACCTCGTCGAACGTCGGGATCGCGAACCGCCCGTCGTACGCGTGCGACCGGAAGTCCAGCCGCTCGCGTGCACGGAGCGTCTTGATCTCCGCGAGCGTGAAGTCCTCGGTAAACCAGCCCGTCACGCTCGTGCCGTCGATCGTCTTCGTCGTCTGGCGATCGGGGAACTTGACGGCGACGTCGGTCGTGCTGCCGATCTCGTTCTCGTGCCGCGCGATGAGCACGCCGTCCTTCGTGCTCACCAGGTCCGGCTCGATCACGTCGGCGCCCGTCTCGATCGCGAGCGTGTACGCCTCGATCGTGTGCTCGGGCCGATGGCCGCTCGCGCCGCGGTGCGCGATGACGATCGGCGCGGGCGCCGGCTGCAGCAGCCACACGCCGAGCGTCACCGCGACCGCCGATCCCAGCCAGCCGACGGTCATGGCGCGATCGCCGACGTCCGAGACGCCGACGTCCCGTTGTCGATCGATGAGCCCGCGCTGCCCGATGCTCGTGGTGCTGTCATGTCGCCGATGATAGCCGGACCGGATGACGGCCGCTTTGCCTATGTGACCGAAGTGGTAACAGTAGTACCGAATAGGCTAGAATGCAGCTCATGCCGACGAAGCCGCTGTCCACGGTCGCCGTGCTCGTGCTGTCGAGCCTCGCCGAGGCCGACCGGCATGGGTACAGCCTCAAGAAAGACGTCAAAGAACGCTCCGGCGGCGATGTCGCCCCAGGCGCGACCTCCCTCTATCGCACGCTCTGGCAGCTCCTCGACGAGGGGCTGATCGCCGAGAGCAGGAACCGGCCGGCGCCGCAGCACGACGACGAGCGGCGACGCTACTTTCAGATCACGGCCGCCGGCCGCCGCACGCTCGCGGCCGAGCTGGCGCGGCTCGAGCGTCTGATTGCCGCCGCGCGGCCGCGCCGCTACGCCTCGTCGACGTCACGGTCATGAGCTCGCGCCACATCGCGCTCTTCGTCGCCGCGGTTCGAGGCGTCGTCCGGATCGTGCTGCTCGCGCATCCGTGCGCGTTTCGGCGGCGCTTTGGTTCGGCGATTCTGGACGAGATTGCCGAGGACGTGCGCGCCGCGGCGACGTTCGGCTGGCGACGTGCCATGCGCGCCGGCGCATCGGCCATCACGGACGCGATGGCGGGATTGCGCATTGCGCGGAGGACGCATGGCGCTGAGACCGAACCTGACCACCTTCGCCAAGGCTACGGTGGTTCGCCGAAGACTTACGCGAAGGCGAAAGGTTCGGCCCTCCGAACGGGAGCCACGGGAGTGCTGATGCGTGACATCTGGCAGGACGTCCGTCACGGCGCGCGCAGCCTCGTGCGCGAGCCACTGTTCAGTCTGGCCGTCATCGTCACGCTCGCGCTGGGCATCGGCGTCAACACGGCGATGTTCGGCGTGGCGGATCGGCTCCTGTTACGTGGTCCCGAGCACGTGCGCGACAGCGCGCGCGTCCGGCGCTTGCAGAGCATCGTGCAGTGGCCGGGCATGGACGTTCAGCGCGGTGGCACGTTCGGCTACGTCACTTACGATGCGTTGCGCACGCAAGCCCATTCGTTCGAGGCTGTGGCCGCGTATCAGTTCCGCGAGGACGGCGCGGTGCTGGGACGCGGGATCGGTGCGCGTCGCATCAATCGCGCGAACGCGACGGCAAGCCTGTTTCCGCTGCTCGGGGTGAGACCGGCGCTCGGCCGGTTTTACGACGAGCACGACGACGACACGGTGAGTCCGGCGCAGGTGGCCGTCATCGGCTACGGCGTGTGGCAGCGTGACTTTGGCGGACGGCGCGATGTCATCGGCGCGCCGATCGTCCTCAACGACGACACGTACACGATCGTCGGCGTCGCGCCGCGCGGCTTCACGGGCGCGGATCTGTCTCGTGTCGACGTCTGGCTACCCGAAAGTCTGCCGGCGTTTCATCCGATACGCGAGAACTGGACGAGCAGTGGAAATGCCGCCTGGCTGTCGATCGTGGTCCGCGCCAAGCCGGGGATTTCCGACGCGCAGGTCGACGCCGAGGCTACGGGGATCTACGCGCACGCGCACGAAGGCAGTGGCGAAGGATGGACAGGCGAGCTGCACGTGCGGCCGCTACTATCCAGCTGGGACGGCACGATCTCCATGGAATCGCGAGTAAGCACGTGGCTTCTGGCCGTTACCGCCATCGTCCTGCTCGTCGCCTGCGCCAACGTGGTCAATCTCGTGCTCGCGCGGGGCGTACGGCGCCGGCGTGAGCTCGCCGTGCGCATGGCCCTCGGCGCGGGAGGCGGCCGGCTCGCGCGGCTGCTGTGCATCGAAACGTCGGTGCTCGCCGCGATGGGCGGGCTGGTCGGGCTCGGCATTGCGTACGGTGTCGGCGCGTTCATGCGGTCGTATCTGTTGCGCGCGATCGAATGGCCGGACGGTCCCATCAATCTGCGCGTGTTTCTCGTCTGCGCCGCCGCGTCGATGGCGACAGCCGCGTTGATTGGCGTGCTGCCGGCGCTTCGCGCCGGCGCGTTGGATGTGTCCTCGTCGCTGAAGGCCGGCGCGCGTGACGGCGGCGCCCGTCTCGGACGTCTGCGATCGTCGCTCACCGTCGTGCAAGCGGCGCTGTGCGCGCTGCTGCTGGTCGGTTCCGGACTCTTCGTCGCGAGCCTTCGGCATGTGCGTGCGCTGGATCTCGGTCTTCAGCCGGATCGGATCCTGACGTTCTCCGTGCAGCGCAGCGACATCGACACGAGCGACCAGGCCGAGCGCGCGCGCGAGCGGGCGCGGCGCGCTTCGTTCTATCCGTCCGTGCTCGAGCGCTTGCGACAGCGGCCCGACGTGGAGGCCGCAAGTCTGACTGTCGGTCTGGCATTCTCCGTCGGCATGTCGCAGCCGATCGACGTTCCCGGACGCGCGCTGCCTCCGAAGCTCAGCAACGGCGGCGCGTACGTCAATGTCGTCACCGCCGACTACTTCAAGACCGTCGGCACCCGCATCGTCCGCGGCCGGGCGTTCACAGCCGCCGATCGCGCCGGCAGCGCACCGGTCGCGATCGTCAACGAGACGATGGCCGCGGCGCTGTGGCCCAACGAAGATGCGATCGGCAAGTGCTTCCGCAGCGCTGGAGCGCCATGCGCCGACGTCGTGGGTATTGCGGCCGACGCACGTCATTTCCAGCTACGCGAAGATCCGTCGCTGTCGTTCTACGTCCCGTTCGGCCAGGAGAATCGGCTGGGCGGTATCACGTTGCTCGTCCGTCCACGCGGCGATGCGTCGCACGTGCTCTCAGCCGTGAGACAGGAGCTCGTCGCGATCGATCCGACGATCACGTTCGTCGATGCGGAGCTGCTCCAGGATCGCGTCGAGCCGCAGGTCCGCCCGTGGATGCTCGGCGCGACGATGTTCAGCGTGATGGGCGTGCTGGCGCTCGTCGTGGCCGCGGTCGGCCTCTACAGCGTCATGGCCTACTTCGTCACGCGCCGAGCGCACGAGATCGGCATCCGCGTCGCGCTCGGCGCTCGTCCCGCCGACATCGTGCGGCTCGTCGTCCGCAACGGCCTCGCGCTCGCTGTCGGCGGCATCGTCGTCGGATTCGGGATGGCGCTGCTGGCCGCGCGATTCATCGAGCCGCTGCTGTTCGACACATCGGCGCACGATCCGGTTGTCTTCGCGGTCGTCACCGTGACATTGATGGCCGTCGCCGCGTGCGCGACCGTCATTCCCGCCATCCGCGCGCGGCGGATCGATCCGGTCGAAGCGATGCGGACCGAGTAGCCGGCTTGGGATCACGTGATTCACATGGAGGCATGGAGGTCATGGAGCGGGCGACCTGGCGAGCCCGGCTACGCCGGGCTGCGCGTGACGGAGCGTCTCACAGACATGAACGCGAGACCTCCCGTTCCGACGCGCTCATGTCTGCGAGACGCTCCGTCACGCGTCGCCGCTGAAAGCGGCGCACCAGGTCGCAGCGTCGCTCGTCGTCTCCATGTCCTCCACGGCTCCATGGTGAATTCCAAAATCTACGCGACGCGCGCGGATTCGATCTTGCGGATGTCGTCGATGCCGTAGCGCAGCATCGCCAGCCGCTCGAGTCCGCAGCCGACGCCAATCGCGGTGTGGAGCGCTGGATCGCCGCCCAGGTGCCGGACGACTTTGTCCGTGAACACACCCCACGCGAGCACCTCGAACCACGTGCCGTGATCGTCGATCTCGAGCTCCCACGCCTGGCTGCACATCGCGTACGCCGTCGGCACGATCTTCACCGCGCGGCCGGGCAGCAGGGCGTCGACCGTTTCGAGCACGCGCGCGGTCACGCGCCACGGATCGATCCGGCGCCGCTCGTCGACGTACAGCACTTCGGCCTGATGGAACGCCTCGAGATGCGTAGCGTCGACGCGTCCCTGCCGATAGGCTTTGCCGGTTGCCCACAAACGCAGCGGATGGCCGTCGAAGCGAACCGTCGTCAGCAGCGGCAGGGTCAGGTCGTAACGCAGGATGCGTCGTGCGTCGACGCGGTGCAGCTCCGCCGGATCGACGTAGAGCGCGTCGTCGCCGATCGTCTCCCGCGCCGTCTCGAAGTCGACGACCTCCGGCAGGTCGATCTCGTCGAAATCGGCGTGAAAGCGGCGCAGCGTCGCGAGCACCTGGCCGACCGGGTTCTCGGGCAGATCGTTCAGGCGCGGGCGCGCCAGCAGCTCGACGATCCGGGCGGGGAAGTCGGGTCGGACCGGCGCCGATCCCATCGCACGTTGTTCGCTCATCTCGATCTCCTTTCGCAATTTGTCGCGGACGCGCTGCAGACGCTTGCGCATGGCCGGCTCGTCGATGCCGGCGTCGTGCGCGAGACGGACGACGCTCCACTGACCGTGATAGCGCCTGTCGCACACGCGTCGTTCGTCCGGCGTCAGCGTGAGCAGCGCCGAGGCTAGACGCGCGCGTTGCTGCTCCGACCACACGGTTTCCACTTCGTCGAGGACCGGCACGTCAGCGACGTCGTCCAGGCAGAGCCACGTGTGGCGGCGTGCACGACGCGCGTTGAGTGCCACGGTGACGACGATCCGGCGCAGCCATCCCGCGAACGCGGCGGGAGCCTGGATCTCGCCGCGGTGCCGAAAGGCCCTGATGTACGCTTCCTGCGCGGCGTCTTCGGCGAGGCTGGCGTCGCGAAGCACGTCGAACGCGACGGCCTGTGCCATCCGCTGCGTGCGCTCGACCAGCCGTCCGTAGGCCTCGAGATCGCCCGCCTGCGACCGCACGACGAGATCGGTCAGGTCGTCCATCCGTTCACGGCTCTCTGGAAGGAAGACACCCCGACGTGCGAAGTGTGACCGGCACGCCGCCGGTCCTCGGGGGAGCCTTCGACGGCTCGGCGGGCCGGAGCGTGCCGCGTTGACGCGCGTGCGGGGCTACTGCGGCAGCTCCTTCAGCCAGCTCGTCGCGTCGGCGCGCGCGGCGGCGACGGCCTCCTTGCCGGCGCGGAAGCACATCTTCCAGTCGGACGGCTTCGACTGATAGTCCTCGTTGACGAAACGCCGCTCCGTGCCCGTGCCCTGCAGCTTCGCGTCGAAGTCGACGCCGGCGCTGAGATCGAGGAAGCTGCGCAGGCGGCGCGCGACGAGCGCGCTCGGATCGGCAGGCATCGTCTTCTGCCAGCGCGCGAGATCGGTCTGATAATTCTGCTGCGCCTGCGCGCGCTCGACTTCGACGCCCTGACGCATCAGCGCGATCATCTGCGGGTCCTTCATCTGCGCTTCGGTCGCCTTGAACACGGCCTCCAACTGCGCGCGCTGATCGGCGGGAAGGCTGGCGAGCGCGGCACGCGAGTCCGCGAGGCTCTTGGCCTGCTCCTCCTGCTTCCGCTTGACCTCGTCGTCGACGGAGCCCTCGAACGACGGCGGCGTCGGCTTCTGCTCGTCGCGCGAGCGCAGGTAGGCCGTCTTGAAGGCCGCCGAATTCACGTAGGCCTTCGTCCACGCGAAGCCGGCGTCGACCAGCGCGGCACGCGCCGCGGGCGGCAACGCGACGAACGCCTTGGTCGCGCTCGATCCGACCGACACCCCGCCGTCCTCGAGCGAGCGCAGCAACGCTTCTTGTGCTTGAGGCTCTGTCAGGCCCAGCCGCGCCGGCGCGCTCTGCGCTGCCAGCACCAGTGGCATCGCCGCCATCGCCATCGCGCCAGCCACGCCCGCGATTGTCGTCTTGATGGTCTTGATGGTCATCGTCGCGCACGCTCCTGCGAGATCGAGAATTTGATGCGGCGAATGGTACTCCTCGATCCCGACTGCGGCAAACTCCTCGCCACGCCGCTGGCCGCACGGCGTGACGGCCGCACTCGCGGGATTGTGGACGTGGCGCACGTCCTGCAAGCGCGATCGGACGAGGTGCCCCATGAGCTGCCAGGATGTCTCGTTCGAGCGGGCGCGCTGCCGGCTCGAGATTGGCGCGTCATCGGACGTGACGACGCCGATGTTCGTGGCGCACGTCGACGTCATCGAAGACGACGGGCGCGTGCGGCGGCCGCTGACGTTCGCCGATGGGCGACGGATCGAGATCCACGGCGCGACGGAGCTGCTCGCGCTGAACTCGGCCGTGACCTACCTCGAGAGCCGTTTCGGCGGACGCGCCGAGCCGGAGTTCGACTGCGAGCCCGCGGCGACGACGCCCGCGATCGGGCCGCCATTCGTGGTGGAGGGCTCGGCGTAGCGTGACCTTCGCGCCGCCGACATATTTTCGAGCGAGCTGCCGCGTCACGATCGCCGCGACGTCCGCGCCGACGTCGTCAGCAGGACGCCTGCGACGATGAGCGCGGCCGCGATGCCGATCCGTGTGGTCAACGATTCGCCGAGCAGCAGCGCGGCGGCGACGGCCGTGACGAGGGGCACGGCGAGCTGTACGGTGGCTGCGCGCCAGACGGTCAACGACGGCAGCGCCGCGTACCACAGCGTGTAGCCGAGGCCGGATGCGAGCGCGCCCGAGGCCGCGGCCAGCAGGGCGCCGCGGAGCGTTCCGTGCGGCGGCCACGCCAGCCACAGCAGCGGCGCGCCGACGAGCAGCGTCGCGCGCGCGAAGTTCCGCGCGGTGTCCGCGAGCGGATCGCGGCTGCGGCGGCCGTCGATCGAATAGACGCCCCACGCCGCGCCGGCCAGGATCATCAGCATCGCGCCGAAGACGCCCGGCGACGTCGCGCCGGGCAGCGTCAGCCACAGGAGCCCGACGAGCGCGAGCGCTCCGCCGACGGCCTCCCCGCGTCGCGGGCGCTCGCCGCGCGAGAGGCCGCTCGCGATCATGCTCACGTGCACCGAGCCGAAGAGCAGGAGGGCGCCGATCGCCGCGCCGATGCGCGTGTACGCGAGGGTGAACGCCAGCAGATAGACCGACAAGCTGACCGCGCCGGTCCATGATCGCGGCGCCAGAGGCGACGGCCGATCGCGCGCGCGTGTCAGCAACGCGAGCACGAGCGCCCCAGTGGCGACGCGAATCAGCGCAAAGGCGGACGCGTCGAGCTCGCCTGACGCGAGCGCGCCGCGCGTCAGCAGCGAATTGGCCGAGAAGCCCGCGAGAGCCGCCAGCGCGAGCAGAGTGGCGCGCATCGGAGGCCACAGCGTAGACACAGACCGCGCGGCGCGCAACCGTGTACGGCTGCTCTCAACAGGCACATCCGGTCGCTAATGTGGCAACGCGTTGCCCGCGATCGGCCGGCGGTTCCGCCGGTACGCGCGTCATCACGCCGCCGCCGCTGGCACCACGCTTGAATCGCTAGTCGCCGAACCGGGCCGTGCGCGCGTGCATTCCATCGTGACGTCTCCGACGTCCGGGGATCGTGACACGACCGTGTCGGCGCGCGTGCCGCCCGGCGTAGTTCCGTGTCGAGCGCCTCCACCTCGGCGATCACCACAGGAGTCCACCATGGCGAAGGATCCCGTCTGCGGCATGACCATCGACGAGGCGCGTGCGGCAGGGAAGTCGGAATATCAGGGCCAGACGTACCACTTCTGCTCGAAGGGGTGCAAAGACGCCTTCGATCGGCAGCCGGACGCGTACGTCTCGCGCGCCGACACGCGGCCGTCGCCATCGGCGTGACGGCGGTGGACACGCAATCGCGGCTCGAGGGCGAGGCCTCGCCCGTCCGGGTTGCGGGATGCCGTCCAGATGTGTATAGTTCATACATGAACGTAAAGCCGGCGGCGGCGAGTCTCTTCTCGCTCCTCCACGCCGCGAACGTCGCGCAGGCCCATGTCGAGGAGAAGCTCGCCGCGCTCGGCCTGTCGCTGCCGAAGCTCGTCGCCCTCCAGGCGCTGGCGGCCGCGGGCGAGTCGCTGCCGCTCGGCCAGCTCGCGGATCGGCTGTCGTGCGTGAAATCCAACGTGACGCAGCTCGTCGATCGGCTCGAGGCGGACGGCTTCGTGGCGCGCAAGCCGGATCCGCACGATCGCCGGACGCGGCTGGCGGTGCTGACGTCCGCCGGCCGCCAGGCGTGCAAGGACGGCACGCGCGTCCAGCAGCAGAGCGAACGCGGGCTGCTCGGGGCGCTCACCGCGGACGAGGCGCGGCAGCTTGGCGCGCTGCTGGGCAAGCTGGGGCCGAAGGGCTAGGCGACCGTCGACGGCTGGCCATTAGTTCATGTCTGTACAGTGCATCGCTAGATAAGTGTTAAGACCGAAAGGCGGAGATTATGGCGCTCGGATTGGTGCTGGTGCGGTTGGCCGTCGGCGTGACGTTGGCGGCGCACGGTGCGCAGAAGCTGTTCGGCTGGTTCGGCGGTCCCGGGCTGGATCAGACGGCCGCGATGTTCGAGAAGCTGGGCTTCGCGCCCGGCCGGCGGCAGGCGCTGGCTGCGGGCGCCGCGGAAGCGGGAGGCGGCCTGCTGATCGCGCTGGGTCTGGCCACGCCGCTCGCCGCCGCGATCGTCTTCGCGGTCATGCTCGTCGCCGCCATCAGCGTGCACGCCCCGCAGGGGTTCTTCATCACGCGCGGCGGCTTCGAGTACACCTTCGTGCTCGGCGCGACGGGCCTGAGCCTGGCATTCATGGGGCCTGGCGAGTGGTCCCTCGATGCGCTCCTCGGATGGCAGCTCGCCGGCGCGACGTGGGGCGTGATCGCGTTGATGGTCGGCCTGCTCGGCGCGTTCGGACCGCTCGCGACGCGGCAGCGCACGGCCGGCGCCGAGACCGCGCACTGACGCACGTCCCGATCACCAGGGTGCGGGAATTTCCTTCCATGCGCCGTGGACCGGAGCGTTTCCGCCGGCCCGCGGCGCGCCCCGCGCGCAGGCTGCCGTCTCCAGCGCATCGCGCGCTGGCACCCCGGTTGCACTCTCGGCGGCGATGGCCTCACGTCCCAGTTGGAAAGGCGCGCTGAAGCTCAGTCTGATCGCGATTCCTGTCCGCGCGTACGCCGCGACGCGGCCGCACGCCGACGTCGCGTTCCGACAGTTCCATCGCGTCTGTCACACGCCCATTCAGCTCAAGAAGTGGTGTCCGCACTGCGAGGTCGAGGTCGGGCCGGACGACATCGTCAAGGGCCATGAGACGTCGAAAGGCCGGTACGTCTTCGTCGAGGACGAGGACATCGCCAAGCTGCGGCCGGCATCGACCGAGACGCTCGACGTCACGACGGTGATCGACGCGTCGGCCATCGATCCCCGCTACGTCGAGCGCGCGTACTATCTTGCGCCGGACTCCAAGGCGGCGGCCTCGCCGTTCGCGGTGATCCGCAAGGCGCTCGACGACAAGGCCGCCATCGGACGATTCGCCGTCCACGGCCGCGAGTATCTCGCCGCCGTCGTGGCCGAAGACGACGGCCTCGCGATGTACACGCTGCGAACGGCGGGCGAGGTCGTCGCGCGCGATGCGATCCCGGAGCTGAGCGAGCGGCAGCCCGCCGCGAAGGCCGAGGAAGTGCGTCTCGCGCGCCGCGTGATCGAGAGCCTCGCCTCCGACGCCGATCTCACGATGTTCAAGGACAACTACGAGACGGCGTTGCGCGAGATGCTCGAGCGCAAGGGCCGCGGCGAGACGATCGCGGCCGAAGGCGGCGCGAAGCCGCGCGGCCGCGGCGAGGTCGTCAACCTGATGGACGCGTTGCGCCGCAGCCTCGACGCGGCCCGCGCGAGCCAGCCGCCGGCGCGGCGTCCGCGCTCCACCCGTTCACGCCGCGCGCGCGTCGTCGCGCATCCGTCCAGCCGAAAGACGCGCCGCGCGAGCTGACTTCGGATATCCTTCCCCGCGCGCGTGCCGCGCACGAGTCGTGCGTGCGCATGCTTGCTACCAGTTCCAACCCGCGGAGCACGCCCATGTCGCACGTCACTCGTCGAGAGATCCTGAAGACCGCCGCATCCGCCGTCCTGGCGTCGCCCGTGATCGGCGCCGTTCCGGTTGCCGCATCGCCGCAGACTGCGGCCATCACGCCCAACTCGTCCGGCCGCCGCGGCATCGGCGCCGCGCCCACCGGGTTCTCCGCGCGCATGCGCGCCAACGCGGCGATGACGCCGCCCGTCGATTTCCTCGACTACTGCCACAGCCTCGGTCTGGGCGGCGCGGAACTGCGGCTGCCCCCGACCGATCCGGCCGAGATCGCGAAGCTGCGCGCGCGCGCCGAGTCGTACGACATGCGCGTGCTCTTCGACATCAGCAGCCGCCTGCCGCAGACGCCCGCCGATCTCCAGACGTTCGAAGCGATCGTCAAGGCGGCGAAGGAGATCGGCGCGACGGGCATCCACGGCGCGCTGACACAGCGGCGCTACGAGCAGTTCGACACGTTCGAGGCCTTCAAGGCGAGCTTCGAGAAGAACAAGGCGGACGTGGCGCGCGCCGAGCCGATCATGCGCAAGTACAAGATCCCGCTCGTGCTCGAGAACCACAAAGGCTGGCGCGCGGTCGAGCAGGCCGCCTGGCTGAAGAGCCTCGGCAGCGAGTACGTCGGCGTGCACTTCGACTTCGGCAACAACGTGTCGCTCTGCGAGGATCCGATGCAGACGCTCGACACGCTGCTGCCGTACACGAAGTCGTGCCACATCAAGGACATGGCCGTCGAGATGTACGACGACGGCTTCCTGCTGTCGGAAGTGCCGCTCGGCACCGGTTTCCTCGACTTGAAGGCGATGGTCGCGAAGCTGCGCCAGAAGGATCCGGACATGGGCTTCAATCTCGAGATGATCACGCGCGATCCGCTCAAGATTCCCGTATTCACCGACAAGTACTGGGTGACGTTCGATGACACGTACAGCCCGTTCCCCGCGCGCGACCTCGCGCACATGCTCGAGATCGTGAAGCGCAACCCGCCGAAGCAGCCGCTGCCGAAGACGACGGGCCTCAGCCCGGAGCAGCGATTGAAGCTCGAGGACGAGAACAACCTGCGCAGCATCCAGTGGGCGCGGGCGAATTTGCAGATGTAGCGGCTACGGGCTACAGGCCACGGGCTACGTCGTCGAGGCGATCCTTGTGGTCGTCCGGCGGCGTGGCGACTCCCGGCGGATCTCTGGGCCGGCACGGGGGCCGGCCCCTACATTCGCCGCAGGACAATGTATGGCTGCTGCAGACGATCCGGGCCGAGGCTCGGATAGAGATGCGCCGCATCGGCGCTCGTCTTGACGACGAAGTAGTACTGCAGCGGATAGGGCGAGTCCGTGTACGCCGCCGGGATCGTGGCGTGATGCGTGCCGTCCGCCGACGCGTCCATCTGCACGCGCTCGAAGCGTTCCGCCTGATTGACGTGCCGGTAGCAGCACCAGATGGTCGCCGGCGTGGCGCTCGTCACGCGCACCTCCAGCGACACTGGCGCGCCTGGCCGGAATCCGGACGGCGCGACGTGCGCACATGGCGCCGGCCCTCGATTGGGCGTGCCGAGCGCGCGCGCGATCGCGCCGGCTGCGCGCGCGTCGCTCGCCGCCGGCGGGGCGTCGGTGCGTGCCGCCATGCGCGCGATGTCCTCGTCGATCGCCGGCAGCCGATCGATCCACTGACCGCGCTCCGAGATCTTGTCGCTGACCGACAGATCGGCGGCGTACACCGCGCGCGCGATCTCCGACAGATCGGCCCACGCCTGACGCGCGCGTCGGTATGCGGCGACGGCTTCGTCGAGCGCGCGGCGATCGCTCGTCGCCTCGTGAATCGCATAGAGCACGCCCGCGCGCAACTTGGCCGCGAAGAACAGGCCCAGGCCGGCCTGGATGCGCGCATCGATCGCGATCCGCCGGACGTCCGGGGCTGACGCGCGCTCGATTGGCGCGATCTGCCGCGTCGTCTCGCGCGCGAGATCCTCGATCCACTGCGCGACCTCGACGGGCGAGTACTTCCCGCTGGCGTCGCCGCTCAGCAGCTCTGCCGCGTGCTCGTGGATGGACGAGAAGATCTGCGGATCGAGGGGGCTGACGTGCGTGAACGTCTTCGGCGCCGGCGTGTCGCCGTACGGGTTCGGCCGCGGCTCGCCGACGATCGGCTGATTCCAGTAGATCTCCGGCCAGTACGCGTCGCACGCGGCCGACGGCAGATGGGCGGTGGTGACGATCGGCAGGATGCGGCTCGCGCTCGCCAGCGCGGCCACGATCGCGTTGCCCGTGGCATTGCGATCGAACGCACGTCGCCACTGCGCGGCGTCGGCGTCTGCGTCGTAGGTCAACCGTCCCCACACGCGATACCAGTACTCGTATTTCTCCCAGTCCCATCGCGGCTCGAGGCCGGGATCGGCGTAGCCGCTGCGGCGCGTGCCGGCGATGCCCGTGCCGCGACGGCCGCGGCACGTCAGCGGCTCCATCAGATCGACGCCCGTCGATCCGCAGAACGAGAACATCCGCGCATACGCCGTCGTCGTCTCCGCATCGCCGGACATCAGCAGGCGCTGCGTGCCTGCGAAGACGCGATGGCGCACCGTGTACTGGCGATCGTCGCGCAACAGATCCGCGTAGCCGTAGCGCGTGAAGCTGCGCGAGCCCTCGCTGAGCGTCATCAATCCGCGTCCGACCTGTCCGGCGACCGGCATCTCGAGATCGCGAATCGCGGTCTGGTGATACGGCATGCCGAGGTGCTCGGCCCAGTACTTCGGCGAGACGTTGACCGGCATGCCCGTCGCGCGCGCGTGCTCGATCATCGTCGCGTCGATGCCCTTCGCGTGGAGATCGATCTCGATCGTCCGCCCCGCGCGCGGCACGCCGTCGAACACCGTGCGCCAGAAGTCGTAGCTGCCTTCGGCGATGCCGCTCTCACCGTGGATGCGCAACCCCACGGATGAGATCGCCGGGCACGCGCGTAGCACCGTCGTCAGCGCGTCGCGGCAGTAGGCCGCGTGCGTCGCGGGCGTCAGTCCTTCGACGATGTGGCGCGCGCGCGGGCTGTTGACGAGCTCGTAGCCGTGCATCCAGACGCCGAGCTGGAACTCGAGGCCGCGCGCCACGGTCTGCTCGCTGATGTAGCGCAGCATGTCCAGATTGCGCTCGCGATCGGCGTCCGTGACGTTGGTGACGCGCACGTCGTAGCCGGGCACGCGCACGAGAAAGGGATAGAGAAACAGCAGGTAGCTGTCGGCGACCTGTTGCAGCGCGTCGTACCCGAGGCCGAACGCCAGGTGCAGGCGATTGAAGCGCTGCGTTGCCAGCATCGTCAGATACGCCGGCCACATGTCGTGCGTGTCGAACCAGGCTCGATCCAGCGCCTCGCTCGTGAACTGGCGCATGACGCTACGCACGGTGTTCGACGGCCGCTCGACGATGGGGATCGACTGATCGAGCGCGGCCGCGGGCGTCTGTCCGCTGCGTACGCGATCGGCGAGCTCGAGCAGGGCGAAAACGAGGCCGCGGGCGTCGGCGCCGGCGGCGACGAGCGCGTCGCGGCCGCCGATGCGCGCGTTCACGATCGCGAGCGCTTCGGGCACGTCGGGGACGGCCGCTTGCGCGCGCGCCAGCGCGTCCCGCGCCACGGCCGCCCGCATGCCACTCGCGACGACGCAGCGCTCGCCGTCACGCGCCTGCGACAGCCGTGCGATCGTGCGCACAGAGGCGCCGGCGCGTCCGAGCGCCTCCTCCAGCTCACCGAGCGCCCATTGCGGCGCTTTGGCGGCCGCCACGGCGTCGGCCGGATCGACGACGAGCGCGACGCGATCCGCGCGTGCCGGCGATCGCGCGCCGAACAGCGGCGCGACCGCGAAGGCGCCGCCGGCGAGCCCGGCGCGCAGGAAGCTCCGTCGATCCATGTCGAGATCGTCGTGCGTCATGATTTCGTGGCGCAAATGAAACGCGGTGATTCTACTATCGATCGATAGGAGGGACGTTCATGACATTCACCAGACAGATGCTCGACGAGCTCGATCGCGAGGCCCCACGCACGCGGGGCGTCGTCGAGCGCGTGCCGCTCGGCAAAGACGACTGGCGGCCGCACCCGAAGTCCATGCCGCTCGGCAGCCTCGCCGGCCTCGTCGCGTCGATGTTCTCGTGGGTCAGCCTCATCATCGACCAGGACGAGCTCGAGCTGAATCCGCCAGAGGGCAAGGGGCAATATCAGCGGCCGGCGACGGATCGTCTCGTCGAGGTCATGGAGGGACATCTCGCGGAGGCGCGGCTCTCGCTCGAGAAGACGACCGACGATTTCCTGTTCTCGACGAAGTGGCGGCTGCTGTTCGGCGGGAATCCGGTGATGGAGCAGCCGCGCTACATCGTGCTGCGCGACACGCTGAACCATCTCGCGCACCATCGCGGACAGTTGACCGTCTACTTGCGGCTGAACGACGTGCCCGTGCCGTCGGTTTATGGGCCGTCGGCCGATGATCAGCGATTTCTATGAATCGGAGGGCCGAACGGCGGAGGTGAAGGGACCGTCCCAATCCCCGCTTCAATATATGTCTCATCGCACGGCTTGAGGCAAGCCCACATGCCGGCTCACGATGCCGGACCGAGCGAATGCGGGCTTCGATGTGCGAAGCGCGACACGCGCTCCGAAGGAGTGGCTCATGCGCGTGCTGCTGTCGACGATCGGTTCGCGAGGGGACGTTCAGCCGCTGGTCGCGCTGGCGTCGGCATTGAAGGCGCGCGGACAGGACGTCCGATTGTGCGTGCCGCCGGATTTTCAAGGCTGGATCGACGGTCTGGGATTCCCCGTCACGCCAATCGGACCGAGCGTTCAAGCAACCGGCAAGGCGAGCCCATCGGCGCCGCCGTTGACGCCGGAGCGACGCCGCGCGCTGGCGGACGCATCGGTGGCCGCGCAGTTCGAGACCGTCGCGGCGGCGGCGCGCGGCTGCGACGCGATCGTCGCGGCGACCGCGCTGCAGATCGCCGCGCGCTCGGTCGCGGAGACGATGCGCATCCCGTACGTCTTCGCGGCGTATTGTCCGGCGGTCCTGCCGTCGCCGCACCATGCGCCGCCCGTGCTCGGCGCGCTCGGGGACACGCCGGTCTCCGCGCCCGACGACTACGCTGCGCTCTGGGCGCGGGACACCGATCGGTTCAACGACCTGTTCGGCGCGTCGCTCAACGCGCACCGGGCGTCGCTCGGCCTCGCGCCGGTCGACGACGTTCGCGGTCATGTGTTCACCGATCGACCATGGCTCGCGGCGGATCGGACGTTGGGGCCGTGGCCCGATCCATCGGCCGGTGCCGTGTTTCAGCCGGGCGCCTGGATTCTGCGGGACGACCGTCCACTATCTGATGAGCTGCGCGCATTTCTCGACGCCGGCGACCCGCCGATCTACTTCGGGTTCGGCAGCACTCGAGCGACGCACGATCTCGGCCGCGTGATGATCGAGGCCGCCCGCGCGCTCGGCCGCCGCGCGATCGTGTCCCGCGGGTGGGCCGATTTGGCGCCGCTCGACGGCGAGCCGGATTGCCTCTCGATCGGCGAGGCCAATCTCCAGGCGCTGTTCACGCGCGTCGCGGCCGTCGTCCATCACGGCGGCGCGGGCACGACGACGCTGGCGGCGCTTGCCGGCGCGCCGCAGGTCGTCATTCCGCAGATGTACGACCAGCACTATTGGGCGCGGCGCGTGCGGGAGATCGGCATCGGCGCTGCGCACGCGCCGGGTGCGCCCGAGACGGCGTCGCTGACGCGCGCGATCAACGAGGCGCTTCGACCTGACGTGGCCGATCGCGCGCGGTCGGTGGCCGTGGCCGTGCGGCGCGACGGCGCAGACGTCGCGGCCGAGCGCGTGATTGGCGCAGATTGTTGACGGGCGGCGTGGCCGTGTCGTTATTCCTCGGAATCGTCAACTATGGTTAACTGATTCCGTCATCGAATAAGAGACATGGAGCTGCGCACGCTGCGATCGTTCGTCGTCCTCGCCGAGCACGCGCACTTCACGCGCGCGGCGGCCGAGCTGGGCGTCGTGCAGCCGGCGCTGAGCAAGCACATCCAGACGCTGGAGGACGAGCTCGGCGTGCGGCTGTTCGAGCGGACGCGGCGGCGCGTGCGGCTCAGCCGCGCGGGCGAGCAGCTGCTGGAGCCGGCGCGGCGCGCGCTGCGTGCGGCGGAGGACGTGCGGGCCGTGGCGCGCGAGATCCGCGGCGGGATCATCGGCCATCTGCAGGTCGGGTTCACGCCGACCGCGCCGGCCTCGCTGCTCGCGCAGGCGATGAGCGCCTTCCGCCGGCGCCATCCGCGCATGGCGTGTCGGGTGACGCAGGCGAGCAGCGAGGAGCTGCTGGACGGCCTCGAGCGCGGCGCGCTCGACGTCGCGCTCGTCCGCCTGGAGGTGGCGAAGCGGCGCCCGGCCGTCGCGACTGCGCCGGTCGTCGAGGAGCCGCTGGTCGTCGCGCTGCCGCGGCGGCACCGGCTGGCGCGCCGCCGATCGATCACGTGGGCGCAGCTCGCCGACGAGCCGTTCGTCATGGTGCAGCGCCGGGCCGCGCCCGTCGTCCACGATCAGGTCATCGCGGCCTGTCGATCCGCCGGCTTCTCGCCGATCGTTGCCCAGCACCTGCAGGACGTCCACGGCGTGCTCGCCGTCGTGGGCACCGGCGGCGGCATCGCGGTCGTGCCGCAGTCGACGCGCGGTCTGCCGACCGTCGTCTTCCGTCCGCTCGTCGAGCCGCGGCTCACGACCGCGCTCGGGCTTGCCTGGATGTCCTCGCGCGCGGAGGAGCCGGCGGGCGTGAGGGACTTCGTGGCCATCGTCAGGGACGCGATTTCACGCCCACGACGCGAGCCTTCCCCGCGCGGACCGGCGCCCGCACGTCAGACGCGCCGGCGCGCGACGCCTCGCGTGGATCGCTTTCTGCAAGAAGAGTGACGCTGGCCGTTCGCGATGTGCGCGATCGGCTCGACGTCGAGAAAGGGATGCGGACATGGCGAAGAACGGAGAGACGGCGAAGGGAAGGGACGCGTTGATCGCGGGACTCAACGACGACCTCTCGCGCGAATATCAGGCGATCATCGCCTACGTGATCTACTCGCAGGTGCTCAAGGGCGCCGAGTACATGGCGATTGCCAAGGAGCTCGAAGTGCACGCGACGCAGGAGCTGCAGCACGCGCTGACGATCGCCAAGCACATCGACTATCTCGGCGGCACGCCGACTGCCACGCCGAAGCCCGTCAAGCTGTCGGACAAGGCCGAGGTGATGCTGCGGGCCGATCTCGACAACGAGAACGAGACGGTGCGTCAGTACCGCCAGCGCCTGCGCCAGGCCGAGGCCCTCGACGAGATTGCGATCGCCGAAGATCTGCGCGAGATCCTGCGACAGGAACAGGAGCATCAGGTCGACCTCGCCACGGCGCTCGGGATCGACGTGCCGAGGGTGTGACGCGGCGCGCGCTCAGCGCCAGTGTCCGTCGACGAAATACCAGCCGTGCCGGCCGTGCGCCCAATGGCCTGACACCCAGCGGGCGCGCGGCCTTGGCGCGCGTTCGTAACGGCCGGGCACCCACACGTACTCCCGACCCGTCCATCGGTAGAAGCCGCCGATCCAGACGAATCCCGGCCCGGGCACCGGACCGCGCCGCTCGACGACGACCGGCGGCGGCCCCGTGCGCACGTAGATGCGTCCCGCCGGCTCCGCGCACGCCGTCGCTGCCATCATCACCGTCCCAATGAGCGCGAACACCATCGACCGTCGAGTCATGTCGACCTCCTCGATGGAATAGACCGTCGCGTCTTCCGAAAAGTCACATGCCTGGCATCGCCATTCCGGTGTAGGCTGCGCACATGCGACAGCGAACAGCGATAGGTATCGTTCTCGGGGCAGCACTGACCATGGGCGCGGCGTGGGCTCCGACGGTCGCCGGCCGAGCTGCCGGACAGGTCGGCACACCGCGGCCGAAGATCACCGGCGTCGCCGGGATCGCGATCAAGACGCGAGATCTCGACGCCGCGAAGAGGTTCTACGGGACGATTCTCGGTCTCGACGAGGCCTTTCCCGTCAAGAATCCCACCGGCGGGACGGACTTCACGACGTTCAAGATCAACGAGAAGCAGTACGTCTACGTTGCGCCCGATCTGAAGGAGGAGACGGAGAGCCGTCTGCTCTACGTGAGCTTCGAGACAGACGACGCCCGCGCGCTGCGGACGTATCTGGCGAGCAAGGGCGTGACCGTGCCCGCGGCGGTCGAGCCCGATCCGCAGGGCAATCTCAGCCTGATGGTGAAGGATCCCGAGGGCAACGCCGTCGAGTTCATCCAGTACACGCCGACCGGCGCGCACGTGCGCAACGCGGGCAAGTTCCTGTCGCCGAGGCGCCTCTCGACCGAAGCGCTGCACGTCGGCTACCGCATCCACGACGCGGCCGCGCTCGACACGTTCTATCAGGACATCCTCGGCTTCCGGCTGATGTGGAAGGGTGGGAACCGCGAGAACGTCTTCAGTTGGATCTCGATGATCGTGCCGGACGGCAATCAGTGGCTCGAGTACATGGTCGACACGGGCACGCCGTCGCCGCGCACGCTCGGCATCTGGAATCACCTCGCGTTCGGCACGCTCGATCAGCAGGCCGTGGCGAAGGCCGTGACCGAGCGCGGCTACGCTGCGGCGGCCACGCCGAAGGTCGGCCGCGACGGCCGCTGGCTGATGGACCTCTACGATCCCGATCTCACGCGCGTCGAGTTCATGATCCGCAAGCCCGTGGAGACGCCGTGCTGTTCGCCGTTGAAGGATGTGATCGAGTAGGTTCTCGGTTCTCGGTTCTCCGTTCTCGGTTCTCCGTTCTCGGTTCTCGGTTCTCGGTTCTGGGTTCTTGGTTCTGGGTTCGCGTGTTTTTCGGAGCGCCGGACCTTCAGGTCCGGCGAGCTAACTGCTGCGTCCTGCGTCCGTCCAATCGACGGTAGTGTCTATGGGCGCGTGGCGGCTCGACCTGCGATTCGGCCTTCGTCTGCTTCGGAACGACCCGCGATTCGCGGCGCTGGCGATTCTGGCGCTCGCGCTCGGCATCGGGGCGACGACGGCGGTCTTCACCGTCGTCGACTCGATCCTGCTGCGGCCGCTGCCATACAAGGACCCAGACCGGCTCGTCGTCGCGCTGCAGGGATCGACGGGCAGCTCTCCCGTATCGCCGGCTGATTTCTTCGACTACAAGCGCGAGGCGCGATCGTTCGAGCGCCTGAGCGTCGCGCAGGCGTGGGGCGCAACGATCGGCGGCGGGGAACGTCCCCTCCGCGTCGATGGCCTGACCGTCTCCGGCGATCTCTTCGACCTGCTCGGCGTCGCGCCCGCGCTCGGCCGGACGCTCGTCGAGGCCGACGATCGGCCCGGTCACGAGCGCGTCGTCGTCATCAGCGACAATCTGTGGCGCACGCGCTTCGGCGGCGACCGTGACGTCGTTGGACGCAGCGTGCCGATCAACGGCACGCCGTACGTCATCGTCGGCGTGATGCCCCCAGGCTTCCGGTTTGCGCCGTTCTGGGCCACGCGTGCGGAGATCTGGGCGCCGATCGTGCTCGCGAATCGTGCTAGCGATCGCGACGCCCAGACTCTTCGGATCTTCGGACGGCTGAAGGACGACGTGACCGTCGCGCAGGCACAGGCGGAGATGAGCGCCATCTGCGCGCGCCTCGCGCGCGAGTATCCGGCGACCAACGCCAATCTGCGGATTGCGGTGACGCCGCTGCTCGACAAAGTCGTCGCAGGCATCCGTCCGACGTTGCTGCTGCTGATGGCGCTCGTCGTGTTCGTCCTGCTGATCGCCTGTGCGAACGTCGCCAACGCGCTGCTTGCGCGCGCGTCAGGCCGGCAGAAGGAGATCGCGCTGCGAATCGCGATCGGCGCCGGCCGCGCGGACATCATCCGTCAGCTGCTCACGGAGAGTCTGCTGCTGGCCGCGCTCGGGTCGATCGCCGGGCTCGCGTGCGCGGCCTGGGGCGTGCCCGCGCTGCTCGCGACGCTGCCGCCGGGCAGCCTGCCGCGACAGCAGGACGTCGGGTTCGACGTTCGCGTCTTTGCCGCCGCGTCCCTCGCGACGCTCGTCACCGGCGTCGCCACAGGCCTCGCGCCCGCGCTGCAACTGTTTCGCGACAACGTCACCGCCGCTCGCCGGGGCGATGGTGTGGCGCGAGGACGAGCCGTCTTCCAGGAGAGCAGCCGCGGCTCGACGGAGGGCCGTGGCCGGATGCGGATTCGCAATCTGCTGATCGCCGGCGAGGTGGCGCTGGCGCTCGTGCTGCTCGTCGGCGCAGGCTTGCTCGGCCGCACGATGATGCGGCTGGGCGCCGTCGACCCCGGCTTCCACGTCGATCGTCTCGCCGTCGCGACGGTCTCGCTCGACGGCACGCCGTACGCCGCGCCCGCGGCGCGACAGGCGATGTTCGATCGCGTCGGCGAGCGCCTGCAGACGATGCCGTTCGTCTCGGCCGTCGGCGCGATCAACCACCTGCCGCTGGCCGGCGACATCTGGATGCTGGGCTACTGGATCGATGGCCGCCCCGCACCGCTGCCGGGACAGGCGCCGCGCGCCGTCTACCGCGTCGTCCAGCCCGGCTATTTCGCGGCGATGGGGCTGCCGCTCGTGGCAGGGCGGGACATTGCCGCGACCGATCGCGCCTCGTCGGCGCCGGTGGTCGTGATCAATCAGGCGATGGCGCAGCGCCAGTGGGGCTCCGAGAGCCCGATCGGCCAGCGGATCCATTTGCCGGGACCGGGCAACGTGTCCGACCTCATCACGATTGTCGGCGTGGCCGCCAACGCGCGCCAGGGCGATTGGACCAGCCCGCCTGACGACGAGGTCTACGTCGCGTTCGCCCAGCGCACGCCGGAGTTCGGCCTGAGCGCGATGACGTTCGTCCTGCGCACGTCCGGCGACGCGTCTGCCGTCGCCGCGTCGATTCCCCGCGAAATCGCGCTCCTCGACCGCAGCGTCGTCGTCTCGGCCAACACGACGATGGCGAGCGTCGTCGCCGACGAGCTGTGGCGCGAGCGGTTGACGAGCACGCTGACGGGCGTGTTTGCGCTGGTGGCGCTGGGCCTGGCCGCAATCGGCATCTACGCCGTCGTGGCGTTCGCGGTGACGAGACGGACGCGCGAATTCGGCGTGCGGATGGCGCTTGGCGCGACGCGCGGCGCCGTGCAGCGCCTCGCGCTGGCCGACGTGCTGCCGCCTGTCTGCTGGGGCGCCGGGGCCGGACTGCTCGCGACGGTGGCCGGCACGCGGCTGATGCGGACGCTGATCTATGGCGTCGGCGTGCTCGATCCCTACGCGATCGGCGGCGCGGCCGGCGTGCTGATCCTGGCGGCGATCGGCGCGGCCTGGCTGCCGGCCCGGCGCGCCAGCCGGCTCGATCCGACCGTCGCGCTGCGGCAGGAATAGCGTGCCGCTCGCTGAAACCCTGCATTTCTTCGTGCGATCTTGCCGTCGGTCCGATGTAGACTAGCGCGCGCTGGTCCGGCCGGCACTCTGCCGTCTGCGCATCAGCTCGATAGCAGGGACCTAACCATATGGCAAAGACCGCGAAGAAGA
>CAZNMF010000097.1:0-2173 GCA_964573795.1 uncultured Solibacteraceae bacterium
ACGCCGACGGCCGTGTCGCCGCCGGTGACGACGAGGCCCCCGACGACGCTGGCGCACGATTGCAGCGCCTCGCCCAGTCTCGTCATCAGCGTCGCATCGTCGTCGACCGACGATGCGCCCTCATCGACGCTGACGAGCACGTCATCGCCGCGCTCGAGCGCGTGCATCACATCGACCGCCCAGGCATCGGCTACGGCCACGACGTCGACCGCGAGTCGAGCTGCCGGCACCACGATATGTCGAATACCGTCCTGGACGAGCGCGGCAGCCTGCTCACGCGCGACGAGGCTGCGGCTGCCGACGACGAAGAGCCGCGGCCCTGGCGTGGACTCACCCGGTGCCGTTCGCGTTCGCTGTTGCGTTGCCGGCAATGTCGCGGCGATCGCGTGAGCCAGTCCGCCGGACCCGACCCAAATGACGCCCGGCCCGAGCGCGCGGCCCGCCTCTGCGATCGCGCGCAGATCTTCGTCGCATTCCGCGTCGCAGACAACGCACGCGACGCCGCGCGAGCGTTCGCGCCCCAGCGCCTCCGTCAATGTGCGATCGCGCACGGTCGTGAGACCGACGGACGCGCCGGGCAATCCGTCGCGCGCGAGCACATCGACGATCGACACGGCCGCGTCGGCTGCGGGCGAGCCGCCGACGACGACGCGCGCCTCGATCGTCGCGCGTCCTGTCGCCGGAAATGCGGGCGCGACGATAGCGAACCCGTCGCGATCCCACGCGGACAACGCGGCCGCGCTCTCCACGCCGACGTGGCCGCGCAGCAGCGAGTCGATTTTCTTGTACAAGACCTGCGCACCGGTACGGCGACAGACGTCCACCGCGGCCCTCGTCCGCGCACGCGCTGCGTCCGCGCTCATCGCACGACTGCCGGTGCTGATGGCCACGACGTCCGCGTCGGTGTGAACGACGTCGTCCGTCCACGCGACGACGACAGAAAGACCTGCCGAGAGAAATGCGACGCCGGTATCCGCCGCGCCGGTCAGATCGTCAGCGACGACGGCGAATGCGGGGGTGGAGATGTTCGAATGCCGGTCGTTCACGAGTCGTTCCCGAGCGCGTTTGCACGCCGGGTCCAAAGACCCGGCGTGCATCTATCAACTGTCACCCGCCATTCGCAGGCAATCTACGGTCCGTGGCCCGCCGCTCGCAGTCCGTCGTCCGCAGACCGTGGCCCGTCGCAGATGTAGGCCGGGTCTTTAGACCCGGCGTCTATTGCTTGAATCCTGGCGACTTGAAGTAGTGCCCGGCGAACTCGATGAACGTCGACCAGTTCGGCGCGTCGGTGTGCCCCTGGTCGTGCTGACGGAAGGCGATGTCTCCGTCGATCAGCGGCGTGAGCGGCGGCGGCATCTTCGCTTTCACCGCGTTGACGTCGGGCACGTTGTCGAATACCAGCCCGAGCTTTGTATTGCTCAACGGCTTCTTGCCGAGCAGCTTCCAGACCGGGCTGGCGCCGGCGGCCGCCATGAACGTGCCGGGCGTGTCCTGCCACGACTCGCTGCTCCAACGGGAGCCCGGATGGTTCGGGTCATTGAACTCGACGTATTCGCCGCCGCTGACGAAGATCGGGCGTGGCGCGACGAGCGCGACGAACTGGTGCGCGTCGGCGGGAAGGTCGTTCACCGTGAGCGGACCGGCGTACTTGAGGAAGTTCGGCGTCATCCAGTGGTACTCGCCGGTGCCCGCAAGGCTCTCGACTTGTTCGCCGACGAGGTGGCGCCAGATCTTCGCCCCACCTTCACCCGAGGAGCTGACAAAGCCCGTGAGCACACGCGGCTCGTAGACAAGCGTCGCCAGTGTGGCCTTGCCGTAGCGCGAGTGCCCCTCGAAGGCGACCTGCTTCGCATCCACGAGCGAGTCCGTCTCGAAGAAATCGATCAGCTTCCCCGCGCCCCACGCCCACGCGCGAAGCGCGCCCCAGTCGTCCACCTTGCGCGGCTCGCCTTTGTTGATGAGGCCGATGATGCCGCGTCGCAGCGCGTTGTTGTTGCCAGTGTCGGCCTGGATGCTGCCGGGAACGAGGACGCCGTAGCCCCAGCCGAGCGAGATCGCGGCCTGCTGCCACGTCGTCGTGCCATTCGGGAACGGCGGGTTGTTGTTGACGGCCGGCGCCGGACCCGCGCCACGCGGGGCACCGCCTCCTGGCAATGCGCCGGGCGCACCGCCG
>CAZNMF010000098.1:0-4133 GCA_964573795.1 uncultured Solibacteraceae bacterium
CTACCCGCGTCGGGAGCCCGGATTTGCTGGAGTGGTATCGGTTCCACTCCGGGGTGTGCCGCGCGAGGGCGGGAAAGCGAGGAGACTGTGAAGCGGATCGGAATGGGCATCGTGGGCGCCGGGTTCATCGGGCCGCACCACATCGACGCCGTGCGGCGCCTCGGGTATGTCGACGTGCTGGCGCTGGCGGACATGAACGAAGGCTTGGCCAGGGACAAGGCCGCGGCGCTGAGCATTCCCGCGTCGTACGGCAGCTACGAAGCGATGCTCGCGGACCCGCGCATCGAGGTCGTCCACAACGCCACGCCGAATTTCCTGCACTATCCCGTCAACGCGGCGATCATCGCCAAGGGCAAGCACGTCATCTCCGACAAGCCGCTGGCGTTGTCGGCCGACGAGGCGCGCAAGCTGCGCGATCAGGCCGTCAAGGCCGGCGTCTTCAACGCGGTGACGTTCGGCTACCGCGGCAATCCGCTCGTGCAGCAGGCGCGGCACTCGATCGCGACGGGCAAGATCGGCACGCCGAACTTCGTCTACGGCCACTACATCCAGGACTGGCTGCTCAGGGACACGGACTACTCATGGCGCCTCGAGGTCGACAAGGGCGGCGAGTCGTCGGCCCTCGGCGACATCGGTTCGCACTGGTGCGATCTCGTGCAGCACGTCACGGGGCTGCGCATCACGCACGTGCTCGGCGATCTGACGACGGTCGTGCCGAAGCGCAAGAAGCCGAAGGGCGCGCGTGAGGCGTTCGCGGCGGCAACGGGCAAGGAGGAGTACGACCTGGTCGACATCAAGGTCGAAGACCTCGCGTCCGTGCTCGTGCGCTTCGACAGCGGCGCCAAGGGCGTGTTCACCGCCGGCCAGGTGTGCGCCGGCCACAAGAACGACCTGATGTTCGAGGTGTGCGGATCGAAGACGTCGCTCAAGTGGAAGCAGGAAGAGCAGAACGAGCTGTGGATCGGGCACCGCGACGAGCCGAACCAGATCCTGCAGAAGGATCCGGGCCTGATCGACGCCGAGGTGCGGCACTACGCGCATCTGCCCGGCGGCCATCAGGAGGGCTGGCCGGATGCGTTCTCGAACCTGATGCGGGACATCTACGGCACGATCGCGGCCGGCAAGAAGCCGACCGACCCGCTGCCGCCGACGTTCGCCACGTTCGAGGACGGCTACCGCGCCAACGCGATCGTTGACGCCATTCTGCAGAGCGGCCGCGCCGGCAGCGTCTGGACGAAAGTGAACTACTGATGACGATCAAAGCGTTCGAGCCGAAGTTCATGAAGGTGGGGATTCTCACCGCCGCCTTCCAGGAGTTGACCCCGCGCGACGTGCGCGATCCGGATCCGGACCGCGCGATCGAAGAATGGCTGGATTTCGCGCACGAGATCGGCGCGAGCTACATCCAGTTGTCGGCGGCGCTGCACCCGAGCGAGTCGGACGTGCCGGCCGAGGCGATGCTCGATCCGGTCGCCAACACGCTCGACCTGCGGCAGCCGTTCGACAAGACGCGCGCCGCGCGCGTGCAGAAGGCGATTGCGGCGACCGGCGTCGGGCTGTCGGATCTGGGCTACTTCGACAACATGCTCCATCACGACCCGGCGATCCGGAAGAAGAAGCACGACTTCATGCTGCGCGTGTTCGACGCGGCCGCGCTGCTCGGCGTCGACGCGGTCTGCGGCTTCGTCGGCCGCAACCAGCAGCGGAGCATGGACCAGAACCTGATCGACTTCGAGGAGCAGTTCATCCCGCTCCTCAAGGCGGCCAAGTCGCGCGGCATCACCTACCGCGTCGAGCAGTGCCCGATGCCGGGCTGGACGACGGGCGACAACTTCCACAACAACATCGCGTACGCGCCGGGCCCGTGGATCGCGCTGCACAAGATCTGCGAGAAGCACGGCGTCGGCGACAACTTCCGCATCCACTACGATCCCTCGCACGCGATCCTGATGGGGCAGGACACGCGCTCGATCTTCCAGATCCTGAAGGACGAGGGCTACGCGTTCCTCGTCGGCGGCTTCCACGTGAAGGGACAGGTCATCGACGCGAAGGGCGTGTCGACGTGGGGCTATGGCGGCCAGACGATTCAGCGCGGCGACTGGATCGGCGACAAGCCGTCGGAGAGCCCAGCCGATCAGGTCAACGCGTGGAAGAAGCAGACGGTGCTCTGCGAGCACGAGCTGCCGGGCACGGCGAAGCACGATCCGCTCGCGTATCTGCAGAACCGCACCGTCGACTGGCTCGATCACCAGCTCGCCGCGCGCGAGCTGCTGACGCTCGACATCGCCAACACGCACCTGGTCGTCGAGCACGAGTACCCGAAGGCGCGCATCCAGGATCGCGCGCGGCTCAAGCCGATTCTGCAGGGATCGATCGCCTTCGTCCGGCACATCGACGAAGCGGCGGCCGCGATGTTCGCGCTGCAGCACGACGTGCTCGCGGCGCAGGGCATCCCCGCGCAGGGCATCGGCCGCCAGGCCTTCCGGTCGTAGATCGCGGCGGGACGAGGAGACGCGATCATGCCGGTGCTGGGCATCGATATCGGTACGAGCGGCTCGCGCGCGCTGCTCATCGACGACACGGGCGCGATCGTCGCGTCGGCGACGAGCCCGCACGCGCCGTTCCGCTCGCCGGGACCGGCGTGGGCCGAGCAGGACCCGGCCGACTGGTGGCGCGCGGCGCAGGAAGCCGTGCGCGCCGTGCTCGCCGACAGCCGCGTGGCGGCGCGCGACATCGCGTGCATCGGCCTGTCGGGCCAGATGCACGGTGCGGTGCTGCTCGACGAGCGCGGCGACGTGCTGCGGCCGTCGATCATCTGGTGCGATCAGCGGACGGCGGAGGAGTGCCGCTGGCTCGATCGCGAGATCGGCCCCGCGCGGCTGCTCGAGCTCACGTCCAATCCGGCGCTCACCAACTTCACGCTGACGAAGCTGCTGTGGGTGCGCACGCACGAGCCGGAGATCTGGAAGCGCGTACGTCACGTGCTGCTGCCGAAGGACTACGTCCGGTACCGGCTCAGCGGCGCGTTCGCGATCGACGTCGCGGACGCGTCCGGCACGCTCATTCTCGACGTCGCGCGCCGGCAGTGGTCGAGCGAGATCGTGAAGGCGGCGGGCCTCGACGCGTCGATTCTGCCCGAGGTCTTCGAGTCGCCGGCGGTCTCCGCGCACGTGTCGGCCGCGGCCGCTGCGGCCACGGGACTCGTCGCCGGCACGCCAATCGTCGCCGGCGCGGGCGATCAGGCGGCCGGTGCCGTCGGCATGGGCATCACGCGTCCTGGCGCTGTCAGCGTCACCATCGGCACCTCGGGCGTCGTCTTTGCCGCGACCGACAGCCCCGCGCTCGATCGCAAGGGACGCATCCACACGTTCTGTCACGCGATTCCCGGACGCTGGCACGTGATGGGCGTCACGCAGGCGGCCGGCCTGTCGCTGCGCTGGATCCGCGATCAGTGGCAGTACGGATCGGATGACGCCGCGTACGAGCGGATGACGAAGGAAGCCGCGGCCGTGCCCGCCGGTGCCGACGGCGTGCTGTGGGCGCCGTATCTGATGGGCGAGCGCACGCCGCACACCGACCCCGACGTCCGCGCCGCGCTCGTCGGGCTCGCCGCCAGCCACACGCGCGGGCACGTCGTGCGCGCCGTGCTCGAAGGCGTCGCGTTCAGCCTCAAAGACACGTTCGGGATCTTCGACGAGCTCAGCGTGCCGATCACGCGCGTGCGCGTGGGCGGCGGCGGCGCGCGCTCCGCGCTGTGGCGCGAGATTCAGGCCGCCGTGTACGCCCATCCGGTCGAGACCGTCGCGGCCGAGGAAGGCGCGGCGTACGGCGCGGCCGTCCTGGCTGGCGTCGGTGCCGGGCTCTGGCCGTCGGTCGACGAGGCCTGCGATCGCATCGTCCGTACCGCGGGCGTCACGCGCGCCGATGCCGCGACGACCGAGACGATGGCGCGGCGCTACGTCGAATATCGCCGCATTTACCCGGCGCTCCGCGAAATCTTTCGCGGCGCCACTTCCGTGTAGTGAGAGTGCCACCCATGTCGAACGCGTATACCCCACGACCCGAGCACAAGTTCTCGTTTGGCCTTTGGACCGTCGGCAACGTCGGCCGCGACCCGTTCGGCGGGCCCGTGC
>CAZNMF010000099.1:0-9496 GCA_964573795.1 uncultured Solibacteraceae bacterium
CGGGCTACCGGCTACGGGCTACCGGCTACCGGCTACCGGCTGCGGTCTGCAGTCTGCGGGAGGGACGGAAAAACAATCCCACCCGTGATTCAATGTCTCCCATGTCTGCATGGATTTTCGAGCCGGCCGACCGGCCGTCGGTGGCCATCGACGGCCGCGGCGAGCGCATGCCGGTGCGCCGCGTGCTGTGCGTGGGCCGCAACTACGCGGCGCACGCGCGCGAGTCGGGGGCCGATCCCGATCGCGAGCCGCCGTTCTTCTTCTTCAAGCCGACCGACGCGCTGGTCGACGATGGCGCGGTCGTGCCCTATCCGCCGCTGACGTCGAACCTGCACTTCGAGGTCGAGCTCGTCGTCGCCATTGCCCGCGGCGGAGCGAACATCGCGCCGGGCGACGCGCGCCGCCACGTGCTCGGCTACGCGATCGGCATCGACCTCACGCGGCGCGATCTGCAGTCCGCCGCGATCAAGGCCGGCCATCCGTGGGATTGGGGCAAGAGCTTCGATCACTCCGCGCCGTGCGGCCCGATTCATCTCGTCGACCGCATCGGTCATCCCGAGCGCGGCCGCATCTGGCTCGCGGTGAACGGCGCGATCAAGCAGGACGCGAACCTCGCCGATCTCATCTGGCCCGTCCCCGACATCATCGCGCAGGCGTCGCAAGGCATGCGCCTCGAGGAAGGCGACGTGATCTACACGGGCACGCCCGCCGGCGTCGGCCCCGTCGTGCCCGGCGATCGCATCACGGCCGGGATCGACGGGCTCGGGGAGATCGCGATCGGGATTGGCGAGAAGGAATAGGGGACCAGGGACGAAGGGCGAGAACTGAGAAAAGTTAGAAGTGCAAAGCCAGAAGCCATGAAACGTATCGCGTTCGCTTGTGTCGCCGCCCTCGCCCTCGCGCTCGGCGTCAGCGTCGTCGCTCAGCAGCCGTATCGCACGTGGTCGGCGTACGGTGGCGACGTCGAACAGTTGCGCTACTCGAGCCTGCGGCAGATCACGCGCGCGAACGTGTCTCGGCTGCAGGTCGCGTGGACGTACGACACGCACGAGACCGGCGGTCTGCAGACGCAGCCGCTCATCGTCGACGGCGTGCTGTACGCGTACACGCCCACGCACAAGACGATTGCGCTCGACGCGGCGACAGGACGATTGCTGTGGACGTTCGACTCGGGCATCGCGGGACGCGGGCCGAATCGCGGGCTGATGTTCTGGTCGAGCGGCCGCGAGCGCCGCGTGTTCGCGGCCGTCGACAACTTCCTCTACGCGCTCGACGCGAAGACCGGCGTCGTCATTCCCGCGTTCGGCCAGCAGGGACGGATCGATCTGCGTCTTGATCTGGGACGTCCCGTCGAGGGACAGTCCGTTCGCCTGACGAGTCCCGGCGTCGTCTACAAGAATCTCGTCATCATCGGCGGCCGCGTATCGGAGGGACTGCCCGCGTCGCCGGGCGACGTGCGCGCGTACGACGCACGCAGCGGCGTGCTGCGTTGGAGCTTTCACACCATTCCACATCCCGGCGAATCGGGCTACGACACCTGGTCGACGAATTCCTGGCAGACCAACGGGGCCGCGAACAGTTGGCCCGGCATGGCGCTCGACGCGCGGCGCGGCATCGTTTACGTGCCGACCGGATCGGCGGCCGCCGACTTCTACGGCGGCGATCGTCTCGGCGACAACCTCTTTGCGAACAGTCTGATCGCGCTCGACGCCGCGACCGGCAAGCATCTCTGGCACTTTCAGGTCGTGCGTCACGACATCTGGGATCGCGATCTGCCGTCGCCGCCGGTGCTCCTCACGGTGCGCCGCAACGGCCGCGCGATCGACGCCGTCGCGCAGACGACCAAGCACGGGTTCATCTTCGTGCTCGATCGCGTCACCGGAACGCCGCTGTTTCCCGTCGAGATGCGCGCGTTCCCCAAGAGCGACGTGCCGGGCGAAGTCACCGCGGACAGCCAGGTCATCCCGCTCGCGCCGAAGCCGTTCGCGCGGCAGCGGCTGACGGAGAACGACCTCACCGTTCGCACGCCGGAAGCGCATCGCTGGGCGCTCGAGAAGTTCCGCACGTTCCGCAGCGACGGCCTGTTCGTGCCGCTCGCGGTCGGCCAGGACACCGTCGTGTTCCCGGGATTCGACGGCGGCGCGGAGTGGGGCGGCGCCGCGGCCGATCCGCAAACGGGATGGCTCTACGTCAACGCCAACGATCTCGCGTGGACGGGCGCGCTCGCGCCGACCAACGCAGGGCAGACGGCGCGCGCGGTCTATCTGCGCGACTGCGCGTCGTGCCATCGCGACGATCGCCAGGGCACGCCGCCGTCGATCCCGTCGCTCGTCGGCATCGGCGATCGCAAGTCCGCCGATCAGATCGCGACGATGATTCGTCAGGGCGGCGGCCGCATGCCGGCGGTGACGACGCTGGATCGTACCGCGGTGAGCGCGGTGGTGCAGTACTTGATGACCGGCGAGGACGGCCCGGCCGGCCCGTCGGCGAACGCGCCGAACACGCAGCCGTACCGCTTCACCGGCTATCAGAAGTTTCTCGATCCCGACGGCTATCCCGCCGTGGCGCCGCCGTGGGGCACGTTGAGCGCCGTGAATCTCAACACCGGCGAGTACGCGTGGCGGATTCCATTCGGCGAATATCCCGAGCTGGCCGCGAACGGCATGACGAACACGGGCACGGAGAACTATGGCGGCCCGATCGTGACCGCTGGCGGCCTCGTGTTCATCGGCGCGACGAACTACGACCAGAAGTTCCACGCGTTCGACAAGACGACGGGCAAGCTGCTGTGGGAGGCGACGCTGCCGTTCTCCGGCAACGCGACGCCGGCGACCTACGAGATCAACGGCCGCCAGTTCGTCGTCATCGCCGCCGGCGGCGGGTACGATCGGCGACGTGCATCAGGCGGCGTGTATGTCGCGTTCGCGTTGCCGAAGTAGGGGGATGTACAAGTTCGAAGTTCGAAACAATGCCCTCGTAAGCCGTAAGCCGTAAGCCGTAAGCCGTAAGCCGTAAGCCGTAAGCCGTAAGCCGTAAGCCGTAAGCCTATCCAATCCCCCCGAAGCACAAATATTTGATCTCGACGTACTCGTCGATCCCGTACTTCGATCCCTCGCGTCCGATCCCTGACTCCTTGACGCCGCCGAACGGTGCGACCTCCGTCGAGATCAGGCCCGTGTTGATGCCGACCATGCCGTACTCGAGCCCCTCGGCCGCGCGCCAGATCCGCGCGACGTCGCGGCCGTAGAAGTACGACGCGAGCCCGAGCTCGGTGTCGTTCGCCATCGCGATCGCCTCCGCGTCGGTCTTGAAACGGAACAGCGGCGCGACGGGGCCGAACGTCTCTTCCCTGGCGACGAGCATCGACGAGGTGACGTCGGCGAGGATCGTCGGCTCGAAGAAGCGCCCGCCGCGCGCGTGACGATGGCCGCCGACGACGAGCCGCGCGCCTTGCGCGAGCGCGTCGCGCACGTGCGCCTCGACTTTGTCGACGGCCTTGTCGTCGATGAGCGGACCCTGCGTCGAGTCGGGATCGAGGCCCGGCGCCGGCACGAGGCGTTTGACCGCCGTCGCCAGCTTCTCCGCGAACGCGTCGTAGACGCCGTCCTGGACCAACAGGCGATTCGCGCACACGCACGTTTGCCCCGTGTTGCGGTACTTCGACGCGATCGCGCCCTCCACCGCTGCGTCCAGATCCGCATCGTCGAACACGATGAACGGCGCGTTGCCGCCGAGCTCGAGCGACACTTTCTTGATCGTGCCCGCGCACTGGGCCATCAATTGACGGCCGGTCTCCGTCGATCCCGTGAACGACAGCTTACGGACGATCGGATTCGACGTCAGCTCGCCGCCGATCTCCGCGGCGGATCCAGTGATCACGTTGAAGACGCCCTTCGGCACACCCGCGCGCGACGCGAGTACCGCGAGCGCGAGCGCGGAGAACGGCGTCTGCGACGCGGGCTTCGACACGACGGTGCAGCCCGACGCGAGCGCGGGGCCGACCTTGCGTGTGATCATCGCGAGCGGGAAATTCCATGGCGTGATGCACGCGACCACGCCGACTGGCTGCTTGATGACGACAATGCGCTTGTCGGATTGGTGGCCGGGAATCGTGTCGCCATAGAGGCGCTTGGCTTCCTCGCCGAACCACTCGAGGAACGACGCGGCGTACGCGACTTCGCCGCGCGACTCCGCGAGCGGTTTGCCCTGCTCGAGCGTCATCAGCCGCGCGAGATCCTCCTGGTGCTCGAGCATCAGATCCGACCAGCGGCGCAGAATCTGGGCGCGCGCGCGGGCCGTCGTCGCGCGCCACGTGACGAGCGCCGCCGCGGCCGCGCCAATCGCCCAGCGCGTCTCGTCCGCGCCGAAGCGCGGCACGGTGCCGAGGATGTCACCCGTCGCCGGATTGTCGACGCTCACCGTCTGCGCACCCGTCATCCACGCGCCGTCGATGTAGCAGGCCTCGCGGAACAGCCCCTGATCCGTCAATCCAATCGCCATAGGTCGATTCTACCGGGGAGATTGCGGTGGCCGCGCGATGGCGGGAGAATGCGTGGTCATGATCGCTACACTGTTCGCTCTTCTCGCGTGGCTGGCGCCTGCCGCGCCGCAGCAACAGCCGGCCGGGACCGCGCTCGGCCCCGAGTCGTTCGACATGCGCGTCGTCACGACGGGCCTCGCCGGGCCGTGGGAAGTGCTGACCGGGCCCGATGGATGGCTGTGGGTGACCGAGCGCACGGGCAAGCGCATCACGCGCGTGAATCCGGCTGACGGCACGAAAGCCGTGCTCGTGGAGATTCCGGACGTGCTGCAGAGCGTGCAGCAGGACGGCCTGCTCGGCATGGCGATCGACGGCGGCAGCGTCTACGTGGCGATGACGTACGACGCGGATTCCGGACCGGCCGTCACGCGGCGCATGAAGATTCGGCGCTACGCGTACGATGCCGCGTCAAAGACGCTCGGGCATCCCGCGGACATCCTCGACAATTTGCCGGCGGGATCCGATCATCTCTCCGGCCGTTTGGCGCTCGGTCCGGACCGGAAGCTGTATCTGACGCTCGGTGACGGCGGCAAGAACCAGCTCGCCGTGTACTGCCAGCCGATCGACGCGCAGGTGCTGCCGACCGTCGCGGACGTCGCGGCGCGCAACTGGCCGAAGGTCTATCAGGGCAAAATCCTGCGCATCGATCTCGACGGATCGATTCCATCGGACAATCCGACGATCGCCGGCGTGCGCAGCCACATCTACTCGTACGGCCATCGCAACTCGCAGGGGCTCGCGTTCGGCCCGGACGGCACGCTCTACGCGTCCGAGCACGGACCGAGCGTCGACGACGAGCTGAATCGGATTCAGGCGGGGAAGAACTATGGCTGGCCGTACGTCGCCGGCTATCAGGACGATCGCGCGTACAGCTATCAGAACTGGTCGGCCGCGCCAAACTGCGCGTCGCTCAAGTGGGACGCGATCGTCGCGCCCGCGTCGGTGCCGCAGCAGAAGGAGAGCGCGTGGCACGGCGCGGACTTCGTGCCGCCGATTCAGACGTTCTTCACCGTGCCGTCCGACTACGACTTCAAGACGGGCAACGCGACGATTGCGCCGTCGGGTATCGACATCTATCACGTGCGCCAGGGCGGCATTCCCGGCTGGGCCGACTCCGTGCTCGTCACGGGGCTCATCCGCGGCGTCGTCTATCGCGTGAAGCTGAACGCGGCGGGCACGGCCGCCGACGGCGCGCCGCTCGCGTACTTCAGACAGGACGATCGCTATCGCGACCTCGCGCTGACCGCTGACGGCCGCACAATCTACGTGGCGACCGACCCGAGCTCCGCGCTGCACAAGGGCGCGATCCTGGCGTTCACGTATCGGCGGTAGAGCGGGCGGTGCGATAATGACCGCCATGAAGACGGTCGGACGGCGTGCGACTCACGCTACACCGCTCGCGGATCAGGCCGCCCTGGCTCGGACCGCGGCGACGCTGCGCGGTGCGACGGGGCTCGTGCCGCGAGGGGTATTTCGTTTCAAGACTTTCGAAGAGGCTGATGCGTGGATGATCGACGCGATCCATCGTACTCGCGAGCGCCTGAGCCGCACGACCTCGTCCGCATCTGCCGTGCGCTGAACGACGCCGGGGCGGAGTACGCCCTGATCGGCGGCTTTGCGGTGATTGCGCATGGCGGATCGCGATTCACCAAGGACATCGACCTACTCGTCAATGACGCCCCGGACAACATCGCGCGTATCAAACGCGCGCTGGGGATTCTCGCCGACAACGCCGTCGCCGATATGCGAGACGACGACGTTCGGACGTACGCCGTCGTGCGTGTGGCCGACGAAATCGTAATTGATCTCATGGGACGGGCCTGCGGGCTGGCCTATTCCGATGTCGCCGGCGACATCGAGATTCACATGATTGATGACGTCGCGGTGCCGGTTGCTGGGCCGGCGACGCTGATTCGTACGAAGGACACCGTTCGGCCTCAGGATGCAATCGATCGGGGGTTCCTGGAGCGCGTGCTGATGGACCGAACGTCGTAGCGGGCGTCTACTGGTCCCGTAGCATCCGTGCCGGATCGATCGTCGTCGCGCGGCGCGCGGGGATGAGGATCGCGGCGGCAGCGGACGCGAGCAGCACGGCGACGGCCGCGACGATCGCGATCGGATCGTGGCCGCTGATGCCGTACAGCGCGCGTTGGACGAGGCGGCCGGCGATGAAGGCGAGAACGAGGCCGGCGACGAGACCGATGACGACCGGGCGCAGGCCGTCGCGCAGCAGCAGGCGCAGGATGTCTCGGCCCTGCGCGCCGAGCGTCATGCGCACGCCGACCTCGTGTTCGCGCTGGCGAACGACGAACGCCGTGACGCCGAAGATGCCGACGACGGCGAGACCAAGGGCGATCGACGCGATGAGGCTGGTCAGGATGCCGATCCCCTCAGGCTCGCCCAGTTGCTCTGCGACGTTGTCGCTGACGAGGCGCTCCTGGACGGAGAGGCCCGGATCGGCGTCGAGCGATCGCATGATGTCGCGCATCGGAGCGATCGCGGTTCGTGGATCGCCGGACGTGCGGACGATCATTTGAGCCGCGCGTATCATGCTCGCCGGAAGCGGCTGGTAGATCGCGAACGCTTCGTGATTCCGCAAAGTCATGACTGCGTCGGCGGCAACGCCGATGACGACCGTGCCCGCGGGTTTGTCCGTCAGGCTGACGCGCGGCGCGCCGGGAGCGTCGTCGCTGCCCCAGACACGCGTGAGACGCTCACCGATCGGATCGACGTCGCCCCAGTAGGCACGCGCCAGGCTTTCGGAGACGACCGCGACAGGCGTGCCCGCGCGCGCGTCCGCTTCCGTGTAGGCGCGTCCGCGCACGATTCGCGTGAACGCCGTTTCAAAGTAGCCGCCAGATGTGAACAGCCGGTGGACGTAGTGGCCGTGGAATTGCGATGAGACGGATCCCTGGAAGAGTTGCGGATTGATGAGCGCCGTCGACTGGACGGGGCCGAATCCGCGCAGACGCTCCATCGCCGTCGTCCAATAGGCCGCCGCTCTGGCATCGTCATAGCTGGAGGGCAAATTGACCGAGACGCTGAGCAGATGGTCCGCATCGATGCCCAGGTCCATCGTCGCCGTATGCACCGCCGAGCGCGTGAACAGCGCCGCGACCACGAGCAGTGCGATTGATGCGGCAGCTTGCGCGCCGATCAACGTCGCGCGCAGACGGCCGGGGCGAATCGTGCCAGGCGATCCGAGCCGGTCGGTCTTCAAGGCAGAAACCAGATCGCCGTGACGGATGTATCGCGCCGGCGCGAGGCCGGCGCAGACGCACATCACCACCGTCACCGCCGCGACGAATGCGCCGACGCGCAGATCCGGTGCGACGTCGAACGTCGGAGGCAGCTGGACGAGATGCCCCAGCACCGGCGCGCCCCAGAATGCCGCGACGAAGCCAAGCGCCGCTGACGCCGCGCCGAGCAACAGGCTCTCGATCATCAGTTGCCGCACGACCTGCCAGCGGCCGGCGCCGATCGCGAGACGCGTGCCGATCTCCTTCGATCGTCCGGCCGCACTGGCGAGCAGCACATTCGTCACATTGGCCGCGGCAAGCAGGACGATCGCGCCCACGACGACGAGGAGGACGATGACGACGCCCATGTTGGAGGAGAGCGAAGAGAGCAGAACGGCATTCGGTGCCACGGTCTTTCCGAATCCGGACGCCATCGCCGCTGCCTGCGCGTTCAATTCGGATGCCGCCTGTGCGGGCGTGACGCCAGCCGACAGCCGCACGAACACCTGCACGGGGAGGTTCCACGACGTGTCCGTCGCGCTCAACTGGGCACGAAGCGTCGTCACGGTTTGCGCCTCGTCGGGACTCAGCGCGGACTTGTGTGCCAGTGCGTCGAGCTGTGCGCGCCGTGCCGCAGCGACCGCCGTCGCGCGCTCCAAGCTCGACGTCCGATGGTCTGCAAGCGTCGTCCAGAAGGACGGCGGCGTGTCGCCGCGCCCCTCATTGCCGAGAAAGCCGCGAGCGGCGACGCCGACGACGGCGTAGGCGCGATCGTCGAGCCAGACCGTCTTGCCGACGAAGGACGGATCGCCTGCCAGCACGTTCTTCCAGAAGCCATGGCTCACCACGATGACCGGCGCCGCGCCGGGCGTATCGTCGGCCGGACTCAACGTGCGGCCGAGTGAGGCCCCGACGCCGATGACCGAGAAATAGTTGCCGCTGACGGGGCGTCCGCTGACGCTCATGCTGCGGCCATCGTTCAGCCGAAGCGACCGAAAATCCCGAGCCGTCGCGGCGACGGTCATCGAGGACATCGGCTGCAATTGCTCGTAGTCGGCGAATGTCCAATCGCCAGCGTGCGGAGATTCGTTGCCTCCGGCCCACGGTCGCCATCGTGGCACGGTGAGCGTCGCACGCACGACGGCCGGATCCGTGATGCCGTCGCCCCGTAGGTACGCGCCGTTGACGATGCTGAAGATTGCCGCGCTCAACGCAATCGCGATGGCCAGCCCGGCGATCGCGACGCCGAACAAGCCCGGCTGACGGCGAAACAGACGAAGAGCAAAGACGACGTCCTGACGCATGTGTCCTCCAGCGCGGCGTCGGGGCTCCGCCGGAATCACGAAGTGGTCGGGCAGACGATGAGTCCAGAGGCTGAGCGCGTCGCGGAGATAACGCCAGGACGCGTGACGAGCGCCGATGGAGGCGGCGCGCTGTTCGAAGAGATCGCGCAGGTCGGACTCGATATCCGCACGGCGGCGTCCGAGAGGGCGTAGGCGGACGAGCCAGCGACCGAGCGCCGGCGGGCACGGACGCCGATCGTGGGCGCTCACGAGCGGCCCGCCTCGATCGCGCGCCACAGCTTGTCGCGCTGCGTGCGAACCTCTCGCAGAATCTGGCGTCCGGCCGCGGTGATGGAGAAGTGGCGCTTGCGCTTGCCGCCGCGGACGGCGGTCGCTTCACCTGTGATCGATCGAACGAAGCCCTTCCGCTCCAA
>CAZNMF010000100.1:0-22001 GCA_964573795.1 uncultured Solibacteraceae bacterium
TCCACCACCGCTGGTGGCTCGGACTATGGGCGCTGCTTGGTGTCCGGAACGAATTCCAACGTGGGCTCCCATGGCGAGAAGTCATGGAGCGAAACGTCGAGTACTGTCGGACCGGCATCAACTACGTCCCCCGGAAGGAGGTCCGCCGACTTGTCGAAAGGATCTTCGGGACGTTCTACTACGCGAAGCGGGAATATATCGCGAACTTCTCCGGCGGCGCGGCACGATTGGCCAGGAAGACACGCCTGCCGTTCATGGGCGACATGATCTTCTCGTGGCGTGAGCAGCTCATCTACGCACGCAAGGTGCAGTGAGCCGTGCGTGTGCGGGAACGCGCGTCGTTAATCGCCCGGCGCTGCGCCACATGGCGAGTCTCCAAGACGTTCACGCTCTGCATCTCGACGTGAATACCGATCGCGAGGCGAATCGGTGCGCGGCTGCGACGGCAGGTCGGCAACCTATCCGTGTGGCGAAGCGCAGGTGACGACATGGATCTCCCCTCGTGCGTCATCCGCGATCAGCCGGCGGCTGGTAGGCGGCAAGCGCAAGAAACGGAGGGCGAAGTGACCGAGATCTTCTCAATCGCGCCGCCGACGGGCCGCGCCATGTGGCTCGTGCTCCTGATTCCCGCCGTCATCGTCGCGCTCGTCGCGGGGTTGCTGACGATGACGGTCGTCAGCTCGCGCACGGCGCGTTTCGAGGTCTCGCCGGAGGGACTCCGGCTGCGGGGCGATCTGTACGGCCGCCTGTTTTCCGCGGATCAGCTTCGCGGACTCAGCGCGCGGCGAGTCGACTTCGCAGCGAGCCCGGAATTGCGGCCGCAACGCCGCACGATGGGGACCGGGCTGCCCGGCTATCGCGCTGGCTGGTTCCGACTGCGAAACGGCGAGAAGGCGCGGCTCTATCTGACGGACTCGAGCCGCGCGGTCTACATTCCGACGCGTGGGTAGCACGACGGCAAGTGCCGTTCGGGCAGCGGCGGCGGCTGACGACGTCCCTTCAGCTTGAGGTGCCAGTACGCCCAGGAGCGGCCATCGAACACACCCGGTGGCGCCTGATCGAGGGCAGCCGAGAGCACGTCGCTCGACACGTGCCGGCGCAGCGTCGTCACGTCCTCGGGCATGCCGTATGTGAGCACGTGGGCGATGAAGTGCGCGGGGCGTGCGAGCGCCGCCGACGGCTCCAGGAACCAGACGCAGCGCCGCGCCACGACTTCGAGCTCCGGCGTAAGTGCGAGCGGACGCAACGTGTCGATCACTGCGCCTCCAGAGTGGGAAGCGCGTCCAGCTCGACGGCCCTGACCGCGTCCTGCAGTTGATGCCGCAGCGCGAGCGGCAGCGTGGCGAGATCGCCGTCGTCGTAGTACGCCAGGGCTTTCAGCGTGATCTGCGGGTTGAACGCCGCACCGTAGATCGCCCGCGCGGCGGCGAGTGCCATCGGCAGGCTGATGCTGTGGCTGATAAGGACGCCCATGTCGACGTAGTCCCTGGCCTCGGCCCGCTTCTGAATCACGGACGCCTTCGTTCCGGCCAGATCGATCAGCGATGCCACTCGCAGGGCGATTTCGCCAGCCAGGCGGGACGGCTCGATGCGCCGAAGCGCGGGGACGGCAACGAACGACAACTGCACCGGACCGCCCCGATCGACGAGACACGTCAAGGTTCCGGCTTCGCGCTGCATGATCTCCGCGCCGCCAAGCACCTTCAGCGAGCGCAGCAGGTCGTCGGGATCGAAACTCTTGGTACCAAAGAAGTCGAAGTCCACTGACTGGCGGTGGCCTAGCTGCAGGGCGATCGCGGTGCCGCCGTAGAGCACGAAGTGATCGGGAATCTCCGCCAATTCGTCCCACAGCCGGCGCTGCGCGGGCGGCAGCACGTCCAGACAGGGCTCGAAACGCGTCACGCGCTCAGTCTAGATCGACCGTTCAGGCCGCGGACGGACCGGGGGGCGGAATCGACCCCGAAGGAGAGGCGCGGAACGCCGATGGCCGAGTGCCTGAAGATGCAGCCTTCGCCGCTGGCAGGTCATTCCGCGAGCGTGAGAGGTCCACCTTCGCTCAACGGCGGCTGACGCCGCCAGCTTCGGTGGACAGCCTTCGCGTGGCTTGCCAGTCGCAGCTCACGCGTGTCAGTCCGCAAGCCTGATCGAAGGCTGGCTTGCCAGCCGCAGCTCACGCATGTCATTCCGCGAGCCTGATCGAAGGCTGGCTTGCCAGCCGTAGCTCACGCATGTCATTCCGCGAGCCTGATCGAAGGCTGGCTTGCCAGCCGTAGCTCACGCATGTCATTTCGCAAGCGTGAGCGAAGGCTGGTGCCGGAGGTCGGACTCGAACCGACACTAGGGGTGAACCTAACGAGATTTTGAGTCTCGCGCGTCTGCCAGTTTCGCCACTCCGGCATGGAAGTCGCGGGCGCCCTATGACTCTATCAGGATCGCGAACGCGCCAAGACGGCCGCGCGCCGCCTGCACTATCCTGTCGCACACGATCATGGTCGACGTCCCCATCCCCGAGCCCGACGCACCGGCCCTCGGCGTCATTCCCCTCTTCAGCCAGCTCTCGCCCGAAGCCATCGAGACCGTCTCGCGTCTCCTGGTCGAGGTGTCGTTCAAGGCCCGCGACACGATCTTCCTCGAGCGCGAGCCCGGCACCGCGCTCTACATCGTCAGATCCGGCACCGTGCGGATCTGGACGCGCGATGCCGACGCGAACGAGGTGACGCTGTCCGAGCTCCAGCCCGGCGCGTTCTTCGGCGAGATGTCCGTGCTCGACGGCGGCAAGCGATCGGCCAACGCCTCGGCGGCCACGGACTGCCGTCTGTTCTGCCTGCGCAGCCGCGACTTCGAGTCGTTCCTCGTCGAGCACCCGCAGGCGGCGCTCGAGGTGATCCGCGGCCTGGGCGGGCGCCTGCGGCAGACCAACGCGCTGCTCGTCGAGCGCGGCGCGCGCAACGCGAACGTCCTTCACGAGCAGGGGCTCAGCAAGCTCGATCGTCTGGCGATCGCCATCACCGACAAGGTGGGATCGGTCGGGTTCTTCCTGATCATCGCCGTGTGGACGGTGACGTGGACGAGCTACAACATCCTCGCCTCGATGGTCCCGGCGCTCCATTTGTACCCGTTCGATCCCTTTCCAGCCTTCGTCGCGTATCTGCTCATCAGCAACGTGATTCAGATCCTGCTGATGCCGCTCATCATGGTCGGCCAGAACCTGCAGGGCCGCCACGCCGAGACGCGGGCGCAACTGGACTTCGAGATCAATCAGAAGGCGGAAAAAGAAGTCGTGGCGACGCTGCAGCACCTCGAGCGCAACACGGAGCTCCTGCTCCAGTTGATGCACCATCTCGACTGCCGCGTCTCCGACGAAGAGCTGCGCGCGATCGCCGCCGAGAAGGCGCTGAGCCGCACCGTCGCGGCCGTCGCCGCCGGCCAGCCGATCGACGAGGCGTGATCGCCTGCGACGGCGCGCGTCGCCCAAGCGGCGGCGTCGTGCCGCGTTTCGCGGCACCTGGCCGAAATCGCCGGCCGAACGGAATAAAATCGTACATAGTCGCTATCCACTCATTGACGGGCCGTCTCACCAGTCTCGACCGGACGGCCCGGGCGAAAGGACGCTCATGACCAGACGCAAGTTCCTCTCGACGAGCGTGACGGCCGCGGTCGCCGCCAGCGCATGGCCTCGGCTCGCCCACGCCGACACGTTCGAAGTCACGCACACCGACGCCGAATGGCGCCGCCTGTTGACGCCGGACCAGTACGCGGTGCTGCGGCACGAAGCCACCGAGCCGCCGAACAGCAGCCCGCTGCTCGAGGAGCACCGCCGCGGCGTGTTCGCGTGCGCCGGCTGCGCGCTCGATCTGTTCTCGTCGACGACGAAGTTCGAGAGCGGCACGGGATGGCCGAGCTTCTGGACGCCGCTCGCCAACGCCGTCCGCACCAAGCACGACACGTCGCTCGGCATGGACCGCGAAGCCGTCCTCTGCCGGCGCTGCGGCGGCCACCTCGGCCACGTGTTCGACGATGGGCCGAAGCCGACGGGGCTGCGGTACTGCATCAACGGCGTCGCGCTGGTCTTCAAGCTGCGCGCGGCCTGATCGCGGACGACGACGTGCTCCTGTTCGCGCTCGCCTACGCCGGCGGTCTGCTGACGATTCTCAGCCCGTGCATCCTGCCGGTGCTGCCGTTCGTCTTCGCGCGCGCGGATCGCTCGTTCGCGCGCAGCACGCTGCCGATGCTCGTCGGCATGGCCGCGACGTTTGCCGCCGTCGCCACGCTGGCCGCAGTCGGCGGCGGCTGGGCCGTCACGGCCAACCACGCCGGACGCCTCGTCGCGCTGGCGCTGCTCGCGCTGTTCGGCGTCACGCTGCTGTTCCCGCTGCTCGCGGCGCGGCTCGCGCAGCCGTTTGTCACGCTCGGCGCGCGGTTGTCGCAGTCCGCGGATCGACGCGCGGGCACGGGTGGCGAGCTCGCGTCTTCGTTGTTGCTTGGCGTCGCCACGGGCCTGCTCTGGGCGCCGTGCGCGGGCCCGATCCTCGGATTGATCCTCACGGGCGCGGCGCTCAACGGCGCCAGCGCGCGGACCTCGCTCTTGCTGCTGTCGTATGCCGCCGGCGCGGCGACCTCGCTCGCGCTCGCGCTGCTCGTCGGCGGACGTCTGTTCGCAGCGATGAAGCGATCGCTCGGTGCGGGCGAATGGGTCCGCCGCGCGCTCGGCGTGGCCGTGCTCGTCGCGGTCGCCGCGATCGCGCTCGGCGCGGACACGGGCGTGCTGACGCGCCTGTCGCTCGCGAGCACATCGTCCATCGAGCAGCGCGTGATCGATCGCATCCAGCCGCGCGCGTCGGCTTCGAGTCAGCCGTCCACCGGCCGTGCGAGCACGGCGAGCGACCTCGCCGTCGAAGGCGACCTGCCGCCGCTCGCCGGCGCGACCGAATGGCTGAATTCGACGCCGCTCACCACCGCCGCCCTCCGCGGCCGCGTCGTCGTCGTCGACTTCTGGACGTACTCGTGCATCAACTGCCTGCGATCGATCCCGTACGTCCGCGCGTGGTGGGAGAAATACAAGGATCAAGGCCTCGTGGTCATCGGCGTCCACGCGCCGGAGTTCGCGTTCGAGAAGGATCTGCGTAACGTGCGAAAGGCCGTCGCCGACCTCGGCATCACCTATCCGGTCGCGGTCGACAACGACTACGCGATCTGGCGCGCGTTCGACAACGAGTACTGGCCCGCGCACTACTTCATCGACGCGTCCGGCCACGTCCGCCATCACCACTTCGGCGAGGGCGAGTACGACGAGTCGGAGCGCGTGATTCAGCGGCTGCTCGCGGAGGCCGGCCATCCGGCGGCCGGTGGCGTCGTGTCGGTTGCGGCGACCGGCGCCGAAGCGCCGCCGTCTGCGGCGCAGGACGTGCGGTCGCCGGAAACCTACGTCGGCTACGATCGCGCGGAGCGCTTCGTCTCGGCGCACGGCTTCGCCGCCGGCAAGAGCGCGACGTACGCGCCGGGCACGCTGCGTTTGAACGACTGGAGCCTGTCGGGACGATGGACCGTCGGCGAGGAGCACGCGACGCTCGACGCGTCCGGCGGCGCGATTCGCTACCGCTTCCACGCGCGCGATCTCCACCTGGTGCTGGGCCCGCACGCCGGCACGCCCGTGCGGTTCCGCGTGACGATCGACGGCGCCGCGCCGGGCGACGCGCACGGCGCCGACACCGACGCCGCCGGCAACGGCGTCGTTTCGTCGCAGCGTCTCTATCAGCTCATCCGACAGCCGGCGCCAATTGCCGATCACACCTTCGAGATTCAGTTCCTCGACCCCGGCGTCGACGTCTTCGCGTTCACGTTCGGCTGACGCGCGGCGGCGAATCTGTCACACTCGACCCACGAGGTTGCGATGCCACGTGCCAAGCGTTCGACGCTCGACGATGCCAAGCTGAAGGCGGAAGCGCGATTCAAGGAGCTGATCGACGAGATCAAGCTGCTGACGGTCGCGTTCCCGCACTTGCACGACGCGTACGAGCCCGAAGACCTGCCGATCCCCTTCCTGTTGAAGCGCGGCGCCGAGCGCGCCGAGCGGTCACGGCGCCCGGCCGCGAACCGCACGCGCCCGACGCCGGCGCGCAAGCGGCGCTAGCCCGCGCCGGCCGCGCCTCCCCACGGCCCCGCGCGGCGATCGCGTCCAATCCCGCGCGATTCACGCGTATCTCGACGCCACGCCGTTTCCTGCAGATTGGCGTGGATCTCGCACTCCCACCGCCAGGGCGTCGCACCGGCGCGTCTCGACGCGCCGGGTCGCCCAGCGTCCGCACCGCGGACGCCAGGGCGCTGCGTACGCCGCAGCGGCCGCGACGTGTCGTGGCCGCACGCGAAGGAGAGAGCGATGACACGCTTCTGCGCCGGCATGATCATGGTCGTCATGGGCCTCGCGGTCGCCGCGCCTGAGGCGCGCGCGCAGGCACGGCGGACCACGACGTCGCAAGCCGCGTCGTCGTCGGGCGAGCACGCGCTGACCGCGCTCGGCGGGACGACGCGATTCAGCACGCCCGTACAGACCGTCGCCGCGCTGCGCCGCATGGCGACGGCCAATCGGACGGACATCGCGACGCTGCTCGATCGCGTCGGCTTGTCGAGCATCAGCGCCGACGTGCTCGATCGGCTCACGACCGGCGCGGTGACCGAGACGACCTTCGAGCCGGGCGGCCATCTCGAGTGGATGTTCCTTCGCCGCAAAGGCACGCCCGACATCATCCGCAATCTCCGCTGGGCCGGCCCCCGCGCATTCGCCGCGTTCCAGTTCACGATCGAGACCGCGACGATGCGCTACACGTTCATCGTGCCGAAGATCTGCGGCAACCTCTCGCTCGTGAGCGCGGTGCCGGTGCCGTCACGCGCCGCCGCAGCGCCGCCGCCTCCACCCGCGCCAGTTCCGGCGGCCGCAGCGCCCGCACCACCACCGCCCCGTCCAGCGCCGGCCCCGGCGCCGCCACCGCCGCCTCCTGTCGCGGCTCCCCCACCGCCCGCGGCAGCCGTTCCTCCGCAGACGCTGCGTCCGACCACGGCGCGGACGATCGATCCGTTCATCCTGGGCGCGTTCAGCAAGCAGCGCCGCACGCTCGAAGATGACGACGAGGTGCTGGGCAGCTTCTGCGATCCGCTGGCCGGCTTCAAAGCCGGCGTGCAGATCCAGGCCGCGCCGCACTTCATGATCGCGCCGGCGGCCGGCGTGGCGATCAACCTCGACGAAGGCAGCCGCACGAGCCTGTTCGGCGATCTCGAGCTGAACTACACGTTCGACAACGGCGGCTACGTCGGCACCGGCGTCGGCGTGTGGGACTTCAACCACGGCGACAACGTGACCGCGAACCTGCTGCTGCACTTCGGCGCGCCGATCACGCACGATGCCGACGGCCGCGCGAAGCTGCTCTTCGCATTCGAGTCGCGGCTGTTCTTCGATCACTTCGACGAGCCGTCGAGCAACTATCAGTTCTGGGCGGGCCTGCGGTACGTCTTCCGGTAAGGTCGTCGCGGGATGACGCGCGCATCGGGCTCGATCGCGATCGTCATCCCGCTGCTGTGCTCGCTGGCGCTGCCGGCGCGCGCGCAGGGCGTGACCGGCGGCATCGCGGCCGGCGTGAATCTCAGCGAGATCAACGCGAGCGGCAACGAATCGCTGAACGTCGTCTTCACCGATCGACCGAACGTCTCCGCGGGTGGATTCGTGATCGCCGGCCTCGGACGTCAGGGCGCGCTCGAGATCGACGCGCTCTACAGCGTCAAGGGCAGCCAGCTCGATCTCGGCACGCGCGAGGACCGGATTCGCCTCACCTACATCGAGGCCCCTGTCCTGCTTCGCTACGCCGGCCCCGCCGCGTCGCCCGTGCGCGTGCACGTGCTCGCCGGCGGCTATCTCGGCTATCTGCTGCGCGCGACGCGCCTCTCGGCCAGCGGCGCCACGATCGACGCGCGCGACGCGTTCGCGGATGTCGACGTCGGCTGGATCGCGGGCGTGGGTCTGAGCGTGTCGCACGTGCGCTTCGACGCGCGCTACAGCGGCGGCGTCACGAACCTCGCTTCCCCGGACATGGACGCGCTCGTCCCGGACGCGGATCCGCCGCCGCACAAATATCGCAATCGCGGCTTCACGCTGTTGGCGGCGTACGAGTTTTAGCGGGCTGCGGGCTGCGGGCGCGACAGATGTAGGGCGGGACTTCAGTCCCGCCGAGTCCGCCGGGTCTGAAGACCCGGCCTACATCTGCGCTCAGTCCCCTCGTCCCTTCATCCCCTGGTCCTCTCGTCCCCTGGTCCCTTCATCCCCTCGTCCCTCGCCCTTCCCCCTCCCGCGCCCCTTCGTGGCGCGCGCGCGATCGTGTCTGTCGCGCGCGGCGTAACGGCGGTCGCAGCGCTGGCGCGCTTCTTGAGATCACGGTGGCGTCGCCTGGAGGTCTCGATGCGCTGTTCACCCACCGTCTTCGCTCTCGCCGTTGCGCTGCTCACCGGATCGAGCGCGTGTACGGCCCCGACGCACCTGACCGCCGTGTGGCGGTCGCCGGACCTGACGTCACTGCGCTTCAAGAAGGTCTTCGTCGCCGCGCAGAGCCGCGACCAGGCGCGCCGCCGCGCGATCGAGACGTACCTCGTCGGGCGCCTGCAGAGCGCGACGCCGTCGTACACGCTCCTGTCCGAGGCCGACGCGCGCAACGCCGATCGCGCGAAGGCCGTCGTCGCGTCCAACGGCTTCGACGGCGCCGTCGTCGTGCGATTCGTCGGGACGACGCAGCAGACGACATACGTGCCCGGCACGGCGTACTGGGGACCGGCGCCGTACCCGTCGATGTGGGGCTACTGGGGCTACGGCTGGGGCGCGGTGTACGACCCCGGCTACCTCCAGTCCGACACGGTCGTCACGCTCGAATCGAACGTCTACGACGTGCATCGCGAGTCGCTCGTGTGGTCGAGCCGCAGCGAGACCATCAGCCCGGGATCGATCGACGATCTGATGCGATCGGTCGTCGACGCGACGGTCAAGGAAATGAAACGCCAGCGAGTCTTGTGAGGATTCCCATGCGCCGCAGCCATGCACTCCCGCCGACCGCGCTCTCGTTGCTCCTGATGCTGTTCGGTGCGGCGATCGCCACCGCACAGACCGGCGAGCGTCTGTCCGATCGCGACGTCCGGCAGATCTTCGACGACGTGAACCGCGCGCGCGATCGCTTCGAGGATCAGCTCGACGGGTCGATCAAGTCGTCGATCGTCCGCGGGCCTGCCGGCGAAGTCAGCGTGTCGCGGTACCTCGACGATCTGCAGGAGAACGTCGCGCACCTGAGCGACCGCTTCTCCTCGTCGTACGCCGCGAGCAAGGAGGCCGAGACCGTGCTGCAGCAGGGCACGGAGATCCAGCGCTACATGGGGACGCAGCCGGATCGCTTCAAGGGCCAGAGCGAATGGGACACGCTCGCGATGCAGCTCGGCCGGCTCGCGTCCGCGTATCGGACGACGTTCCCGCTGCCGCCCGATGCGGTCGTGCGCCGGATGAACGATGCCGAAGTCGCGTCGACGGCGGATCTGGCGGCCAGGCGCGCCGGCGAGCTGAAGGATCAAATCGGCCGGGAGAGCGGCCTGCCGAAGACCGCGCGCGATGCGGCGAGAAAAGACGTCGATGCGTTCGTCAAGCAGGCGAAGACCGTGAAGTCGCGCGCGTCGGATGCGAAGCCGGCGACGGCCGAGATGCGCGAGCTGATGGCGCGCGCCGCGACGCTGCAGTCGTTTGTCGAGAGCCAGACGCTGCTGCCCGGCACGATCGGCGCGTGGTCGGCGCTCGGCACGCCGCTCGAGGCGCTGCAGCAGGCGTACGGCCTGAAGCCGCCGCCGGCGCTGCAATAGCGCGTGGCACGCGTGCCCGTGCGTGATGGAGGGCGGCCGAACCTGAAGGCTCGCCCCCCGATCTGAAGTCTGGCAGACCGCGTTTCGCTCTAAAGGAGCCCGTCGTGAGAATGCGATCGCTCGTGATCGTCGTGTGTGCCGCCATCGCGTTCGCCGCCACGCGCGCGCACGCGCAGACGCCTGCGCCCGCTGCCGGGCCGGAGCCAGACGTCAACGCGCTCGCCAAGGCGACGCAGAATCCCGTCGCCGATCTCACCGCCGTGCCGTTGCAGTTCAACTTCAATACGGGCGGCGACTCCGGCGCGCACACCGGACTGACGCTGAATTTCCAGCCGGTGATTCCCTTCGCGCTCAACACGTCGTGGAAGGTGATCGCGCGCACGGTCGTGCCGATCGACAGTCTTCCGTCCGGCGACGAGACGCGTCAGAGCGGCATCGGCGACATTCAGGAGCAGCTCTATTTCACGCCGGCCGTGCCGGGAAAGATCGTCTGGGGCGTCGGCCCGATGCTCTCGCTGCCCACGGCGACGCTGCCGGCGGCCGAGACCGGCAGCTGGGCGATCGGTCCCGGCGCGGTCGTCGTGAAGAACGCGGGCCCGTGGGTCCTGGGCGGGCTCATCCAGCAGTTCTGGACGTTTGCGGACAACGGCGGCGATCCGGAGATCAACCTGTTCGTCGTGCAGCCGTTCGTCAACTACAACTTCGGCGGCGGATGGGCGCTGGCGTTCGCGCCGCTGATGACGGCGAACTGGAACGCCTCGCCGGGTGACGAGTGGACCGTGCCGCTCGGCGTCGGAATCAGCCGCACGACGGTCTTCAACCGTCGTCCCATGAGCCTGAGCGCGCAGTACTACTACAACGTCGAGCGGCCCGACGGCGCGGCGTCGCAGCAGCTGCGCTTCCTCGTCTCGTTCCTCTATCCGCGCACGAAGTAGCCGCGGCCGATCGCGGCCCCTTGGCGACATCGCGAGGCCGCCGCGACGGACGGCGGCCGTTCACGCTGAAACCCCGCAAATCCGCGCGATCTTCCGGCTCCGGCTCTGGCCCCGGACTTGCGGCGTGTCTCGTCGCGTTCGAGCCATGGTCCACGCTCACAAGGAGAACGTCATGATGCGAACACTCGCGGCGGTCGGTGCCGGAATCTGCCTTCTGGCGGCGCCGCTCTCAGCACAGCACATCGAAGCCAGCGTCAGCGGCGGCTATACCGCCAGTGAGGGCGTCTCGGTCGACGACCGCGATCTGCTCGGTCAGGTCTACAACGATCTCGAAGTCACCAGCGGCGGGTCGTTCAACGTCACCTTCGGCGTCTTCGCGTCGCCGCAGGTGCTGCTCGAGTTCATGTACAACCGGCAATCATCGAAGCTCAGGGCGCAGGGCCTCGGCGTCAAGACCGACATCTCGGAGCTCTCGGTCGACGGCTACCACGGCAACTTCGTCTACAACTGGGGCGCCGAGGACTCGCGCATCCGGCCGTTCGCGTTCGCCGGCGTCGGCGCGACGAACTACTCCTTCGGCGACCTGCTGATCCCCGGCGCGCCGGCCGGCAAGATTCCCGGCGACACGCGCTTCTCGACGACGTGGGGCGCGGGCGTGAAGCTGTATCCGACGAAGAACATCGGCTTCCGCGCGACCATCCAGTGGACGCCGACGTACATCAAGAGCACGGACGTCGGCTACTGGTGCGATCCGTTCTACGGCTGCTGGGTGGCGGGCGATCCCGACTACTCGCATCAGTTCGACACGAGCGGCGGTGTGACATTCCGCTTCTGATCGTCCTCACGCTCGTCATCGCCGCCGTGCCCGTGTCGACGGGCACGGCGGCCGCGCAGACGGAGACGCCGGCAGACGTGACCAGCGCTCCGGCCGATACTCACGTCGCGTCGCGCGCCGAGCCGGTCATCGCGCCGCTGCCGATGATCAACCCGACGCTCGACAACGGCCTGCTGCTCGTCGGCGGCGTGCTCTATCGGCTGCATGCGAGCGACGATCCACGTGACCGCGCGACGCCGCCGTCGCTCACGATGGGCATGGCCATGGCGACGAGCAACGGGAGCTGGGGCGCCGGCGGCGCGCAGCAGCTGCACCTGCGCCACGACCGGTATCGCGTGCTGGCCGCGGCCGCGTACGGCAACGTCAACTACGACTTCTACGGCATCGGCCAGGACGCGGGCGCGAGCGGCCGCTCGCTGCCGCTCATCCAGGCGGGCAGCGTCGGTCTGCTCGACGGCCTCGTCCGCATCGGCGGCGAGTGGTTCGCCGGCGCGCGCTATCAATACATGGACATGCACGTCCGCGTGAATCAATCGGCGATTCCAGACGATGCGCCCGTTCTGCCGGCGCGTGACGTGACCCTTCGCACGGCGGCGCTCGGCCCGCGCGTCCTGCACGACGGACGCGACAATCCCTTCTACGCGACGCGCGGCACGCTCTTCAACGCGATGGCGGCGTTCGCCGGCGAGACGCTTGGCGGACGCCGCACGTATCAGGCGTATCAAGCCTGGCTCAGCCAGTACCGCGCGATCGGATCCGACGTGCTCGCCTGGCGCGTGAGCGCCTGTGACACCAGCGGCGACGTGCCCTTCTACGATCTCTGCCAGCTCGGCAAATCGCAGGATCTCCGCGGCTACGTCGTCGGCCAGTACCGCGATCGCGCCATGGCTGCGGCGCAACTGGAATATCGCGCGACGATCTGGAGGCGCCTGGGCGCCGTGGCGTTCGTCGGCGCCGGGGCCGTCGCCTCGTCCTTCGATCGCCTGTCCGCCGACGACGTCCTCCCCGGTGGCGGTGCCGGTCTGCGCTTCACGATCGCGCCGCGGAATCACGTCAACATCCGCGCCGACTACGCGTGGGGCAAGGACAGCCACGCGCTGTACATCGCGGTCGCGGAAGCGTTCTAGCCGCTGACCGTCCCCTCCACCGCCGGCAGGCACACGTGCATGCGCGTGCCGGCGCCGAGGCGGCTTTCGACGAGCAGCCAGCCGCCGAGCGCGCGGACGATCGACGCGACGCCGGCAAGGCCGAGGCCGCGACGCTCGGGCTTCGTCGAGACGTACGGATCGAACATCGACGGCAGCGTCTGGGCGTCGATGCCCGAGCCCGTGTCCGCGACGGTGATGCGCACGTGCGGCGCGACGACCGTGCCCGGCCGCGCGCGATCGCGATCGACGACGTGCAGCGCGGCGACTTCGATGACCACGTCGCCGGCGTCCTCGATCGCCTCCGCGGCGTTCTGCACGAGCGGCAGCAGCACGCGCTCGAGCTCACGCGGATGCGCGACGACGAAGAGCGGCGCCGGCGGGCGCCGCACGGCGACAGCCACGGCGAGCCCGGCGATCTGACTCAGCCTCGCCTGCAGCGACTCGACGAACGGCCCGACGTCGACGTTCGCGCGCTCGAGAATCTCCGCGTGCCGGTCGGCCAGGAGATCGGCCGCGAGTCGTCTCGCGTCACGCAGGGCACTCGTGAGCGGACGCAGATAGGCGTGCTCATCGGCGCTCGCGCCGTGCAGGCCTGCCGCATGGGCCGTGGCGGTCGCCAGCAGACGCTGCAGCTCGTAGAGCTCGTGCAACGCGGCCGGCGCCGCGGGCTCGGCGGATGTGTCATGGGAACGGGCATCGGGCCCGCGGGCGGATTCGGTCATCGGTCGCGCCCGGCATCGTAGATCGCGACGCCGGCGCGCCGTATTGATCCAAGTCAAGATCTCGAACGGCCTTCGCCCTTGGACCGTGTCTCAGAACTGTCAAGTGCGCCGAAGGCGCCACGTCAATTTCGAAGTTCGAAGTTCGACGTTTGTAGATGCCCCCCCATTATGCGTGACGCGCGATCCGATCCAGCAGCAGCGGATCGAGCAGCCGCACGGTGCGCGGGCCGTCGAGCGCGACGACGCCGCGCTTGACCAGACGCGAGGTCGCGCGGCTGACGGCCTCGGTCGACAGCGCGAGGAACTCGGCGATGTCCGATCGCGTCATCGGCAGCGTCAGCACGCGCCTGTCGATCGATCGCCGCGACGGCTCCTGCGACAACATCTGCAGGAACATCGCGAGCCGGCCTGCGGCGTCGCGGCGGGCGAGCACGATCCCGCGCCGCTGCGACTGCCGCAGCTCGTGCGTGACCTTGCAGAGAAACTGCATCTCGAGCTCGGCGTCGTGGCGCAGCAGCGTGAGGAGCGCGTTGCGCGGAATGCGGAAGACGATTGACGGCGACAGCACCTGGACGGTATTGACGTAGCGTCCGCCGTCGGCCAGGCCGAACAGGTCGCCGTCGAACAGAAACGCGGCCACGCGCCGCGCGCCGCTCGGCAACTCGCGGAACGCCTTGGCCACGCCGCTGGCGCAGATGAACACGTCGCCGGCCGGCGTGTCCTCGCGATAGACGACGGTGCGGGCCGCGAGGCGCTCGCGAGTGGCGATGCGCGAGAGCTGCTGCCGCTGGCGCTCGGTCAGCAGCGGCTGCACCGGCACGGCGGACGAGGCGCCGAGCGGCGTCGCGCGGAGCGTCGGCCCCGCGCCGTCGCGCGCGGCGGCGTCCGGCAGATGCGCCTTCATGACGCGCCTACCGCCGGCGCGCGCCGCCCGCACGCGCGCCGCGATAGCTGCCGGCGGCGCTGCGCGTCGGCGCCTGACGGTACGTGTTCACCTCACGCGTCCGTTCGGCGCCGGTCGTGCGCGCCTGCGAATCGCGGTCGAGCTGGCCGCGCGTCTGGGCCGGCGTGCTCGCGTTCCATCCGCCGTTGTTCCAGTGTTGCCACGAGCCGTCCGACGAGCGGCGGTAGACGTTGCCGTCGTGACCCGCGTAGACGTCGCCGCCGGCCCCGCGCGCGACGGTCGTGCGCCCGGCCACGCCCGTGCGCGTCACCGCCGATCCGCCCGCGCCCGTCTGCACGCCGCGCGTCGTCGCGCCGGTGCGATAGTTCGTCACGTGCCCGGTGCGCGCCCAGGCGTCGCCGCGCTGCACGGAGCTCGATCCCCAATTGCCGTAGATGTTGGAGCCCTGACGCGTCTGCGCGTACGTGCCGGTGCGCGGGTTCCACGCCTGCGCGACGCCACGCGATCCGTACGGCCCGTAGGCCGCCGCGCCGCGCGCATACGCGCCGGTCCGCGGATTGTAGACGGCCGCGGCGCCGGCGCCGCCGTACGGTCCGTACACTGCCGTGCCGCGGCCGAACGCGCCGGTATAGGGGTTGTACCAGGCGCTGAATCCATACGTGCGCGGGAAGCCGTAGTAGACCGGATAGGGACCGTGCCACACGTACGGCGGGTAGTACCAGCCGGTGCCCCACACGGCGCAGCCCCACGCGATCATCATCCCGGTGTAGCCGGCGACGTACGCGAACGTGACCCAGTCGCTGTTCGGCTGGCTCTCCTCGATCGTCACGTACGTCACGTTGTACGACGGCGAGCTCGCGGGGATCGTGTAGATCTCCTTCGGCACCGACGTCGCGACCTCCCACGGCCCGTTCGGCGTGCGCGACATGAACCACACGGCCTGGAAGCACAGGTAATAGAGATCGCCGACTTTCAGGATGTCCTTGTCCGTGTTGACCGCGCGCCGCACCGTCGTCGTCGCGATCGGCTCGAACTGCGGGTTGCCCTGATAGACGACGTCGGGCGCCTTCACATCCTTGCGATTGACGCGCGCGGTCTGCGGCACTTCGGCCAGCAGCACGGCCTCGTTGGCCTGCTCGGTGCCGGGCACCGACGCGAGCACGCGCGATCGCGGATGCTCGAGCGGAATCTTCTTGAAGTCGTCCGGCAGAGTCGGCGTCGCGAACGTCCACGGCCCCGTGATGTCCGGCGCCGAGAACCAGCGGCCCGCGACGAGGTAGTAGAACAGTCCCGTCCGGCCGAAGCGGAACAGATCGCTGTCGGTGTTGTTCACCCACAGCAGCGATGTGCCGGCGATCGGCTGATACGCCGGCGCGCCTTTGAGGAGCAGCAGCTCCGCGGGCTCGGTGCTCACGAAGACGGCCGGAACCGCGGATGCGGCGATCGCCCTGCCCGGCACGTTCGCCTTCACGTCCTTGAAGCTGTCGTCGGCCGGCAGCTTGCCGAAGCTCGCGGGCAGCGTGCCCGCGGGCGTCCATGGGCCGTTCAGGTCGGTGGCTTTCAGCCACGAGCGATCGTCGCGCAGATAGAACGTCCTGGTCGGCAGCGCCTGGAACAGATCCCAGTTGGTGTTCACGGCGACCTGCAGATCGACGTCCTTGATCGGGTTCCACACCGGCGCGCCGTCGAGATTGACGAGCACCGCCGGCTTCGTGCTCGCGAAGACTTTCGGCGGATCGGCTTTGACGCCGGGCACGTCCTTCGGGCGGATGGCGCTCTTGTCGACGCTGGCGAGCACGCGATCGAGCGCGATGACGCGCTCCCCATCCGGAATCGCCTGCTGCAGCCCCGCGACGACGTTCCGCGTCTCGTCGCGCGACAGCGTCGAGAAGTTGGACTCGGCGATCGTGAAATCGCTGAAGCTCACGAGCCGCTCGTCGACGGCGACCCGCGTGTTCGCCTCGATCTTGATCGTCCCGAGGCTCGGCGTCGTCGCCATCGTGGGCGCATACGACACGGCGGACCAGGCGACGATGTGCCGCTGATTGTCCCAGCTCGCGATCTGCGGCTGATAGAGCACGACCGTGCCGCCGGTGATCGCGTACGTGCGCGGCCAGCCGAGATCGGGATCCGCCGCGGCCTGCGCCGCTGCGCGAGCGGGAGCGGCCGCCGGGAGGGGGGCTGCGCGAGCGCCGCTCCGAAGCGCGCTCGTCGGGACCGTGATGACGCTCATCGAGACGAGGACCAGCGGCGTCGTGCGAAAGCGGGACAGCATGACGCCGCATCCTTCAAGCGCTGTGCCACGGATCGAGCCGGCGTCGTGCGGGATCGCCGGACGCCCGGTGCCGCGTCCCGCCGCCGGCCGCGCTTCGTGCAGCGACATGTCACGGCTGGCCGGGGCCGGCGAATCGCGCCGACTTCGCGCACCGGCACGTCACGGGCAGCGTTCTTGCACCGTCGAAACGCCGTGGCTCGATATCGACGTCTCGGATGCGCGTTGGCCGTCGTCGCATGCTCGACGGCAACGATGGCGGTCTCGTGCAAGGGCGGCGAGCTGCAGCGGCCGTTGCCGACGTCGAAGATCGCGAGCGGGCCCAACAGCCTGGAATCCACGCGGCGCACGCTCCAGGGCACGTGGACGCTCGCGTCGCTGGCAATTCTCGACGCCGATGGCCGCAGCACGAGCGTCGACGCGGCCGGGACGCTCACGTTCGGCGACGCGTACGGCAACCTGGACATCGCCTACCAATTCAGCATGGCCGGCCTGCAGACGCTGGCGGCGCACCGTATCGTGCCGGCCGCGTCGGCGATCTCGACGAGCGGACGCGTGGTCATCGACGTCGATGCCAGGCAGATCACGTACGTCGCCGATCGCGCGGGCCGCACGTTGACGCACGGCGACACGACGGGCACGACCAATCCGTTTGCGATCGACAAGCCGCGCTACTACGCGATCGGCGACGACGGATCGCTGACGCTGACGACCAGGGACGAGTCCGGACGCGACACGACGACGAGCCGGTGGACCAAGCGCGCAGAGGCGTCAGGCGCGCGCGAGTGATTGCGGGGAGGGACTGGAGTCACGCACTTTCGGAGGGGCGGACCTTCAGGTCCGCCCGCTGCGGCCGAACCTGAAGGTTCGGCCCTCCGAAGAAAGATCTGACATGCACGCCAAACCACTCGTGATCATGGCGCTGCTCGCGTCGACGTGGCTCACGCACGGCGCGCGCGCCGCGCGCGACGACGACCCGCACACGCCGGCGGCACGCACCGGCTCGGCGTTTCGCACCAGCGTCGACCTCGTCGCGCTGACCGTGACCGTGACGGATCAGCAGCGACGGCTCGTCTCCGGCCTGTCCGAGGACGACTTCGCGGTGATGGAGGACGGCGTCCCGCAGGCGATTGCGCTCTTCGCGCGCAATCGCGTGCCGCTCGACCTCGCGATCGCGATCGACACGTCCGGCAGCATGCGGCCGGTGCTGTCGACCGCGCACCGCGCCGCCATCGATCTGGTCCAGACCACGCGTCCCGGCGATTGCGTCATGGTGGCCGGCATCAACGATCGCGCGAACATCCTGGCGCCGCTGACGCCGGACACCGGCGCGGTGACCGACGCGATCCAGCGCGCGGGCGCCAGCGGCCGCACCGCGCTGTACACGGGCGTCTACGTGACGCTGACCGAGCTCGTGCACGCGCGCGAGGCCGCCACGGGCGCGCGCCGGCAGGCGCTCGTCGTGCTGTCGGACGGGCAGGACACCGCGAGCCTGATCGACTACGGCCAGGTCATGGAGCTCGTCGGTCAGGCGGGCGTCACGATCTACACGATCGCGCTCGCGGGCCCGTCGGCGGATGTCTGGACCGGCGAGAGCACGGCGCCGGATCCGTTCTACGTCATGCGATCGTTCGCCGAGGCCACCGGCGGCCGCGTGTTCGTCGCGCGCAGGACCGCCGATCTCGCGGGCATCTACGGCACGATCGCCGACGAGCTGTCGCAGCAGTACGTGCTCGGCTACGTGTCGACGAATCCGCATCGCGACGGCGCCTTCCGCCGCGTGACGGTGCGGGTGATCGCGCGGCCGGGCGCGCTGGCACGGACGAGAACGGGCTACTACGCGCCGCGGGGATAGCGGCGGCCGCGGCCCGTCGCGGGCGTGCGGCGCCGCGCGTCCGGCACTCCCGCGAACGGCGCGCAGAATGGCCCGCGCGCGACGGCACGACATTGGGACACGTCGTCGTGCATGGACGAGCTCTCGACGCGTTTCTGGACCGACATCGCGGCGCGCATCGGCGGGCCGATGACCTTCCGCTTCATCCTGCAACCGACGATGGCCGCGATTGCCGCGTGGCGGGACGGCGTCAAGGACGCGCGCGCCGGCCGGCCCGCGTACTTCTGGTCCATCTTCAACAATCCCGACGCGCGGCGGCACCTGCTCGAGGAGGGCTGGAAGGCGACCGCGCGCATCGTCGCGCTCGGCATCGTGATGGACAGCCTCTACCAGATCCTCGTGCTCAAGTGGATCTACGTCGGCGAGCTCGCGGTCATCGTGCTGCGGCTGGCGTTCGTGCCGTATCTGCTGCTGCGCGGGCCGATCAATCGGATCGCGCGCCGCTGGATCGCCCGGTGACATGACCGGCGCCGCGGCGCTGGTGCTGCTCGCCGCGCTGCAGGGCGCGCCGGCGGCCCCGGCGCAAGTCGACGTCCCCGACGTCGTGCGCCATCTGCTCGGCCGCCCGCCGCCGCCCGAGCGCGACGACGACACGCGGCAATCGATCCTGCCGACGATCGGCGCCTCGCCCGCGTCGGGCGTCTCGGCCGGCCTGCTCCTCAGCCGCCAGGGCCGATCGCGCGAGGCCGGATCGCGCGTCTCGCTGCTCACGATTGGCGCGTCCTACAGCACGCAGCATCGGGCGATCCTCACGATGCGGACCGATCGGCATCTCCGCGACGACGTCTGGCACCTCGTCGGCGACTGGCGCGCGTACGCGTTCACGGAACGCACGTACGGCCTCGGCAGCGACACGACGTCCGAGACGTCGATCGACGTCCCGCTCTACTGGGGCCGCACGTACACGACGCTGTACCGGCGAATCGCGGGGCACGTCGCCATCGGCGGCGGCTTTCACTTCGACGCGCGGCAGGCGCACGATCTCGGCGACGAGGCGCCGGTCGACTCGCGCACGTCGTACGCCTCCGGCGTCTCGATCGACGTCGAGCACGACACGCGAGACACCGCCGTCAATCCGGCGCGCGGATGGTTCGCGCGCGCGAGCGTCACGTGGTTCACGCGCGCGCTCGGCAGCACGCAGTCGTGGCGCGAGCTGCAGTCGGAGGGCCGCGCGTACCGGCGTCTGCCCTCGTCGCGCCGGCAGATCCTCGCCGTCTGGGGTCTCGCGTGGCTGACGCTCGACGGCAAGCCGGACTACTTCAACCTGCCGAGCATCGGCTGGGATCTGTACGGCCGCACGGGGCGCGGCTACGCGGCCGGACGCTATCGCGGGCGCGGCTGGCTCTACGGCGAGGCCGAATATCGCGTCGACGTGCTGCGATCCGGCCTGGTCGGCGCGGTCGCGTTCGTCAACGCGTCGACGCTGAGCGACGCGCGCGATCGCTACGGCCGCTGGCTGCCGGCCGGAGGCGCCGGCCTGCGCGTCAAGCTCGACAAGGTGCACGGCAGCAATCTCGCGGTCGACTACGGCTGGGGCGTCGACGGATCGCGCGGCGTGTTCCTCGCGCTCAACGAAGCGTTCTAGGCAAGATGCGCCGCCGGCCACAGACACCATTTCCCCGCGGCATGTCGCGGCTGGCCATTTGCGCCGATGCCGCACGCGCATACGTCACTCGCACGCCGGCCGGCACGGATAGTGCCTTGTCAGCACGCGCGGCCCGCGCGCCGGCAGATTGCGGCCGGCGATCGCGCGGGCGGAAGGGCCTCCATGTCCGACACTGCCGTGCACGTCACCGAAGCTGTGCGAGGCGAAGCCGCCGCCGCGCCCGTGGCACCGGGCGACGCGCCCGCGCGGGACATGGCGTGGATCCCGGGCGGCGTCTATCGCATGGGCTCCGATCGCCACTATCCGGAAGAGCGGCCCGTCCATCGCGTCGCCGTCGACGGCTTCTGGATGGATCGGCATCCGGTCACCAACGCCGAGTTCGCGCGCTTCGTGCGCGAGACCGGCCACGTCACCGCCGCGGAGATCCCGCCTGATCCCACGCACTATCCCGGCGCGAAGCCGGACATGCTCTACGCGGGCTCGCTCGTCTTCGTGAAACCACGCGGGCCCGTCGATCGCCGCGACTTCGCGAACTGGTGGCAGTACCTGCGCGGCGCGTGCTGGCGGCGTCCATACGGGCCCGGCAGCTCCCTCGCCGGTCTCGATCGCCATCCCGTCGTCCACGTCACGTTCGCCGACGCGTCGGCCTACGCGGCGTGGGCCGGCAAGAGCCTGCCGACCGAAGCGGAATGGGAGCGCGCGGCGCGCGGCGGGCTCGACGGCGCCGAGTTCGCGTGGGGCGACGAGCTGCACCCCGGCGGCCTCGAGATGGCCAACACGTGGCAGGGCGAGTTCCCCTGGGAGAGCCTCGTCGACGACGGCTACGAACGGACGTCGCCGGTCGGCGCGTTCCCGGCGAACGGCTACGGGCTCGTCGACATGATCGGCAACGTCTGGGAATGGACGACGGATTGGTACGCGCCGCGGCACGAGGCCGACGCGGTCAAGACGTGCTGCACGCCGCACAACCCGCTGGGCGCGCTCGTCGAGCACAGCTACGATCCCTGCCAGCCCGCGATCGCGATTCCGCGCAAAGTGCTCAAGGGCGGATCGCATCTCTGCGCGCCGAGCTACTGCCGGCGCTACCGGCCCGCGGCACGCTTCCCGGAACCGATCGACACGTCGACGTGCCACGTCGGCTTCCGGTGCGTCGCGCGCGTGCCGGCGTCCTAGCGGACGCGTCATGGAGGCGGCCCTCTTCGCGATCGCGGATCGTCTCGCGCTGCTCATCGACGCGGCCGCCGTGCTCGTCGCGAGCGGCGGCGCACTCGAAGCCGCGATCGGCATCACGCGCGTCGTCGCGCGCCGCAATACGCCCGGCGCGCGCAAGGACGTCTGGCGCGGCTTTGCGGTGTGGCTCGTGCTCGCGCTCGAGTTCCAGCTCGCCGCCGACATCATCCACAGCGTCGTCGCGCCGTCGTGGCAGGACGTCGGCATGCTCGCGGCGATCGCAGTGATACGCACGTTCCTCAACGTCTTTCTCGAAAAGGACCTCGAGCGCGTGGACGGCCCGCGCGTCGAGGCTGTCACGCCATGACCGACGACGTCTCGACAGAGCTGTCACGCGAGCGGACCGGCCTCTCCCACCATCGGACCGATCTGTCCGAAGCGCGCACCGGGCTCTCGCACGAGCGGACGGACCTGGGCTTCCAGCGCACGGCGATGGCACACGAGCGCACGCTCATGGCGTGGATTCGCACGGCGGTGTCGCTGATTTCCTTCGGCTTCACGATCTACAAGGCCTTCGATTTCAAGGATGCCGGGCGGCCCGTCAATATCCACGAGCTGATCAGCCCGCGCGAGTTCGCG
>CAZNMF010000101.1:0-1968 GCA_964573795.1 uncultured Solibacteraceae bacterium
CGGCTGGCGATCGACCTGGCAGTACGGCAAGTACACCGATCCGAACAACAACCGCTACAACCCGTGGATCGACGAGCGCATGTCGAAGGTGCGCTTCCCGGAACAGGCGTCGTACATCACGCCGCCGATCGCGCCGTTCACCTCCGGGCCGTCCGGCTTCGCGTACAACCCCGGCACGGCCCTCGATCCAAGCTGGAAGAGCCACTTCTTCGTCACGAGCTACACCGGCAGCGCGACCACGGCTCGAACGTTTGGATTCACGCTGAATCCGAAGGGCGCGGGCTTCGAGCTCGGCGAGATGAAGCAGATGATGCAGGGCGTGCTCGCACCGGGGATGAAGATTGGCCCCGACGGCGCGATCTACCTCACGGATTGGGTGCTCGGCTGGGTGCCGTCCGGCCAGGGCCGCGTCTGGAAGCTGGACTCGGTCGCGGGTAAAGGCAGTCCCGCGCGTGTCGAAGCTCAGGCGCTGCTCAAAGAGAATTTCGCGAGCCGCTCGGTGCCGCAAGTGGTCGATCTGCTGCGGCACGAGGATCAGCGCGTGCGGCTGAAGGCGCAGTTCGAGCTGGTGCGTCGCGGCGATCGCGACGCGCTGGCGACCGCGGCCGCGTCGACGCAGGTGACGACGCGCGACGGTCAGCTCTCGCGCATCCATGCGATCTGGGGGCTCGGACAACTGCTGCGCAGCGGCAGCGTGCAGGCCGACGCGCTGACGCCGCTCCTGACCGACGCGGATCCCGAGATCCGCGCGCAGGCCGCGAAGGTGCTGGGCCAGGCGCGCGCGTCCACCGCCGCCCCGGCGCTGATGCCGCTCGTGCAGGACGCCAATCCGCGCGCCCGGTACTTCGCGACCGTCGCGCTCGGCCGCCTCGGCTACCGGCCGGCCATGCCCGCCGTCGTCGCCATGCTGGCCGCCGATCACGAACAGGACGTCTACCTGCGCAACGCCGCCGTAGTCGCGCTCACGGGCATTGGCGATCGCGCCGCCCTCGCCGCGCTCTCGACCCACGAGTCGCGCGGCGTGCGTCTGGCGGCCGTCGTCGCGCTGCGCCGCCTGCGGGATCCGCAAGTCGCGCGGTTCCTCGACGATGCGGATCCACTGGTGGTGACCGAAGCGGCCATCGCGATCAACGACGAAGGCGGCATCATCGACGCGTTGCCAGCGCTCGCGCGAGTGCTCGATCGGCCCGCCATCAGCGGTGCGCCGCTCGTGCGGCGCGCGATCAGCGCGAACCTGCGCGTCGGCGACGCGGCCGCGACGACGCGGGTCGCCGCGTACGCGCGTCGTGCCGGCGTGCCCGATCCGCTGAAGGTCGAGGCGATCGCCACGCTGGGCGTGTGGGCCGCGCCGTCCAACATGGACCGCGTGGACGGATCGTGGATCGCGCCGCTCGGGCAGCGCGACGCGTCGACCGCGCGCACGGCGCTGACGGAGCTCGCCAGTCTGATGACGGATACGTCCGTGCCGCCGGCCGTGAAGGTCGCGTGGCTCGACGCCGTCGCGAAGCTCGACATGAAGGCACAGGCCGGCGTCATCCTCACACGGCTGCAATCGGATCCCGACGCGTCGGTGCGCGTCGCGGCGCTCGCCGCGCTCCAGACGCTCGCCGTCCCGGAGCTCGAGACGGGCGCGCGCGCGGCAATGGCCGACGCGGATGCGACCGTGCGGACGGCCGCGATCGCGGCGCTGCCGCAGATGTCGCTCGCGCCCGCGGCCAAAGTCGAGCTGCTGAGCGCCACGGTCCGCACGGGCACCACGTCGGAGCAGCAGAGCGCGCTTCGCGCGCTCGCGAACGTTCCCGGCAACGAGTCGATTCAGGCACTCGGCCGTCTGGGCGACGATCTCAAAGCCGGGACGGTCGCGCCGGCCGTTCAGCTCGATCTGCTCGAGGCGATGCAGGCCACGAAGGCCGCGCCCCTGCAGCAGCGTCTCGATCAGTTGAAGGTCGGCCGCGATCTGGCGAACGT
>CAZNMF010000102.1:0-1683 GCA_964573795.1 uncultured Solibacteraceae bacterium
CCAGCTGATCAACGGCAGCCGCCGCAAGCGCATCGCGCGCGGCAGCGGCACGAGCGTCGAGGACGTCAACCGCATGCTCAAGCAGTTCATCGAGATGCGCAAGATGCTCAAGACGATGAGCACGATGGGCACCGGCCACAAGGGCCGGCAGCGGCTGATGGGAATGTTGCGGGGAAGATAGGGAGAAAAGTTAGAAGTGAAAAGTTAAAAGCCAGAGGGCTGGAGCGAGATCACCTTCCAAACTTTTGGCTTCTGGCTTCTAACTTTTAACTTTTCGGAGTTTGGGGTCCGTGATGGAGGCAGCATGCTAGCGATTCGTATGCGGCGGGCGGGGTCGAAGAACCGGCCGTTCTTCCGCATTGTGGTGACGGAGAACCGGTCGGCGCGTGAGGGCCGGTTCGTGGAAGTGCTCGGGCACTACAACCCGCGCGCGACGCCGGAAGTGGTGGACATCAACCGCGAGCGGCTCGCGCACTGGATCGGCGCGGGCGCGCAGCCGTCCGACACCGTGCGCACGCTGATCGATCGGATGCCGCCGGCCGTGGCGGCCGAGGCGCCGGCCGCGTCGTGAGCCGCGCGCGGGACGTCGTCGAGGTCGTGGCGCGCGCGTTGGCGGCGCGGCCTGACGCCGTGGACGTCGTCGAGAGCGAGCGCCGCGGACAAACGGTGATCGAGCTGTCGATGGCGCCCGGCGAGCTGGGCCGCGTGATCGGCCGTCAGGGCCGCACCGCGACGGCGCTGCGCGCCCTGGCCGCCGCGGCCGGCGAGCTCGACGAGCAGCGCGTCGTCGTCGACTTCCGAGACGAGTAGCGCGGCGCGCCGTGGACTGGGACGCGATGGTGACCGTCGGCCGGATTGTCCGGCCGCACGGCAACCGTGGACAGGTCGTCGTCGCGTCCGAGACGGACTTCGCGGAAGACCGGTTTCGGCCGGGCTCGACGCTGTTCATCGAGCGCGACGGCACCGTCGGACCGATCGTCGTCGCCGCGTCGCGTCCGTACGACGCGCGCTGGGTCGTCGGATTCGACGGCGTCGCCTCGATCGACGCGGCCGAGGAGTTGCGAGGGCACGATCTGCGGATCGCGCCGGAAGACGTGAAAGCGCTCGCCGCCGGCGCGTATTACGTGCACGACCTGGTGGGGTGCGCGGTGCGCACCGTGGGTGGCGAGACGGTGGGCACGGTCGAGCGCGTGGATCTGGGCGTCGGGATTCCGATGCTGGTCGTGAGCGGCGACGGCGAAGTGCTCGTGCCGTTCACGGACGCCATCTGCCGGCGGGTGAGCGTGGCGGATCGTCTGATCGAGATCGATCCGCCGGAAGGGCTGATCGAGTTGAACCGTCCGGTGCGCCGATGATCGCCGACGTCATCACGATCTTTCCGGATCTGATGGAGGCGGCGCTCGCGGCGGGCGTCGTGGGCCGGGCGCGCGAGCGCGGGATCGTCGACATCCGCGTGCGCGATTTGCGCGACTACACGGACGACCGGCACCGCACGGTCGACGATGTGCCGTACGGCGGCGGGCCGGGCATGGTGATGAAGCCCGGGCCGATCGTGCGGGCGGTGGACGCGATTGCCGCGGAGCGCGGCGCGGCGGCCGCGGTCGTGTTCGTGACGCCGCAGGGGCGCCCGCTGACGCACGCGCTGGCCGAGGCGCTGAGCCGGATGGATCGGCTCGTCGTGCT
>CAZNMF010000103.1:0-4698 GCA_964573795.1 uncultured Solibacteraceae bacterium
TGGGGGGGGGGCGGCGGGCCGGGCCTGAACCCCGGGCATACTTCGTTCCGCCGTACGCCTTACCCCTAACCCCCCACGATATCGCCACACGCCCCCCGCCCCACGCCCCAAGCCCTATCCCCCCACCAGCCACGCCGCGAACCGCCGCCAGGCGTCGCTGTTGCCGATCGCGGCGCTCAATGGAAACCGCGCCAGCAATGCGACCGACACGGCCAGGCTGATCCACCGCGTGCGCGAGCGCAGCCAGAAGTCGCGAACGGTCGGCGCCAGCACGAGGGCCGCGAACAGTCCCAGCATGGCCGGCAGATGCGGCGCGACGAACCAGATCCTCGTGATCGCCGCCCACATCAGGCCGCCGAGCGTCGCGAACAGCATCAGCCGACGATGGAGATCCGGACGCCGGCGGAACCAGATGCCGGCCGTGGCCAGCGTGCCGAATACCGTGATGTCCGCGAAGCCCACGATCAGGAACCCAAGCGCGTCTCGATACGGACCGCCAGGATTCCATCCGTCGCGTGCGCCGCGGATGGCGGTCGCGATGCCAAGCACGATCATGGCCGGGATCAACCACGCCGCGATCATCCCGAGGCGCCGATGTGTCGCGACGCGTCCTGTGGCGACGAGACCCGCCTGCGCGCCGAACGTGACGATCCACAGACTGAAGACGAGAGCATGTATCTGTACGACCGGCGGAATGTGCGGCGTCAGCGGCTTGCCATTGGGACCGACGGTCATGTGCAGCACCGACCGCAGGTAGTACGTGGGCGTGAAGCCGGCAATGACGACAAGCAGCGCGGCTCCCGCCATCAGCGCGAAGAAGCGGCGATCGCGAGCGAGGATCTGGGCGTCCATGGATGAGCCTCCGGCTCGCAGCGTCGCGCAACGGGACGTGCGCGGGGGAGTACAGAACCGCGTCACGCCCGCTGTTACGGGTACGTACGTCGTGATTCGTCAGGACTCTCGCGGAATCGCGCGTGCCGTCCGCTATGATGCACGCGCGATGGACGAGACGCCCGTCCCGCCGCCCGAGATCCTCGAGGCCCTCGAACGCGTGCTCGGCAGCACCGCGTTTCAGGGCGCGGGACGCTCCAGCCGCATGCTCCGGTTCGTCGTCGAAGAGACGCTCGCCGGACGCGCCGATCGCCTGAAGGATTACACGCTCGGCGCGGAGGTCCTCGAGCGGGGTGAGCAGTTCGATCCCCGGCTCGACCCGATCGCGCGCGTCGAAGCCTCGCGCCTGCGCGCGCGTCTCGAGCGCTACTACGCGACGGATGGCGCCGCGGATCGCGTCGTCATCTCGCTGCCGAAGGGCGGCTACGTGCCCACGTTCGCGCTCCGGTCGCCGGCGACGACGTCCGCCGCGGCCGGCCCGCCCAAGCGGCGTGTCGCGTGGGCCGTGCTCGCCGTGCTGCTGCTCGGCGTAGCGCTCACGTGGATCGCCGTCCGCACCAGCGCCCGTCCTTCCGGGCCGCCGGAAATGCACTTGGAATTGACGACGCCGCCGACGACGGATCCCGTGTCGCTGGCGGTGTCACCCGACGGTCGATTCGTCGCGTTCGTCGCGAGCGGGACGAGGCACGCGCAACTGTGGATCCGGCCGATCGCGTCGCCGGACGACACACGTGCGCTTGCCGGCACCGACTACGCGTCCCTCCCGTTCTGGGCGCCCGACAGCCGATCGATCGGCTTCTTCGCCGACGGCAAGATCAAACGCATCGACGTCGAGAGCGGCGTCGTCCAGATCATCGCGGCCGCCGTCGTGCCGGCGGGCGCGTCGTGGAATCGCGACGGCGTCATCGTCTACGCGGTGGTGCCCGACGGTCCGCTGTTCCGAACGACGATCGCGGGGGGTGCGCCGGCGGCGGCCACGTCGCTTGCGCGCGGGCAGACCGGCCATCGCGCGCCGTGGTTCCTGCCGGACGGACGTCACTTCCTGTTCTACGCGATGGGCGGCGCTGATGTCCGCGGCGTCTACGTCGGTGAGCTCGACTCGAGCCTCGTGACGCGGCTGACCGACGCGGATTCGCCGGCGGTCTTCGCGCCGCCGAGCCATGTCCTCTATGTCAATCACGGCGTGCTGTTCGCGCGGCGGATCAATCTGGCCACCCGCGAGCTGGTTGGCGATGCCGTGCCGATGGCCGAGGGCGTGACGTCGGAGCCGAGCGCCGGCGTCGCCGCATTGTCCGCGTCGGCCGCCGGGCCCATCATCTATCGCTCGGGATCGTCGGGAGGCAAGCGGCAGTTCGTCTGGCTCGATCGCCACGGCGTCGTCTTGCGGCGGCTGGGCGTGCCGGAGAACGCGGGGCCGGGCTACCCGTCGCTGTCACCGGATGGGCGGCGCGCGGCGATGCAGCGGACGGTCGACGGCAACACCGACATCTGGACGCTCGATCTCGATCGCAGCACGCCCGTGCGATTCACGACGGAGCCCGAGCCGGACATCGGCGCGCTCTGGTCTCCGCACGGCGACCGCATCGTGTACAGCTCGCTGCAGGCCGGTTACTTCCAACTGTTCGAGAAGCCGATCGCCGGCGCGGATCGCACGCTGCTGCTCAGTACACCGGCGCACAAGCAGGTGACGGACTGGTCGCACGACGGCCGGTTCCTGCTGTTTCGGACGGTCGCCGTGACGCCTGTGCCCGACATGGACATCTGGGCGCTGCCGCTCGACACCCGTCAGCCCTTTCCCGTCGTCCGCACGCGATTCGAGGAGCGCGACGGGCAGTTCTCGCCGGATGGACGATGGGTGGCGTATCAATCGGACGAATCAGGCCGCGACGAGATCTACGTGCAGCCGTTCCCCGGGCCGGGCACGCGGACTCGCATTTCTCCCGGCGGCGGCGTGCAGGTGCGCTGGCGCGCGAATGGGCGCGAGCTGTTCTATCTGACGCTGGAGGGCGAGTTGGTCGCGGTGCCGATCGCGCTCGATGCCGGCGACGCGATCCCGCGCGTCGGCGCCGTCGAGCCCCTGTTCCGCGCGCCGGTCGGATCGCCGTTGGGCGTGTCGCTGCACAAGTACGTCGTCTCGCAAGACGGCCAGCGGTTTCTGCTCGACACGGTCGTCGAAGAGCCCGCGTCGCCGATCGCCGTGGTCCTGAATTGGTCGCCAGGGGATCGATGAGGATGGCCTCCACGGCCCTCCGAACCACGCCCGCCAAGCCCCAAGCCGTCCGCCTACGCCAAGGCTACGGCGGACACGTAAGCCCTAAGCCGTAAGCCGTAAGCCGAACCTACTCGTCCGTCACGCACCCCCGGCTCGCGTCGCTGACCGTGCGGATGTAACGCGCGAGCACGCCGCGTGTCGCGCGGAGCGGCGGCGTCGTCCACGCGGCGCGTCGCGCGGCGAGATCGGCGTCGGTGAGCGTCACGCTCAGCTCGTTCCGCTCGGCGTCGATCACGATCGGATCGCCGTCGCGCACGAGCGCGATCGGGCCGCCGTCCTGCGCCTCCGGCGTCACGTGTCCGACGATGAAGCCGTGGGAGCCGCCGGAGAATCGTCCGTCGGTGATCAGCGCGACGTCTTTGCCGAGGCCGGCGCCGACGATGGCCGACGTCGGCGTCAACCTCTCCTGCATGCCGGGACCGCCTTTCGGGCCTTCATAGCGGATGACGACGACGTCGCCTTTGACGATGAGGCGCTGCTCGAGCGCGCGCAGCATGGCTTCTTCGGAGTCGAAGACCTTCGCCGGGCCGGTGAAGCGAAGGCCTTCCTTGCCCGTGATCTTCGCGACGGCGCCTTGCGGCGCGAGGTTGCCCTTGAGGATCTGCAGATGGCCGGTCGCTTTGAGCGGATTCGTCAACGGCCGAACGATCTGCTGACCCGCAGTCAATCCCGGAAGATCCTGCAGATTCTCGCGGACGGTGCGCCCAGTGACGGTGAGGCAGTCGCCGTCGATGAGGCCGGCCTCCAGCAACAACGTCATCACCGCCGGCGTGCCGCCGACGCGCTGGAGATCTTCCATGACGTACTGACCACTCGGTCTGAAGTCCGCGAGGAGCGGCGTGCGATGGCTGACGCGCTGGAAGTCGTCGATCGTCAGCGGCACGCCGGCGGTCCGCGCCATCGCGATCAAATGCAGGACGGCGTTCGTCGATCCGCCGAGCGCGACGACGACGGTGATGGCGTTCTCGAACGCTGCGCGCGTCATGATGTCGCGCGGCTTGAGATCCAGTTCGAGTAGATGACGGATGGCGGCGCCCGACCGGCGACACTCGTCCGCCTTCTGCGGATCGTCGGCCGGCGTCGACGAGCTGTACGGCAGGGACATGCCGAGCGCTTCGATCGCGGCGGCCATCGTGTTGGCCGTGTACATCCCGCCGCACGCGCCCGGGCCCGGGCACGCGTGCTGGACGATCGCCTGACGCTGCGTTTCGTCGATCGTGCCCGCGAGATATTCGCCGTAGCTCTGGAAGGCGGAGACGACGTCGAGCGTGCGATTCCCGAGATGGCCCGCGCGGATCGTCCCGCCGTAGATCATCAGCGACGGGCGGTTCAGCCGCGCCATCGCCATGACGCAGCCCGGCATGTTCTTGTCGCAGCCGGGCAGGGAGATGTTCGCGTCGTACCACTGCGCGCCCATCACGGTCTCGATCGAGTCGGCGATCAGATCGCGCGACGGCAGCGAGAAGCTCATGCCGTCGGTGCCCATCGAGATGCCGTCGCTCACGCCGATCGTGTTGAACCGGAATCCCACCATG
>CAZNMF010000104.1:0-6461 GCA_964573795.1 uncultured Solibacteraceae bacterium
GCTACGGCGCTATTTTAGGCTGGCCTACTGAAGGCAAAATTGCCGCTGCGTTCCGATAGGAAGCTAAAATACCGTGCAAGCCTCTGCGTTCAAACCGGATAGCCCAGGCCGACTCGTGCCTGCTGCCGATGGCGTTGTCGCCTTCGTGCCCCATCCGATGCCGCGCGAGCTGGCTCTGAGCGCTGCGGCTATCCGGCTGCTGTCCGAAGCAGACTTTGCCCTTGGCCGGCTGACAGGTGCCTCCGGGCGCCTGGTCAATCCACACCTGATTGGCCAGCCGTACCATCAGGCGGTGCGCTCCGCGCGATCGTCCGGCCTGCTGGGCACGCTGATTGACGCATTGTTCGTCGTGCCCACGCTGACGATCGCGCAGGCGGCGCAGATCACCGGCGTCACGCCGGCATCGGCGTCGAGCAACCTGCAAAAACTCCTGGAGCTCGGCATCGTGATCGAAACGACCGGCCGCCAGCGTGGACAGGTGTTCATGGCGAAGGAAATCTTGTCGTGCTTTGGTCGTGACTTGGATTCGTCCAAGACCGCGAGGTAGCTCGAGGTCAGCGCTCAATAGATGAGCGAGTGATTCAGCTCGAACGCGTGATGGTCGTCGTCAAAATGACGAAGGGGCCAGGTCACGAACCGACCGACGCGTCCGCTCGACGCCGCGTGTCTGGCCCAAGCAGATCCCAGCGGTTGCCTTCGAGATCTTCGAACACGGCGAGCCGGCCCTAGGGCCAATGCCTTTCGGAAATTCGGCTCTGTGCGTCATACGAGTTGCAGCTGCCACGGTGCCTCGATCGACTGCGGCGTCAGGAGCCGCGGCCATTTGGTGACGGGCTGGCGCACGGCGCGCGGACAGGTGCGTGGCCGGCGCGGCGCCAGGCCGTGGCGACGGATGAGGGCGCGCCCCCGGCGCACGACGCGGGTCTTCTGCGCGTCGGTCAAGATGTCGTCGAACGGGCCGAGACATAACCACAGGCCGCGCACGATCTGCAGCAGGTGTCCAAAGCTCACGCGCAGCGCGGGCCGGTGGCCGGTGGCCACGCGTGCGCGTTCGTCGGCGAGGACGGCACTGGCCAAGACCAGCGCGGCGATCTCTTGCGCGCCGGTTTCCACCGTGTGACTCTGCAAGACGGCCGTCCGGCGCAGCTGACGTTTGATTTCCCGAAAATACAGCTCGTGCTCCCACCGGCTCGCGTAGACGCGGGCGAGTTCGAGCGCCGGCGCGGTCCGCGGATCGCACAGACTCGTCCACAACCGCAGCTCGTGGGATCGGTGGCCCGGCCGGCTGACGCGCACGCGCAGCTCGCGGACCTCGATCACCCCACTCAGCCTGACGAGACGGGTGCCGTCGCGGAGGCGTTTGATCACGCGCGGTTTGACCGCTTTCGACGCGCGCAGCAAGAAGTGACTGCCCACACGCTGACACGCCGTCTGCGCCACGCGCGCAAACGCCGTCACGCCATACAGGCGATCCGCCAGCAACAGTGCCGACTTGGGCAGTTGGGCCAGCAGCCGCTGCGCCAGCGCCCATTCGGATTCGCCGCGCCGCCCGATTCCGGCGGCCAGCGGATTGTGCAGCCCGATTTCCAGCAGGACCGCGGCGGTGATCTTGGCGAACGCGGCACGGCCACGGCGCGTCCGCGTTTTCTTGAGTGTCGCCGCAACCGGCGGCGTATTGATCAGACTGAATTGCGTGCCATCGAGGCCGACCAGGCGCCAGCCGCGCCAGAAGGCCTGGCGGTGCTGCCGCGGCGTCGCGCGCGGCCGCAACGCGCGTCGCATCAGCTCGGCGAAGATCTCCCAGGGCAGCCGCATCCGCCGATCGGACCAGGAACTGTCGGCCAACGGCGTGCGAAACAACTGGAACACGTGCTCGGCCAACGTGCCGGCGTCTTGCATCACGTGATAGGTCAGCGTCGGCAGCACCTGCGTGAGCGGCACGCGCGGTTTCCTTCCGCGCCGCGTCGCCACCGTCGGGACACCGCGCGGGCCGATCAGGCGCGCCCACGCGTCGAGGAAGCCGGCCGGGGAGTCTTGTGTCGACATCCCCACGGTAAATACCGATTTCGCAGCAATAGTACAAGAGCGTGCTCACCTCGGCGAATTTCCGAAAGGCATTGGCCCTAGGGCCCGTCGCGATGGGCATTGTCGCGAGCGGTTTCTATTTTGACCGGGCAGATGTCGCGATCCGGTCGACTGGCGTGTCCACCATCCTCGTACCTCGTATACTGCGCGCGGAGCAACCCGATGACACGTGGATGGCGGGCCGTCGTGGCGATTTTCGTCGTGGTGTCCGGCGCCGGGCTCGGCGCGCAGCTCAGAGATCCGACGCACGAGACGACGACGCCGGACGTGCCGGGACTGACGGCTGCGACAAGTCGATGTCACGCGTCGGCCGACGAGACGTACGGCACGACGATCGAGAATCCCGTCAAGGTCGGCGGCGGCGATTTGTACATGGCGTCGCGGCAGGTGAAGTATCTGAGCGCGCTGCGCGGGCCGTCCGGTGAAGGCGTCCACTTCGCGCGTGGCGCCACCGCACGCGCGGCGGACGGCACGCTCGTCGACACGTACACGGTGGACATCACGGGCGGGAAGTCGGCGACGATCTACCTCGACGGATATCACTGGAGCGACCCGATGTCGCCGTCGGGCTTTCTCTGCGGCGCGTCGATGGACCTCGCGCCGCCAGGGCCGGACGCGTTCGAGACGGCGCAGCAGCGGATGACGATCGCGGTCGAGCTCGGCGCCGGCGACGTGGCGCCGATCTCCCTCGACGCCGACGGCTCCTCGCGCCATGGCGTCGTCTACGACCATCCGCGCCTGATTGGATTGGCGGCGAAGGCCGCGGCCGCCGCGGGCACGCCGCTCGATCCGCAGATGCTGCCGCGCGAGGTCGCCGATCCCCGTCTCGTCATCATGGCGTTTCCCCTCGCGTGCGGCGCGCGGACGATCGCGCCCGAGTCGATCGCGCTCACGGACGCGCGTGGCAACCAGCCGCGAGTGTCCGCGCGCGCCGCGGGCGCCGAGATCGCGAAGCTTTCGTCAGGACTGCCGGCGACCGCTGGTGCGATCGCGGTCGTCTATCAGGTGTCGGCGCTCATCGCCGGGGCGCGCGCGACCGTGCGCTATGCCGCGCCGTGCGACGCGACGCAGGAGGTCGTGCTGCCGGTGACGATGACGCCCGCGCATGTCGTCGCGGAGGCGCCTGCGCGGGCGCCGGCGGGGAAGACGGTGCCGGCCGAAGGCGCGCGCGTGGTGCTGCAGTTGTTCGTCGCGCCGGACGGCACCGCGCGCTATCCCGTCTACGCGAGCGGCGCGTACGAGCTCGCGGGCGCCGCGCTCGAGTCGCTGACGCAGTGGCGCTTCGAGCCCGCGCGCGTGAACGGCGCGCCGCTGATTCAACCCGAGCGCGTGATGGTCGTCGTCAAGTAGAGGAAGGTGCGAAGATATTTCGAGCGAGGTCGCTGGACGCGTGATGTCATGAGCGGCCGGGACCTGATGGTGTCGTGTCCGAGCTGTCGTCTGAACGTGGTGCTCACGTACGGCGGCGACGGCCGGTATCTCTGGCATCCGTGGATCTGTCCGCATTGCGCGGTGCGGAACGGCATCAATCTCGCGGGCGTGATTTTGCTCGTCCGGAAGCCGCGCCGGGAAAGTTAGGTGATCGATGGCCGACCTGCAGACGACGGCGGCGGAGATGGTGGAGGCGCTGCAGCAGCTCGTCGACGCGATCGATCGCCGCGTGCCGCAGCTTCAGCGGCTGAGCGAGCCGACGATCGCGCGCGACGCGGCGGAGCTCCGCGAGCGGGCGGTCACGCTCATGCGCGCGCTGACCGCCAGCACGCGAGCGGCCGACGAGCAGTCGGCGCCGCCGCGATCGTAGACGCGATAGACAGGTCGCGCGGCTTGTCGCACATCAGACGACGTCGCTCCCAATCTTCGTGAGGTATCGGAACGTCGTGGCGGTCGGGGTAGGAGAGGAGAAATTCCGGCTCGGACGCGGTGAAGCCGGGGCGTTTCTTCTTGCGGCGCATGGAGTCCGCGGTTCCGCGCGCGCTGCGCTTCGTCGAAGTCGGCGCACGCGCGGTGAACGTCGCGCTACACGGCGTACGTCGCCTTCACCTCGGACATATCCGGTACAATCTGTATCGCCGCCTCAGCCGACCGCCTTCTTCACGAGCGCGCCGATCGCCGCCTCTTCGACAGCCGTCAGTCTCCTCAACGCGAACGACGTCGGCCACATCTCGCCCTCGTCCAGATTCGCCTTGTCGCTGAAGCCGAGCGTCGTGTAGCGCGTCTTGAACTTCTGCCCGCTCTGGAAAAAGCAGATGACGTCGCCGTCCTTCGCGTAGGCCGGCATGCCGTACCACGTTCTCGGCGAAAGCGCTGGCGCGATCGCTTTGACGATGGCGTGGAGGCGCTCGGCCATGACGCGATCCGATGGCGCCATTTCGGCGATCTTTGCGAGGACGTCGCGCTCGCCGTCAGCCTTGTTCGCGCGCGAGCCGCGGCGAACGATCTTCAGCTCCTTCGCGCGCTCGCGCATCGCGGCGCGCTCTTCGTCCGTGAAGCCCTTGTCGTTCTTCGTCTTCGATGCCATCGGCTCCCCCCTCGCTCCGGTCATGCTCGCGCGTAGAATTCAGACATGCGTCACGATATCGATTCTGCTGCGACGGGCGCCACCGCCGATCTCCAGCCGCATCTCGCCGGCGATCTCGTCGAACTGCGGCCGCTCGTGCCGGAGGATTGGGACGGCCTGTTCGCCGTGGCCTCGGACCCGAAGATCTGGGAACAGCATCCGCAATCCAATCGATACCAACCGGACGTCTTTCGGCAGTTCTTTCAGAATGCACTGGACTCCGGCGGCGCGCTCGTCGCGATCGATCGCGCGACGCAGCGGATCATCGGATCGTCGCGCTTCGTGTGGCACGACAAGCCGAATCGCACGATCGAGATCGGCTGGACCTTCCTGGCCTGCACGCACTGGGGAGGGCGCTACAACGGCGAGATGAAACGGCTCATGATCGCGCACGCCTTCGGCTTCGCGGACCGCATCGTCTTCATCGTCGGACCGGACAATCGTCGCTCGCGAAAAGCCGTCGAACGCATCGGCGCGACGCTGACGGATCGCCGCGAGCGCGGCACCGCCGCCGACGGCCGCGCGATCGAACAGGTTGTGTACGAGATCTCTAACCCTCTCCGGATTCCGTCGGAAGGGCCGCGTCGAGCCAGCCTTTGATGCCCGCCGACATCACGTAGATGCTGCGATAGCCCATGCCGGAGGCACGGCGCGCGCTGATTGGCGCTTTCCGGCAGAGCACGTTCGAACAGTAGAACACCAGCGTCGTGCTCTTGTCGGCGGGCAGGTCGGCGTCGCCGAACGTGCCGGCATCGAGATGTCGCGCGCCGGGCACTCGCGCGGCGAGCCAGCTCTGGCGCGCGTTGACGTCGATCACGGTGATCGCCTGGTCCTGCATCAGTTGGTGCAGGCGCCGCGGCGAGACCGTCTCGAGCCCCATGAGCCGCGCGAACATCGCGCGCCTCACGCTTCCTTGCGCATCGCCCGCGCGCGCACGATGCGCGTGGCGACCGCGATCGCGCCCGTCGCGATCACGGCGACCGAGACCGGCTCGGCGGCATCGATCGGCAGCGCCAGCCAGACGGCCGAGAACGCGAGGCCCATCAGCACCCACGTCCAGCCCATGAACCGCTGCAGCGCCTGGGACGTCGCCTCGCCGCACTGGCGCGCCGACAACGGCGTGAGCGTCTTGGGCAGCGCGTTGCCCGTGAAGACGAAGAAAGCGCCGGCGACGGCCATCGCCAGCCGCTGCGGCCGCTCGCCGTCCTCGATCACGCCGAGCGTGTGGGCCATCGTCGCGGCTAGTGCGACCAACACGATCAACGCCGCGAACACGACGCTGCTGCGGATCGAGGCCGCGGCCCGCGCGCGGCCGCCGGACGTCGAGCCGCGCGTCAGCCGGAGCACCAGCGTCAGACACGCGAACAGCGCGAGCGCCGCGATCCACGCGCGAGCGCGCTCGGGATCGAGCGACCAGTTCGACACCGCCAGCGCGGCTCCGATTCCCAGGAGCGCCGGTGCGAGCTGCCGTGATGGCGATGGCGCAGGCGAGGTCATGCTTCTCCTTTGGCGGTCCGCGGTGCGCCGCGGCGCGCGGGCTTGCCGGCCTTCATCTCCCAGCCGAACGTCTGCGCAAAGGCGAGCAACGCGTCTTCGAGCACGGACATCTTCAAGCGATAGAGGACGGTCCTCCCGCTCTTCTCCGCCTCGACGAGATCGGCTTCCTGCAGCACCGCGAAGTGCGCCGACATCGTCGGCTTCGAGACCGGGAAGTGATCGGACAGCTCGCCGGCCGACATCGGCCGCTCGCGCAGGAGTTGCAGCACGCGCCGGCGTGTCGGATCGGCGAGCGCCTTGAACACGCGATTCACGTGTCAAT
>CAZNMF010000105.1:0-14492 GCA_964573795.1 uncultured Solibacteraceae bacterium
TTCGCATAGGGAAACGCACGCCGGCGCGCCGCGCGTCGAGCGTCGATCCGCAGGTCGCGCTTCGGCAGGAGTAGGAGCGTGGAGCGGCTTGAGGCTTGGGGCTTGGGGCTTGGGGTTTACGGGGAGAGACCGACGCGCCCAGCGACCGGGCGGCCACGAGGGCCGCCCCAATGCTACCGACAACGGCATCCTTCGAACTTCGAACTTGCCAAGCCCCAAGCCTCGAGCCGCAAGCCCGCCGTAAGCCGTAAGCCCCAAGCCGTAAGCCGCCCCCTCAGTGCACGGTATTCGGCACGAGGAACTGGCGTTCGGTGCGCAGGACGCGCGCGATCGTGGCTTCGAGCTCGGACTGACCGACGGCGAACGGGCCGGCGACGGCCGCGCCCATCGGAATCTCGATCGCGATGACGACTTTCCCGTCGACGGGCTCGACGATCCAACTGAAGCCCTGCAGCACGACGTCACGCTCGGCCGCGACCTTCGGGTCCTGCGCGCGATCGATGGCTTTCAAAATCTCGACCAGCACGCTGCGCACGACCCCATCGTCCCACTGCGCCGGATCGGCGCCAGGCACGACGAGGGACTCGGTGACCGCGAAGTCGCGGCCCTTCAGGACGATTTCGACGGGGAAGATCATGAGGTCAGTATAGAGGTTCGGGGTTCCGGGTTCTGGGGTTCCGAGGTTCCGGGGGTCGGGTTCCGAGGTTCCGGGTTCCGAGGTTCTTCAGATGCCCCGATGCCCCGATGCCCCGATGTCACCCGACTCGCTTGCCTCTCACCAGATCCTCGATCTGCGTGCCGAGCGCGGCCGCGTCCGTTACCGGCGCTTGGCAGGTGAAGTCCGAGCAGACGTATGCGGCGGCGCGGCCGTCGCGCAGCGTCATCGCGCGTAGCCAGGGCAGCGGCGACACAGTCGTCCCCGTGGGGTCGACGGGAATCGTCACAGCCCACGGCAGATCGTGCGCGGCGATCGCGCGCTCGAGGGCGCGTGTGTCCTCGGCGCCAGGACGTCCCGCGATGACGATCTGCGTGCCGCCCCCGTGCCACAGCGCGACGTTGGCCACCATCAGCGGCATCACGCGCACCGCGCGGCCGATATGCGGGCCGTAGCGCTCGAGCGTGCGCTCCGCCAGCGTTGCCAGCGCGTCATCGCCGAGCAGATGTCCCAGCGTGATGAGATTGCGAACCGTCACGGACGCGGCGGCCGGCTCCGCGCCGTCGTAATCCTCCTTCACGCGTAGCAGGACCGACCGATCCTCCCCCGTCGTGCTGAACCACCCTCCATCGCGCGCGTCGTAGAAGAGCGTCGTCTGCACGTCGACGAGCTCGCGCGCCCACGTCAGCCACGCGGCGTCGCCCGTCGCCTGGAACAGCTCGATCAGTCCCCACGCGAGATACGCGTAGTCCTCGCAGAACGCGTCGACGGCCGACTCGCCGTCGCGATATCGGCGAAGCAGACGCCGATCCGCCGCGTGCCAGAGGCGATCGCGGACCCATGCCGCCGCCCGGACGGCGACGTCTCGCCACTCGTCGCGGCGCGGGCTGTCGACGAGCACGCGCGCCGCACGCGCGAACGCGGCGATCATCAAACCGTTCCACGCGGTGATGATCTTGTCGTCGAGATGCGGCCGCGGCCGTTGCGCACGCGCCTCGAACAGGATCTGTCGTGCGCGTCCCAGCGCCGCCATCACCTCGTCGACCGACTTGCCCGTCCGCGCGGCCACGTCCTCGATCGGCTGCGCGACGTAAAGGATGTTCTGGCCGCTGAGCTCGCCCTGCGGATCGGCCAGCGCGTTGCCGTGCGGCTCGACGCCGAATCGCTTCACGGCAATCTCCGCCTCGTCGCCGAGCCGCCGCTGCAGCTCGCCGTGGGACCAGACGTAGAACGCGCCCTCGCGTTTCTCGTGCCCGTCGCCGCCCGGCACGAGCGAGTCCGCGTCCTCGGCCGAATAGAACGCGCCGTCTGGCGACGTCAGATCCCGCGCGACGTACGCCAGCGTGTCCTCCGCGACCGCGCCGTAGTACTCGTCGCCGCTCGCCTGCCCCGCCTCGAGATACGCGAGCACGAGCTGCGCCTGGTCGTACAGCATCTTCTCGAAGTGCGGCACGCGCCACTCGGCATCGACCGAATAGCGATGGAACCCGCCGCCGAGGTGATCGCGCATGCCGCCGAGCGACATCGCGCGCAGCGTGTCGAGCGCCATCGTGCGCGCCTGCCAGTCGCCGGTGAGCGCATGCGCGTGCAGCAGGAACAGCAGCTCGGACGGCCGCGGGAACTTCGGCGCGCCGCCGAAGCCGCCGCGCCGCTCGTCGAACGCCTGCGCGAACGACGCAACGCCGGTCGTCAACGCGTCGCGGCCCGCGACCGGCGCGCGGTCCGGCGACGCCGCGTCGGCGCCCGTCGCCTCCCGCAGCCGCGCCAGGACGTCGTCGGCCGTCGTGACGAGCTCGCGCCGCTCGGATCGCCACGCACGCGCCAACTGGTCGAGTACCTCGACGAACCCCGGCCGGCCCCAGCGCGACGTCGGTGGAAAGTACGTCCCGCCGAAGAACGGCTTCAGATCCGGCGTCAGCCACACGCTCATCGGCCACCCGCCGGATCCCGTCGTCGCCTGCACGAACATCATGTAGACGCGATCGACGTCCGGCCGCTCCTCGCGATCGATTTTGATCGGCACGAAGTCGCGATTGAGCACGGCCGCGACGTCGGGATCCTCGAAGGACTCGTGCGCCATGACGTGGCACCAATGGCACGTCGAGTAGCCGATCGAGAGAAAGATCGGCTTGTCCTCCGTCTTCGCCCGCGCGAACGCCTCCTCGCCCCACGGATACCAGTCCACGGGGTTGTCCGCGTGCTGCAGAAGATACGGGCTGCGCTCGCGCGCGAGACGATTGGGCATGGATCGATCCTGACGGCTTCGGAGGACGGATTCAAGCAACGACGTGCTCTACGTCGTCGCGCCGCTGCGCAGACGCGCGTACGCCGCCGTGACCTCGACGCCGTACAGCAGAATCACGGCCGACAGATAGATCCACACGAGAAAGACGACGACCGCGGCGATCGATCCGTGGATGCTGAAGCGGGACACGTCGCGCACGTAGAACGCGAAGCCCGAGAACGCCGCCCGCCACAGCAGCCCCGCGAGGATGGCGCCGAACCACACGTCGCGCAGCCGCACGACCGTGTTCGGGATGTAGTAGTAGATCAGCCCGACAACGAGGATGAAGAGGGGCGTGGGCGCGTTCCGGTAGAGCACGCCGGACAGGCTGGCCAGGTGCGGATACCGCGCGACCACGCCCGCGAACCACTGCGCTTCGACGACCTGCACGGCGCTGACGAGCGTGAGCGCGGCGACGGCCAGCACGCCGGCTGCCAGCATCATCAGGAACGCCACGAGCTTGTGCTTGAGAAAGCTGTACGAGCGCTCGACGCCCCACGCGTGGTTCACCGCAGACGTCACCGCGCCGAAGACGCCCATCGAGGCCCACAGCGTCAGGATCGTCCCGATCACGCTGAGGTTGATCGGCGCGTCGGCCATGTCGTGGAGCTGCGACAGCACGAAATCGAAGCGGCTCGGGAATGCGGTGCTGATCAGCCGAATGAACGTCGCGCTCGCCGTGCCGCTGGGCCCGATCGCGATCTTGCTCAGCACCGACAGGATCAACAGCAGGAACGGGAACAAGGACAGCAGCGTGTAGTACGCGATCGACGCCGCGAAGGTGAGATTGCTGCTGTTGTAGAAGCCGATGAAGCCGGCGCGCATCGCACGCAGCGCGAACAGGCAGCCGCGATGGCACACGCGGACGAAGCGCATCGGCAGACCTGGCAGCGTCGCCGGCGTCGAATCGGTGCTCACGCCGTCGCACCGCCGTTCGTCAGTCGCATGCGAGTCATTGTATCGGACGAGCGCTTCTATAATTCGTCGGATGCCCGCCGATGTCGACGCCTGGATCGACGCGCTCGTCGATCGCCACACGCGCGCGCTCACGCGGCCGGAGCTGCTGAAGGCGATCCGCGCGCTGTCGGCGCGCTACGTCGAGCGGCGCGGCGATCTGCCGCGCCGCTCGCCCATCGACTCGGCGGGCAAGCGCGCGGCGTTTGCAGCCTTCTACGCGCCGCTGCACTTCGTCACGGCGCGCGCGATCGTCCGCGCGCTCGCGCCGTCGCTCCCCCGCGTCGATCGCCTCGTCGATCTCGGCTGCGGCACGGGCGTGACGTCGGCGGCGTGGGCGATGACGCGCGACCCGGCGCCGGCGATCGAGGGCGTCGACCGCGACGCGTGGTCGCTGGCGGAAGCGGCGTGGAACTGGCGCACGCTCGGCCTGCGCGGCCGCACGCGGCGCGCGGACATGCTGGACGTCCTGCGCACCCACGAGGCCCGATCTCGTGCCGCGCGGAGGGCCGAAGCGGCTGAAGCGATTCTTCTCGGCTGGAGCGTCAACGAGCTCGCGCCGCCCGCGCGCGCGGCGCTGTTCGCGAGTCTTCGCGCGGCGGCGATCGACGGCGCGACCGTGCTCGTGATCGAGCCGCTCGCTCGCGCCGCGGCGCCGTGGTGGGACGACTGGGCGGGTCCCATCGTCGCCGCCGGCGGCCGCGCCGACGAATGGAAACTGCGCGTCGATCTTCCCGCGCGCCTGCACGAGCTCGACGAAGCGGCCGGGTTCCGGCGCGAGCACCTCGGCGCGCGGACGCTGCTGTTTCCTACCGCATCATCACGCGGCGCACGAGCGGAATCGGGAGCGGACCGACGCGAATGAACGCGTCGTGGAACGCCTGCAGACTGAACGCCGCGCCCAGACGCGCCTTGGCGTCGTCGCGCAGCTTCAAAATCGCGAGCTTGCCCATCGTGTAGTAGCCGTACGTCGCGTCGGAGGTGCCGCGTCGCGTCTCCGCGCGCGCGACCGGCGCGCTCTGATACGCGTCCCGTTCGAACATCGCCTGCGCGTCCTCCAGCGTCATGCCGGCCGTGTGCATCCGGATGCCCACGATGAAGCGGACGTCGCGCAGGAGCGCGTCCTGCACCTGCGCGAGCCGATAGCTGGGATCGCCGGCGTGGAAGCCTTCGTCGATCATCATCTGCTCGACGTAGTGCGCCCAGCCTTCGCCGTTGGTCGCCGCGCGGAAGACCTTCCGGACGTCCGACGAGAGATTCTTCGAGTAGAGGAACTGCAGGTAGTGGCCGGGCCAGACCTCGTGCACGGAGACGTTGGCGATCGCCGGCTCGTACCACTGCGCCATGAACGCGTCCTGATCGGCTTGCGGCCACGCGGGATCCGGCAGCGTCATGTTGTAGTGCGCCTCGGCGGCCTGCGTCTCGAACGGGCCGGGGATGTCCATCGACGCCGTCGTCGTCGCGCGCAGGAACGGCGGCGTCTCCGTCACGCGCGCCGGCGGCGCCTCGGGCACGGTGACGATGTGATGGTCGCGGACGAATGCGGCAATCGCGTCGAGCTCCGCCTGCGTCGTCGACAAGAGCGCGCCGGCCGGCGGGTGGCGGCGCTCGACATCGGCCAGCACCGCCGCCGGGGTCTTCGACGGATCGATCCGCCGCGCCGCCTCGACGAACGCCGCCTGGTTCTTGCGCAGGTCGGCCTCGGCCTCGGCCAGCAGCTGATCGAGCGGCGTGTCGATCATCTCCTCCGCCCACAGGCGCTTGCGGTAGGTCTCGGCGCCGTACGCGAACGCGCCGTCCGATCGCGGCAGCAGATCCGATTGGAGCCACTGCTTGTAGTCGGCCAGCGCGCTCATCACGTCCTTGCGCGCGCGATCGAACTCGGCGCGCAGCGCCGCGTCCTTCACGTCCGCGAACGCCTCGACGACGGCCGTGTCGAAGAAGTCGCGATTGCCGTCGAGCTGATCGATCGCAATCTCGGCGTAGACGCGCGGCGGATGGCTCAGATTGCGGCGGGCCTCCGCGAGCGCGGCAGGCATGCGGCGCATGCGCGCGGTGAGCGCCGCCATGCGCCGCTCGGGCGGCGCGAAGTTGCGCTTGATCAGCACGTAGGCCGCGTTGGTGAGCCCCGAGCTGTAGACGTCCGGATCGCGCGCCCACGGCCGGATCACGTCGAGCTGCAGGATCGTCGCCTGCAGCACGTGCATCAGCCACTCACGATCGATCTGCCGATCCGGCGGCAGCCATCGTTCGTTGATCCCGTCGAGCCGCGTCAGGAACGCGCGCGTCGACGTCAGCTCGTCTTCGACGGCCGCGGAGGAGAAGTCCTCGAGCCGGCTGTCGTACAGGTGGATGCCGAGATCGGTCGCGGCCGTCGGATTCCGCCGGTAATAATCCTGGAGGATGTCGCTGGTGAGCTGCGCGAACGCCGTCTCCGCAGGTGACGGCACGTACGCTCCATCGGTGCGCGCCGGGCCGCACGCCATCAGGCCGCCCAGCAGCGCCGATCCGCCGAGACACAACCACTGTCGCGCGCTCATAATGATCGAACCCCCGGCCGCCGCTTGATTCTGCCACCGACTTATCGGACCGCGAATGATGAAACGACATGCGTGGCTGCTCTCGATCTCGCTCGCGGCGCTGCCCGGCGCCGGCCTCGCGCCGGCGATCGCGCAAGAGGTCACTCCACCGTCATCGCGATCGGCGACGGCCGCGGCGAGCCAGTCCGATCGGCGGATCGGCGATATCCGCTTTGCTTCCGGCGATCTGCGCGGCGCGCTCGACGCGTGGAATCGCGCGCACGTGCCCGCTTTGACGGAGGTCACGATTGAAGGGTTGGCGCGGATGCGAGCCGATGTGGTCAGACAACTTCTCGGCCTCGAGCGCGGCCGGCTGCTCGACGCCGATGCGTTCACCCGCGCCGTTCATCGGCTCGACGAGTTGCCCGCGACGACGCACTCGTCGCTGGCGATCGTGCGGGACGGCACCGACGCCGCGCGCGTCGAGGCCGATCTCACCGAGCGCCCGCGCACGCCACAGGGACCGCTCGGCTGGGCCGCCGTCGCGGTACACGCCGCGTTCGTCAAGGAAGTGCGCGTCGACATCGCGAGCGCTGCCGGCCTCGGCGAGCTCGTCAGCCCGTCGTACCGCTGGTCCACGCGCCGCCCGCGCGTGCGCCTGCGCGGCGACATCCCGATCGTCGGACTGGTCGACGGCACGGTCGGGCTCGATCTCTTCTGGGAACGGCAGTCGTATCGCCATTCGGCGCTCGCGGGCATCGTCTCGAAGCAGGAACGACGACGCATCGCGGCGAATGTCTCGAGCTGGGCGACGGGATGGCTGCGCTGGCAGGCCGGCGCCGCGAGCGATCGCATCGACGATGGCGCGTTCGTCGCGGTGTCTGGCGCGCTCGATACGCGCTGGCTGGGCGATCGCGTCTCGGTCGGGCTGGCCGTCGAGCGGTGGATGCCCACGGCGTCGGGCGGCGATCGCTTCGACACGCGAACCGCCTCGATTGCGTGGCGCTCGACGTCGCGTCCAGGCGTGCCGCGATGGTCGGCGATCGCTGGCGTGGCCGCCGCGTCACGCGCGGCGCCGCTGGCCGTCTGGCCTGGCGCCGACTCGGGCGCCGGACGCGGCATCTTCCTGCGCGCGCACCCGCTCGTGCACCACGACATCCTGAGCGGTCTCGTCTTCGGTCGTCGCGTCGGCTTCGGCAGCGCCGAGTATGCGCGCCCGGTGTGGCGCCATCCGCGCGGCACGGTCTCCGTCGCCGGATTCGCCGACGCCGCGCAAGCCTGGCGCCGCCTCGACGACGCGCCCGCGTCGCTCCTCGAAGTCGATCTCGGCGCCGGATTGCGCGTCGACACGCCGAGCGCGAACGGCCAGGTGCGCCTCGATCTGGCCGTCGGCACCCGCGACGGCCGCCTCCGCGCCTCGGCCGGGTATGTGATGGGGTGGGGGGAGAGACAGTGATGATGCGTGTTATCGCGCTATCGCCCTATCTCACTATCGCACTATCGGGACATCTCGCTATCGCTCTATCTGCTTCGCGGCGAAGCCGAGGCAGATAGCCCGATAGTCAGATGCCAGATAGTGCGCTAGCGCGATAGTGAGATAGCGCGATACACCGGCTCTTGACTACTTCACCGTCACCGTAATCTTCTCCGACATCACCGGCTTGTCGTGCGGCGTGTGGGCGGCGTCGCCGAGGATCAGTTGCAGCGTGTGCTTGCCCGGCGGCAGCGCCAGCGTCGTCTCGGTCTGGCCGCCGCCGAAGTGCTTGATGTGATCCGGGTCGGTCGTCGTCAGCGGCTTGTTCAGGTCCGGGAGCGTGGCGACGTCGATCAGCAGATGGTGATGACCGGTGTTCGCGTTGGTCACGCCGGCGGGCGCGACGCCCATGCCCTTCAGGCCGAACTCGACGACGAACGGCGAGGTCACGGTGTCGCCGTCCTTCGGGGAGATGATGTAGACCTTGGCATCGGCCGGCGCCTTCGTCTTCGCCATCTGCGCGTGCGCGACGACGAACCCGGCGACCATCACGGCGGCCACACTGCTCAACGCGATCAGTTTCTTCATTGCGGCATCCAGAGAAAAAAGAAGTTGACGAGCGCGCCGCGGCATGCGGCGCCGTGCGTACTTCCGACGTTATAGCACGAGCCTCGCGCCGATCGGCCGCATCGGCGATATACTCCCCGCCCGGAGATCGCCATGACTCGACGCGTCCGCTTCGCTCTCGCCGGCTTCACGGCGCTTGCCGCCGTCGTCATCACGTCCACCTCGTCCGCCGCGCGCGCGCAGACGCAGGCGCCTGCGGCCGCCGCGGCCAGCCCAGCGGCGCCAGCCGAACCGAGCGCGCTGCGCGCCGCCGACGCCAAGGCGCTGCTCGGTGACTGGACGATCGCCGCGGAAGGCCCGCAGGGCCCGGCGGCCATTGCGCTGACGCTGAAGGCGGACGGCGACAAGACCGTCGGCGAGATCAGCTCCGACGCCATGCCGTCGACGACGATCACGGACATCACGAAGGCGGGCGACTCGGTCTTCCTGCGCTACTCGTTCGACTATCAGGGCAACGCGGTGCCGACGGTGCTGACGCTCACGCCGTCGGGCGAGACGCTGACGGCGAGCTTCGACTTCGCCGACGGCGCGTACACGATGACCGGCACGGCGTCGCGCAAGAAGGCCTCGTGATTCGTCACTGGAAGTGGCTGCTCCTCGGCGCGCCGTTGGCTGTGGCCGCCGACGTCCTGGATGCGGGCGCGGTGCCCGTGTTCGTGCTGTCGGCGCTGGCCGTGATTCCGCTCGCGGCCTACATCGGCGAGAGCACGGGCCATCTCGCGCGGCACCTCGGCCCGAGCTCCGGCGCCTTGATCAACGCGACGTTCGGCAACCTCGCCGAGATGATCATCGCGATCTTCGCGGTGCGCGCCGGTCTGCTCGACATCGTCAAAGCGTCGCTCACGGGGTCGATTCTCGGCAACCTGCTCTTCGTCGGCGGGCTGTCGATGCTCGTCGGCGGCTGGCATCGCGACAGCCAGAAGTTCAACCGCCTCTCGTCCGAGTCGACGGCGGGCCAGATGGTCGTGGCCGTCGCCGCGCTGCTGCTGCCGGCGCTGTTCTTCCAGGCCGGCGGCGGCGACAGCCATCCCGAGCTGATGCACGAGGTCTCGGTCGGCACGGCGATCGTGCTGCTCGTCACGTACGCCGCGGGCCTCTGGTTCACGTTCCGGACGCACTCGCACCTGCTCGGCGCGGGCGGCGGACACGACGAGCCCGACGAGCCGCTGTGGCCGAAGAAGCGCGCCGCGATGACGCTCGCGCTGGCCAGCGTCGCGATGGCGTTCGTGGCCGAGGGTCTGGTGGATGCCGTCGAAGAAGTCGGCCACACCTGGGGCCTCAACGAGATCTTCCTCGGCGTCGTCGTGCTCGCGATGATCGGCAACGCGGCGGAGAACTCCGCGGCCGTGCGCTTCGCGCACCGCAATCGCATGGACCTCGCGATCAACATCGTCACGCAGGCCAGCGTGCAGATCGCGCTGTTCGTGACGCCGGTGCTGGTGCTGCTCTCGTTTCCGCTCGGCCATCCGCTCGATCTGCTGTTCAGCACGTTCGAGATTCTCGCCGTCACGCTCGCGGTGACGATCGTCGCGTATCTGATCCTCAACGGCGAGTCGAACTGGTTCGAGGGCGTCCAATTGCTCGCGCTGTACACGATGATCGCGGTCGCGATCTACTTCCTGCCCTGACGCGGCCGCGCCCTTGCGGGCTCCGAAGGTCCTGAGCGAGAATGGCGGACGCCGCCTGGCGCGCGGTGCCTGCCTGTCGATCGATCGAACCCTCTTGGAAGGACGCCATGCGACCGCTGTACGGCCGGGTGATGTGCTCGATTGGCGTGATCGCGCTGCTCGCGGGCAGCGCCGCATGCCGCAGCGGCCAGAGTCCCACAGCCCCGAGCCTGCCGCAGGTCGGCCCGCCGCCGACGCCGGCGCCGCCGCCGGTCGCGCCGCAGGGCTGGACGCTGGTCTTCGACGACGAGTTCGACGTCGACGGCGCGCCGGATTCCGGCAAGTGGAGCTACGAGCGCGGCTACGTCCGCAACGACGAAGCGCAGTACTACACGTCGGACCTGAACAACGCCCGCGTCGAGAGCGGACAGCTCGTCATCGAGGCCCGCAAGGGATCGGGCGGCCGTCGCTACACGTCGGCGAGCCTGCACACGCGCGGACGCTTCGATCTCACGTACGGGCGGATCGAGGTCCGCGCCCAGGTGCCGGCCGGCCTCGGCACGTGGCCGGCGATCTGGACGCTCGCGCTGACGCAACCCTGGCCGCTCGGCGGCGAGGTCGACATCATGGAATACGTCGGCTTCGATCCCAATTCCATCTACGGCAGCATCCACACGCAGGCCACGAACCTGACGACACCGTACGCGATCGCCAATCCAGCCGGCGGCTTCCACGTGTACAGCATGGACTGGGACGCGGACCGCATCATCATCGCGGTCGACGGCGCGCCGTACGTCACCTATCCGAACGACCGTACCGGCGTGGGCACGTGGCCGTTCGACGCGCCGCAGTACATCCTGCTCAGCCTCGCCATCGGCGGCACGTGGGGCGGCCAGCAAGGCATCGACGACTCGATCTTCCCCGCCCGCCTGCTCGTCGACTACGTGCGCGTGTATCAGCAGCGCTGAGCGTGTCGCCCGTGGCCCGCAGCCTGTAGCCGCCGCGGCCCGCTTCGGCTATCATTCATGTGGCACAACCACATGATCGACATTCCTGGCCTCTGCCGGCGATTGCCGGGACCTGCGGCGCGGCCTCGTTCACGCCGCTGCTGGCGTCTCAAGCCAAAGGCATTTCTGCGCGCGATCCCCTGACGTTCATCTGCGTGGGGACGGTCATGGTGGCCGGCTGCGTGGCGATCGCGATCATTGCAGTCAGCCGCGCCGCTCGAACTGACGCCGCCGCGACGCTGCGATCGGGCTGAGACGGACGCACAATCCGCGGCGCGATGGCGACGATCTGTCAGATCCTCTCGACGTCGGGTCGCAGTCTCTGGACGTACAAGACCGCCGACGGCCGCAGCATCCGCAAGGCGCTCGCGTACATGGCGCCGTTCATTGCAGACAAGCGCACCTGGCCGCATCCCCGGACGTCATGTATTTCGACCAGTGGCCAATGCGCCAGGCCGCGCTGCTCTTCGGCGGACTCGCACTCGGCGAGTCGCGCTATCTCGAGATCTGGAAAGGCCTGCGCGCGGATTCGAACGTCGACGAGGTGATCCGGAATTTCTTTATTCGGCAGCCAGTGTTGTGGGTTTGAAATCCGGGCGGCCACGGGGGGCCGCCCCTACAGTTCCACGCTCTCACAATCCCCGTCCGCCCCGTCCACGTCGTCCCCTCGTCCCCTCGCCCCCTCGTCTCTTGGTCCCCTGGTCCCGTCGTGCCCTAGTCCCGTCGTCCCCTGGTCCCCGCCCTAAACGCTGAGATGCGCCTTGACGACCTCGTCGGTCAGCGCGTCGATGGGGCCGCTGACCACGCTGCGGCCTTTTTCGAGGATGCAGAACTCGCTGGCCACGCGTCGCGCGAACGGGAGCTTCTGCTCGACCAGCAGCACGGTCAAGCCCTCTTCCTTGTTCAGCCGAAGCACGACGTCGCCGATCTCGTGGACGATGTTGGGCTGGATGCCTTCCGTCGGCTCGTCGAGAATCAACAGGCTGGGCTCCAGCACGAGCGCGCGGCCGATCGCGAGCTGCTGCTGTTGACCGCCGGAGAGATCGCCCCCGCGACGATGCCGCATCTGCTTCAGCACCGGAAAGAGCTCGTAGATGCGTGGCGGAATCGCCCGCGGCCCGCGCTTGCGAATGCCCAAGCCGACACGCAGGTTCTCCTCGACCGTGAGATGCGAGAAGACGTCGCGGCCCTGCGGCACGTATCCGATGCCGAGTCTCGCGCGCGCCTCGGCCGGCATGCGCGTGAGCTCGCTGCCGTCGAACGACATCGCGCCCGAATCGATCGGCAGCAGACCCATGACGCACTTGAGCAGCGTCGTCTTGCCCATGCCGTTGCGGCCCATCAGGCACGTGCGCGATCCGGCGCGGACCGTCAGATCCACGTCCCACAGCGTGTGGCTCCCGCCGTACGACTGATTCAACCTCTGGATGCCGAGCACGTCACGCTCCGAGATACACGTCGATGACGCGTTGATCGTTCTGCACCTGATCCATGTTGCCCTCGGCGAGCACACGCCCCTCGTGCAGCACCGTGACACGGCGCGCGATCGACCGGACGAAGTCCATGTCGTGCTCGACGACGACGACCGAATGCGTGCCGGCGAGCGACAGGAGCAGCTCCGCCGTCCGTTCGGTCTCCTGGGGCGTCATGCCGGCGACCGGCTCGTCGATCAGCAGCAGCTCCGGCTGCTGCATCAGCAACATGCCGATTTCCAGCCACTGCTTCTGGCCGTGCGCGAGCGTCCGCGCGAGCGTCGTGCGCCGGTCGGACAGGCCGATCGTCGCCAGCACCTCGTCGATGCGAGCGCGCTGCGCGCCGCCGAGCCTCGCGCGCATCACCTGCCAGAACGTGCGTGGGCCGGCCAGCGCGAGCTCGAGGTTCTCGAACACCGTCAGGTACTCGAACACGGTCGGCTTCTGGAACTTGCGGCCGATGCCCGCGCGGGCGATCTCCGGCTCGCTCATCTGCAACAGGTCGAGGCGGCGTCCGAACCACGCGGTCCCGCTGTCCGGCCGCGTCTTGCCGGTGACGACGTCCATCATCGTCGTCTTGCCCGCGCCGTTCGGACCGATGATGCAGCGCAGCTCGCCGGGCTCGACGTAGAGCGTCAGCGCGTCGAGCGCCTTGAAGCCGTCGAAGCTGACGGTCAGCTTCTCGAGATAGAGGATGTGATCGCGCTCCGTGGTCATGCCGGCTTCCGCCCTTCCGGCAACAGGCCGATGATGCCGCGCGGCAGGAACACCGTCACGCCGATGAACAACGCGCCCAGCGCGTAGAGCCAGATCTCCGGCAGCGCGCCGGTGAAGTACGTCTTCGCGTAGTTCACGAGGATCGCGCCGAGCACGGCGCCGACGAGCGTGCCGCGGCCGCCGACCGCGACCCAGATGACGATCTCGATCGAGTTGATGGGCGCGAACTCGCTCGGGTTGATGATGCCGACCTGCGGCACATACAGCGCGCCGGCGATGCCCGCGATGACCGCCGACAGCACGAACACCCACAGCTTGTAGGACTCGACCGGATAGCCGAGGAACCGCGTGCGGCTCTCGGCGTCGCGGACCGCGCGGATCACGCGTCCGGCGCGCGACATCAGCAGCCAGCGGCACGCCAGATAGCTGAGCGCCAGCGCCGCGATCGTCGCGACGAGCAGCGCGACGCGCGTGCCGTCGGCGTGCAGATCGACACCGAGGATGTCCTTGAAGTCCGTGAACCCGTTGTTGCCGCCGAAGCCCATGTCGTTCCGGAAGAACGCGAGCATCAGCGCGTAGCTCAGGGCCTGCGTCATGATCGACAGGTAGACGCCCGTGACGCGCGATCGGAACGCGAGCCAGCCGAAGACGAGCGCGAGCGCGGCCGGCACGAGCGCCATCATGATCGCCGCGAGCCAGAAGTGGTTGAAGCCCCACCAGAACCACGGCAGGCTCTTCCAGTTCAGGAAGACCATGAAGTCCGGCAGGATCGGGTCGCCGTAGACGCCGCGCGGGCCGATCTGGCGCATCAGATACATGCCCATCGCGTACCCGCCCAGCGCGAAGAACGCCGCGTGGCCGAGGCTGAGGATGCCGCAGTAGCCCCAGACGAGATCGACCGCGAGCGCGAGCATCGCGTAGCAGAGATATTTGCCGATGAGCGTGAGCGCGTACGGCGAGAGATGGAGCGCCGACGACGCCGGGACCAGCAGGGCCAGGATCGGCACGACGAGGGCCGTCGCGGCCAGCGCGCCGAGCAGGACCGCGCCGCCCCGGTCCTCGCGCGCGAGGGCCGGCAGGAATCGATGCGATGTCACTACGATTGGCTCTCCGCCGCGCGTCCGGTCTGCGGGAACAGCCCGCGCGGACGCCGTTGAATGAAGAGGATGAGCGCGA
>CAZNMF010000106.1:0-28052 GCA_964573795.1 uncultured Solibacteraceae bacterium
CGGCCTGCAGGTGATGTTCGAACGCGACGATCGCCGGCAGCGGCGGCAGGCATGGCGTCCCCATCAACATCTGCGCGCCGACTTCGGGATGCCGGCGCATCACCGCCAGGTCGTCTCCGGTCAGCGCGCCTGTCGCGTTGAGGATCGACGCCGGCACGCGCATCTTGCCGATGTCGTGCAGCAGCGCCGCCACGCCGATCTGTCGAGTCGCCGGCGCCGGCATGCCCATGGCCTCGGCCAGCGCCATCGTGAGCACCGCGACGTTGGTGATGTGCGTTGCCGTGTACTCGTCGTGGTGCTCGAGCGTGGCCAGCGGCAGCGTCGTCGCGCCGCCGATCGCAGCGTCGGCGAGCGGCGTCAGCACGGCCTCGAGCGCGCCGGCGTCGACGGCGCGGCGGCCGTCGATGCCCTGCCACACGTCCATGATCTGCGGCCGATCGACGAGCACCGGCGACGAAGCGTCGGCCGCGGCGGCCGATCCCACGTCCAGCACCGAGAACGTCAGGTGGGCCGTCGAGGTCAGACGCAGCGATGCCTCGCCGGCCGGCTCGCGTCCGGCGGCGGTCAGCGCCGAGACGAGCCCGTCGATCTCCTCCGGCGTCACGCCGCGCGCGATCGTCAGCCGGTCGTAGCCGCAGGCCGCCAGGCCGTCGAAGACCTTGGCCGCGATCGGCCCGGCGCCCGCGACGGGCACGTCGTCGCAGATCAGACGTCCTTCGATCGCGAGCAGCGACGTCGAGCCCGCATCGCCAGTCAGGCGATCGGAGGCTGCGACGATCGCCGCGACGGCATCGCGCACGCGCGGATGATCGGCGCGATAGAGCTGTCGCGCGGACAGCGCCGCGCTCAGCGCGCGCAGCCACTCGACGACCCGATCGTGGCGCGTCACGGCCGCGGGCCCTCGAGCGGCCGGCTGAAGAGGCTCAGCAGACCCGCCGGCGTCCATCGCCACGCGCGAATGGCGTGGCGCGTGCCGGAGGCGGCGGCGCGGGAGAGCGCCGATGCGATCGCCAGGGAGACGCGGCGATCGGCGGCGTGGCAGAGATAGCCGCGGCGCGCCAGCACGGCCGCCAGCCGCGCGGCGCCGTCGGCGCGCGCCGCGAGCATCGCCATCGCGCGCAACTGCGCCGGCACGAGCGGCGCCGGCAGGCGTCTGACGGCGAACGCCGCGAGCGGATCGAGGAACGTGCGCCCGTCGAGCCGGTCCGCGGCGTCGAGCGCCGCGGCGACGATCGCCGGCTCGCGATCCTCGAGCGCCTGCTGCAGCACGCGCTGCAGCCGCGCGGCGCTGAGCGACGCGCCGAGCAGCCACGTGGTCGCACGCCGGCGGATCTCGGCGCGATCGTGCCCCATCAACCCCATCGCCAGCTCGATCGCGCGTGCCGGATCGATGCGGTCCAGCACCGCGGCCAGCGCGTCGGCCGCCGCATCGTCTCCTGACAGCGCGGGCGCGACCACGACACGGGCGATCTCGGCGTCGAAGAGCGTGACGACGGCCGCGACGCGCAGGCGCGGCTCGCCCGCGGGCGCCGTGCGAAGCCAGGCGAGGGCGGCGTGCGCCGCGCCAGCCCCGCCGGCAAGAAGCAGCGCCGACGAGAGGCCGCCGGTCTCGATCGGCGCGGCGACGACCGCGTCGATCGCCGGCGCGATCGCGTCCGGCCCGCTGAACGCGCGCTCGCAGCGATCGAGCAGATCGCGGCCGTCCGGCGTCAGCGCTTCGCGGGCGGCGCGAAGACGAATGACGAGATCGGCGGCCTCCATCAGCGTCGGCATCGATCGCCGCGCCCGTTCGCGCGGCAGCACGTCCAGCACGCATCGCAGATACGGCTCGGCGCCGGGTCCGGGCAGGTGCCGGCGCGCCTGCAGCAGCGCGATGCGCATCAGGTGCGCGTCGAGCGCGGGCGGATCGACCAGCGACGCGTCGGCGCGCGGCCGCACGGACGAACCGACCGGCTCGTTCGCGAGCTGCTCGAGACGCGCGCGGTACTTCGTGGGGACGACGAGGTCCGCGTCGATCGACGCGGCCGTGGTCCGGCCGGGACCGGCATCGAGATCGTCGGCGTCGAGCGCGGCGGGAAGCGTGGACATCCCGAGCCGCGCGCCCAGCGCCTCGCGCGCGATCGGATGATCGGCCGACAACTGCGACAGCTTCTTGAGGAAGCGGACGAAGGCCGGAGGCGCCGGCGCAGCGTCGATCGTGACGCCGGCGGCGATGTCGGCGAGGACGCTCGGCGGCATGTGCGGCAGCAGATCCTCGACGAGCGCCAGCTTGCCGGCCTCGTCGGCGCTGTGCGTCGCGAGCAGCGATCCGCGCAGCTCGGGCGACAGGCCGTTGACGAGCGCCGCAAGTCGTACGATGACTGCCGCCTTCGCGTCCGCGTCGAGCGGCGCGGCGCCGGCGTGGACGCGCACGAGGCGCGCCGCGAGATCGGCGACGCCCGTGCCCTCCGCGGCGTGGAGCACCTGCCGGATGCGCGCGCTCAACGCGGCCGGCGAGTCGGCCTCGTCGCCGCTGCTTCCGTAGGCCTCGCGCAACGATGCGGTGAGCGCGTGCCAGGCGACGACGGTCTCGGCCGGCGCCGCGGGCGCGTCGGCGCCGTCACGCGCGCGAAATCGCAGATGGCGCCCGTCGAACCGCGAGAGCGCGATGCCGGCGAGGTCGGGAAGGACGTCCGCGCCCGCGTCGGCGCTCGACAGCCACGCGACGAGACGCGCGAGCGCCGTGGCATCGAGCTGCGGATCGATCGTGAACGCGGCGATCTGGCGATCGAAGAGGCGCGCGGCCAGCCAGGGCAGCTCGTGCTCGGTCGGCGGCCGATCGCCGCCCGAGACGAGCAGCCGCGTCCGGCCGACGGCGACGGTCAGTGGCCCGTCGGCAACGAGCGCGCGGAGCGCGTCGAGCAGCGGGCCGACGCCCTGCGCGACGGCGGGATGTCCGGCGGGATAGATCGCGGCGCGCTGCACGGCGCGCGTCAGGCGCAGCAGGAACGCCTGCGCGCGAGACTCGCGCGCGCGCGCCTGACTGGCGGCCGGATCCGGGGCGACTGCGGTGAACGCGCTGGCCGTGGCCACGTGGGTTCGCTCAGGCCGGCCCCATGCCTGACCCTGCGATCGGTAATCGGCAGGAAGGGCTTACGGCTTACGGCTCACTTGTCCACCGTAGCCTTGGCGAAGGTGGACGGCTTACGAGGGGCAGACTCGGGCTTGGGGCTTGGGGCTTGGGACGCGAGGCGTGGCAGCCGACGTCAGATGACCAGATAACCAGATAGCGCGATCCCCGATAGCGCGATAGCGCGCTAGTGAGATAGGGAGATACGACGCGTCATTCCCCCAAGTACGCCTGCCGCACCCGCGGATCGGCGGCGATGTCGGCGGCGGCGCCTTCGAAGATCACGGCGCCGGTCTCGAGGACGTAGCCGCGATCGGAGTGTCGCAGCGCGACGCTGGCGTTCTGCTCGACGAGCAGGACGGTCGTGCCCGCGGCTTTGATGGCGTCGATCGTGCTGAAGATCGTCTGGCAGACGATTGGCGCCAGGCCGAGCGACGGTTCGTCGAGCAGCAGCAGGCGCGGCCGCGACATCAGCGCGCGCGCCATCGCGAGCATCTGCTGCTCGCCGCCGGACAGCGTGCCTGCGCGCTGCTTGAGCCGCTCCTTCAGCCGCGGGAACAGCGAGAACCCGCGCTCGAGGTCCTGCGCGATCTGCTGGCGATCGCGCACGCGATACGCGCCCATCTCGAGGTTCTCGAGCACCGTGAGGTTCGCGAAGACGCCGCGGCCCTCGGGCGACATCGAGATGCCGCGCGCGACGAGCGTGTGCGCGGGCGCGCCCGTGATGTCCTCGCCGTCGAACGTCACGCGTCCGCTCCGTGGCGGCACCAATCCCGAGATCGCGCGCAGCGTCGTCGATTTCCCCGCGCCGTTGGCGCCGATGAGCGTGACGACTTCGCCCTCGCGAATCGCGATCGACAGATCGCGCAGCGCGTGGATGCCGCCGTAGAAGACGTTGACGCGGTCGAGAGTCAGCATGCGTCTAGTGCCCGCCGAGGTACGCGGCGATGACGGCGGGATCGCGCTGGATCTCGGCCGGCGTGCCGAACGCGATCGCCTCGCCGTAGTCGATCACCTGGATCTGCTCGCAGATCCCCATCACCACTTTCATGTTGTGCTCGACGAGGAGGATCGTCAGCGAGAACTCGTCGCGGATCCAGCGGATCAGGTTCATCAGATCGAGCGACTCCTGCGGGTTCATGCCGGCGGCCGGCTCGTCGAGCAGCAGCAGCTTCGGCTCGGTCGCCAGCGCGCGCGCGATCTCGAGACGGCGCTGGCTGCCGTACGGCAGGTTCGTGGCCATCTCGTCCGCGAGCGCGTCGAGACCGAAGATGGCGAGCAGCTCGCGGGCGCGCTCGTGCGTCCGCCGCTCCTCGCGGCGATGCCGCGGCGTGCCGATCACGGCGTCGGCCAGCCACTGGCGGCTGCGCAGATGGCGCGCGGTCATGACGTTCTCGAGCACGGTCATGTCCGGAAACAGCCGGATGTTCTGGAACGTGCGCGTCATCCCGAGCGACGCGATCTCGTACGGCCGCCGGCCGTCGACGCGGCGTCCGCCGAACAGAATCTGCCCGTCGGTCGGCCGATAGACGCCCGTCAACAGATTGAAGATCGTCGTCTTGCCCGCGCCGTTCGGCCCGATCAGCCCGAAGAGCGATCCGCGCGGGACCTGCAGCGACAGGTCCTTGACGGCCGTCAGCCCGCCGAATCGCTTCGTGACGCCGCGCACGTCGAGCAACGGGGCGCCCGCATCAGTCATCGGTGTCGCTGCCTCCGAGCGTCGACCGCCGATCGACGGGACGCCGGCCCGTGTGCTGCCGCGCGTCGGCCGCGTCGCTCAGGGCGACGGGAATCTTCGTGCGGTTCGGCAGGCGCAGCCACGCCCAGCCGATCTCGCGGCGGCCGAACAGGCCCTGCGGACGGAAGATCATGAAGAGGATGAGCAGCAGCGCGTAGAGCACCATCCGCAGGCCGGGAAACTGCTGATCGACGGAGCGCAGCGCTTCCGGCAGCACCGTCAGGATGCCGGCGCCGAAGACCGCGCCGGTGATCGATCCGATGCCGCCGATCACGATCATCACGACGACCTCGATCGACTTCATGAAGTTCAGCTGCTGCGGATTGAGCGGGTTGGCGAAGAGCTGCCCCGACAGCCCGCCCGCCACGCCCGCCAGCGCCGAGCTGATCACGAACGCCAGCACCTTGTACCGCGTCGTCCGTACGCCCATCGCCTCGGCGGCGATCTCGTCGCCGCGAATCGCCGCGAGCGCGCGGCCGAAGGTCGACGCGGCGATGTTCCGCACGATGGCGATCGTCAGCACCGCCACCGCGAAGATCCAGAAGAACGTCGTCAACGGAATCGCGTCGGTGAAGCCCGTCGCGCCGCCGACGGCCGGAATGTTCAGGATGACGACGCGGATGATCTCGCCGAAGCCGAGCGTGACGATGGCGAGATAGTCGCCCTTGAGGCGCAGCGACGGCACGCCGACGAGAAAGCCCGCGAGCGCGGCCGCGGCCGCGCCGCAGATCAGACTGACCAGCATCGCGACGAACGCGCCGACGCCGCCGTCGAGCGTGCCGCCCGCGAGCCCGGCGATCGCCGCGCCGTGGGCGACCGTGACGTACGTCGCCGTGTAGCCGCCCACCGCCATGAAGCCGGCGTGTCCGAGCGAGAACTGCCCCGCCAGACCGTTGACCAGATTCAGGCTGACGGCGAGCGTGACGTTGATGCCGATGAGGTCGATGATGCGCGCGTAGTACGGATTGACCTGGAACGCGCCGACGCCGGACTCGAAGACGACGTTGAGGACGACGAGCGCCGCGAGCGTGGCCGCAATCGCCAGGATCTTGCGGAACCCGTGCATCAGGCTAGACCTTCTCCGTCACGGCCGTGCCGAGAATGCCGGCGGGGCGCACGATCAGGATCAGGATCAGGACGCCGAACGCGACCGCGTCGCGATAGGTCGAATAGGCCGTCGCGCTGAGCGCCGTCTCCATCAGGCCGATCAGCAGGCCGCCGAGCATCGCGCCGGGAATATTGCCGATGCCGCCGAGCACGGCCGCGACGAAGGCCTTCAAGCCCGTCATCAGGCCCATCAGCGGATCGATGCGCGGGATCGCGAGCGCGACGAGCACGCCGCCGGCCGCGGCCAGCGCCGAGCCGAGCGCGAACGTGAACGCGATCACGAAGTCCGTGTTGATGCCCATCAGCTTCGCGACCGACAGATTGAACGACGTCGCGCGCATCGCCTTGCCGATCCGCGTGCGGTGCACGATGTACTGCAGCGCGAACATGACGACGACCGCGAACACGATGATGAGCAGGCTCTGATTGGTGATCTGCACGCCGCCGACCGCGTAGGTCTCCGACCGGATCATCTGCGGGAAGAACCGCGGCGTCGCGCCGAACACGACCTGGCCGCCGTACTCGAGCAGCAGTGAGACGCCAATCGCCGTGATGAGCGACGTCAGCCGCGAGTGGTGCCGCACGGGCCGGTACGCGAGCCGCTCGATCAGGATGCCGGCGCCGGCGCAGATCGCCATCGATCCGATCGTCACGAGGATCGCCCAGAGCACCGACGGGTTGGCGTCGAGATTCAGCGCGTTGGCGAGAAAGTACCCGGCGAACGCGCCGAGCATGTACACGTCGCCGTGCGCGAAGTTGATCAGCCGCAGGACGCCGTACACCATCGTGTAGCCGAGCGCGATCAGCGCGTAGATCGCGCCGAGCGACAGGCCGTTGATGACTTGCTGGAAGAACGTGTCCATGAAGGCCGGAGCGGCGCGCGCGGGCCGCCCGAAGATTTCTAGTTCGGGGCGATCGTCGCCTTGTAGACGAATTTCACGGCGCCGTTCGCGTAGGTGACTTCCTGGATGACGGCGGGCTTGTCGACGTTGCGCTTCGCGTTCATCTTCAACCGGCCCGTCACGCCGGCCACGTCGGCTGCTGCCAGCGCGTCGCGCACCTTCGCGCCGTCGGTCGATCCGGCGCGCGTGATCGCGTCGGCCAGCACCTTCACGGCGTCGTAGGCGAGCGCCGCGATCGAGTCCGGCGCGCGGCCATACGTCGCGCGATACGACTGCTCGAACGTTTGGACGACGGGATCGGGATTGTCGCCGGAGTAGTGGTTGGAGATGTAGGTGTTCTTGAGCGCGTCGCGTCCATTCTTCAGCGGCTCGCCCACCCATCCGTCTCCGCCGAGAATCGGCATCGTCATGCCCAGCTCGCGCGCCTGACGGACGATGATGGCCGCTTCGATGTAGTAGCCCGTGGCGAAGATCACGTCCGGCCGGAGGCTGCGAATGTTGGTGAGGACGGCCTTGAAGTCCGTGTCGCCCGAGCTGTAACTGACGGGATCGAACACCTGGCCGCCGAGCGCGGTGAACGTCTTGACGACCGAATCGGTGAGGCCGACCGAGTAGTCCTGCTGGATGTCCTTGAGGACCGCGGCCTTCCGCGCGTGCAAATCGTTGTAGGCGAACTTCGCGAGCACCTCGCCCTGGAACGGATCGATGAAGCAGACGCGGAAGATGTAGTCGCCGGCTTCGGTGACGCGCTCGTTCGTCGAGGCCGGCGTGATCATCGGGACCTTGTAGCGCTGCGCGATCGGCGCGGCGGCCAGCGAGCGGCTGCTCGCGACCTCGCCGAGGACGGCGACGACCTGGTCCTGCGTGATCAGCTTCAGGACGGCATTCGACGCCTGGTCGGGCCGGCTCTGATCGTCTTCCGTCAGGAGCGTGAGCTTGCGGCCGCCCAGCACGCCGCCGGCGTTGTTGACCTCGGTGACGGCCAGCTCGGTGCCTTCCTTCGACGACTGGCCGAACGAGGCGCCATCGCCGCTGAGCGACGCATAGAGGCCGACAGGAATGTCGCCCGTCGAGCCGCGCGTGCACGCGGCCGCCGACGCGAGCGCTGCGATGCCGAGCAGCGCCAGACCCAGTGATCGGCTGCGATGTCGAGTCACGTGCAAGCTCCCCCGGGCCGGAATTCTATCGTGGAGTCGGCAATGCGCCAAGAAATCCGCGCGCGCACGACGCATCGCCGCGCGGAGGCGCGCGATCTGTGCTATCGATGAAGCACCATGCACGCGTCGCGTACGGACTGGCCGATCCTCGAGGCGGACAACTACGCCGAGCGGCTCGCGTATCTCGGGACGTCGCCGCTCGCGACCAGCCACCGCGGCACCGATCTCACCTGGGTGGTCACCGGCGTGTCCGACGACGACTACAACGGCGTGATCTGGACGCGGCTGCCGGCGCCGGACGCCGACGTGCAGGTGCCACTGCTCGTCGATCAGTTCCGCGATCAGGGGCTGCCCGCCGTCTGGCACGTCGACGCGTCGAGCGAGCCCGCCGATCTGGCGCGCCGGCTCGAGACGCTCGGGTGCCCGACCGCCCCCGCGCCGCCGCCGATGGCCGCAGCGCTCGACAGCCTCGCACGCGAGATGTCGCGCTTCCCCGGCCTGACCGTCGATCGCGTCATGACCGAAGACGAGCTGCGCGAGTGGATGGACGTCCGGCTGCAGATCGCGCCGGAGGCGCGGACGATGCGCGAGTCGATCTATCTGAGTCTCGGCCTCGGCGGCCGCCAGCCGCTGCACCACTATCTCGCGCGCGTCGACGGCGAGCCGGCCGGCGTCGCGCAGCTCTTTCTCGGCCGCCGCTCGGCGGGCCTCTACTCGGTCGGCGTCGCGCCCGCGTTCCGCGGCCGCGGCATCGGCACGGCGCTCGTCCTCACGCCGCTGCTCGTCGCGCGCACGCTCGGCTACGACGTCGGCGTCGTCCGCCCGCCCGCCGACAGCCGCGTGATGTACGAGCATCTCGGCTTCCACGCGCTGGAACCGTCGGCGGCGGGATATGTGATCGGGACGGCGGGCGCGGACGGCAACTGAGCGTGGCCGCGCATGCGGGCTTCGGGCTACGGGCTACGCTGGGCCGCCACAAGGGCGGCCACGACGGCGGGCTTCGGGCTACAGGCTACGGGCTACGGCGTTGGGGTGACACGGGGCGCGGCCGCCACAGCGGCCGTAGGGGCGACCCCTTGTGGTCACCCGGCAATTTCGCCGGGTCGAAAGACCCGGCCGACATCTGTGCGTCGCCCGCTGTCAGCCGTCTCGTCAGAAACTGACGTCCAGCGCGACGCTTCGCTGGCCGCGTCGGGCCGACGTCGACACGCCGACGCGCGAGTGACCGAGGTTCACGTGCACGGTCTGTTGCGGCTCCGTGATCGCGCGATCGATCAGCGCGCCGACGACGGCGCCGCCCGCGCCGAAGATGGGCACGATCACCAGACCGTACGCGTTCTCGCAGTCGCCACGTTCCGAGCTGTGACGGCAGACGATCGGATCGGTCGCGGCGCCAACGCCGAGCCCCACCAGCAGTCCGATCCAGATGCCGTTCGCGAGCCCGTCCCGCTTCGGTGGCGACGTCGTCGTCTGTCGATCGAGCCCAGCCGCGCGCGCGGCGAGGGCGGGACTGGCGGCCGCGATGCCGCGCGCCACGGGAACTGACCGCAGCACATTCGGCGACGGCTCCGTCAGCGATGTCTGCGCGAACGCCGTCGTGCTCAACAGCAAGCCGGCGAACAGAACAGCGGCAATCCTCGTCATCGCTTCCCTCCGCGTCACGAAGGGCTGTGCAAGCGAGATACCGTCCATCAAGCCTCATTCGAGCCGAGGTACCGAGATGCCTGGGCCGACGAAGCCGAAAAATGCCGCTCGGCTCAGAAAAGCTCCTGCGCGGCGCGTTCACAAAGGTGCGGTACGACGATACGCGGCTGCCTCGGCTCACGCCGTCTTGGTTCGGACGACGAGATCGACGTCGCAATTCAGCACTTGCAATAGCGCCAGCACCTGGTCGACTGACTTCCGATAGTTGGTCTGATCGAGCAGCCGATAGAGCTGCGCGGCGGATGTTCCAAGCCGCCGCACGATCTCACGCTTCGAGAGTGGGCTTTCGGCGATCCGCTTCTGCGCCTCGAGGGTCAAACGATACAGCAGCAGATCTCGAAGGTATGACGGATCCTGGTTGTACTCGAGTATCTGTTCGACGTGAACAGTGCCTGTCTTTCCAGAGTGAAGCGCATACGTGAACGCCTCACGGCCGGCGTCCGGATCGACCGCGAGCGTCGCGATCGGATCCTGAGCCGTTGGCGCCGGAGCCGCCTTCGAGAACGGAAAGACCAGCGTCTTCGCCGCCGTACGGACCTCGAAGATCTTCTTGCGGCTGTTCGACGTGACGGAACGGATCTTCACAGCAGTCCCTCAGCTTCGAGCTCCGCGATCAGCCCCAGAATCCGACTGGTGGCTGCACCTTTCATCGGCTTCCAGTTGTCCAAGTCCCACTTCACGATCAATGTCCCATCGCGATAGACGTGCACGTGTCGCGGCGGATGGTCGCCCTTCCATGTGATGAACACGTATCCGCCGCGTCGGTACTTGCCCATCGACTCGAATGTTACCTTACACGGTAACACATAAGGCATCAGGAGCCCGGGGCGACGATCAGGGTCGCCACGTGCCGCTCGACTACAATCTGACGTCGCGTGATCGCACATCGAACCTGTACCGGACGGCCTGTCGCGCGGCCATCACGCCTGCCCATCGCATGCGCGTCCTGCTGACCGGATCGTCGGGCTGGCTCGGCCGGCATCTCGCGCCGCGTCTTCGCGCGGCGGGACACGCGGTCGTCGGCCTCGACGTCGCTCCGGGCGTCGACACGCACGTCATCGGCTCCGTCGCCGACGCCGCGCTCGTCGATCGCACGTTCGCCAGGCACGGCATCGACGCCGTCGTGCACGCCGGCGCGCGGCACAAGCCGGACATCGCGCGCGTCCCGGCGCAGGCCTTCGTGGACGTCAACGTGACCGGCACTCTCAATCTGCTGACGGCGGCCGTCGCCGCACGACACGACCGGTTCGTGCTGACCTCGACGACGTCGCTGATGATTTCAGAGGAGATTCGGCAGGACGACGGCGATGCCGCGGCGTGGCTCGACGAGGACTTCGGACCGATCGCGCCGCGCAACATCTATGGCGTCACCAAGTTGGCGGCGGAAGGCCTGTGCCGCTTGCACCATCTTCAGCATGGCCTGCCGTGCATCGTCCTGCGGACGGGCCGGTTCTTTCCGGAAGACGACGATACGATTCGGGACGTGGCCGGTGTGAACCTCAAAGCGAATGAATTTTTGTTTCGCCGGCTGACGGTCGAGGACGCCGCCGACGCGCACGTCACGGCGCTCGCGCGCGCGCCGGCGCTCGGCTTCGACACGTTCATCGTCTCGGCGCCGGTGCCATTCGCACGATCGGACGCGCACGCGTTGAAACGCGACGCCGCGGCTGTCGTCTCGCGTTATTTTCCGGAGGCGCCGGCGATTTATGCGCGACGCGGCTGGCGGCTGCACACGAGCATTGGCCGCGTGTACGACGCCGGCAAAGCCGAGCGCGTGCTGGGATTCCGGTGCCGGACGGATTTCCGTGCCGTGCTGGACGCGCTGCGCGCCGACGCGCCCCTGCCCTTCGTACACGATCCGCGCTACGTCTCGCCGTCTACTGATCCTTCTTGCACGTCGGGCCGAGCCACTTGCCGGTGAGCGTGATCGTCATCGCGCCTTGATCGCCCGTCGACTTGATCGACATCCGGATGCTCTCGCGCGAGACGGCCTCGATGTGCGCGACGTCGGTGCGCTTGGCGTCGCCGGTGCACTGGCGCGTGAAGTCCGCGGTCGTGCGCGTGATGTGCTTCGACACGACCTTGCAGTCGTCGTCATCGTCCATCTTGCCGAGGTTGAGATCCTTCAGGTCGTCGGCCGTGATGCAGTTCGTGTCGGTGTGCGGCTTCCGCATCTCCGCTTCGACCTTCGCGCGCTGGTCGGGCGGCAGCGCCTCGAGGCCGGGAATCTGACCCATCATCCCGCTGATGGTCATTTCCCATTGACCGACGCGCACGTCGAATGCCGGCGCCTGCGCGCGCGCCGCCGTCCCCAGAACCAGACATGCCACGATGACGAGAGAAGGGGTCCATTTCATGCGCGGCAGGATAGCGCAAGTTGGGTTCTAGGTTCCGGGGTTCTGGGGTTCCGGGGTTCGGGTTCCGAGGTGCTGAGGGTTCCGAGGTGCTGAGGGTGCCGAGGTTCCGAGGGTTCCGAGGCTCCGAGGCGTCGAACCCCGAACCCGGAACCTCAGCACCTCAGAACCCGAACCTTAGAACCCGAACCTCGGAACCTCAGAACCTTGGAACCTCAGAACCCCCATAGAATGTCCCTGTGTCGACCTCAACGACGATGTCGTCGAACGCCAAGCTGCAGATGCTGCTGGCCGACGCGCGTTTCCCGGCCAAGTACAAACCGATCCTGCTGCACTTCTTCGCGACGTATCAGTCCGCGCTCTCGGAGGCGGGGCTGAAGCCCGAGGCGTACGATCATTTGCTCTGCGGGTTCGTGGATCGGATGGAAGAACGGCTGCAATGGCCGTTCACGTTCGAGCCGTACCATCGCCAGATCACCGAGCCGTTCGACTACTACACGTTCGGCGTCGAGTTCCTGCGGCCGCTGGTCGACAAGCGGAAGTCGTCGGTGCGCGGGCGCGAGCACCTCGATGCGGTCGCGCGGCACCTCGAGGCCGGCGAGAACGTGATCTTTCTCGCGAACCATCAGACCGAAGGCGATCCGCAGGCGATCAGCCTGCTGCTCGAGGACGCCTATCCGGCGATCGGCAAGCAGATGATCTTCGCCGCCGGCGAGCGCGTGACGACCGATCCGCTGGCCGTGCCGTTCAGCATGGGACGCAACCTGCTCTGCATCTACTCGAAGCGCTACATCGATCACCCGCCCGAGCAGAAGCACGCCAAGCAGCACCACAACCGGAAGACGATGGAACGGATGCGCGAGCTGCTTTCCGAAGGCGGCCAGTGCGTCTACGTCGCGCCGAGCGGCGGGCGCGATCGGCCGAACGCGCAGGGGGTCGTCGAGGTCGCGGCGTTCGATCCCCAGAGCGTCGAGATGTTCTATCTGATGGCGCAGCGCGCCGAACGGCCGTCGCATTTCCATCCGATGGCGCTCGCGACCTACGATTTCCTGCCGCCGCCGGAAACCGTGCGCTCCGAGCTCGGCGAGACGCGGCACATCACGCGCACTGGTATCCACCTGGCCGTCGGCGCCGAGATCGACATGGCGCGCTTCCCCGGCAGCGACACGGCCGATCGCCACGAGCGCCGCGTCGCACGCGCGCGGCACATCTGGCAGCGCGTCACCGAGGACTACGCGGCGCTCGGACGCTGACCGCGCGACGCAGACGATGCCCTTCCTTCACCGCCTCCGCGATCGCAAGGAATGGCAGTTCTTCGCCGCGCTGCCGCGCGGCGGACGTCCGCTGGCGCTCGCCTGGTGGATCGTCGTCGTCCTTCGCGGCGTGCTGCCGGCGCTCTTCGCCGTCGCGATGGGCCTGCTCGTCGCCGCCGTGCAGCGCAGCGGCAGCCTCACGATGCCGCTGGCCGCCGCAGGCGCGATCTTCGTCGTCCTCCAGATCCTGCCGCCGCTGCACACGTCGATCAGCCACACGCTCGGCGATCGCCTCGCCGCGTGGCTCTACGATCGCCTCACGATCGCGTGCGTCCGCCCGCCGGGCCTTGCGCACCTCGAAGACCCGTCGCTCGCGGCCGATCTGACGGCGGCGCGCGACTTCGATCTCGGCATGACGGGGCCGCCGCTGTCGTACTCGATGGACTTCATCGCCGGCGGCCTCGCCGGCCTGATCGGCGGGCTCGCGTCGGCGGCCGTGCTGTTCGGCTACACGTGGTGGGCGCCGCTGCTGCTCGCGGCCGCCTGGCTCTCGACGCATTGGTGGCTGCGCGAGAGCGGCGTCTGGCGCGATCGCAACACGCCCGAGGTCCGGCGCGCGCAGCGCGACGCCGAGTACACGTATCGCCTCGCCGTCGATCCGCCGGCCAGCAAGGAAGTCCGGCTGTTCGGCCTGTCGGACTGGACGCTGGCGCGCTTCGTCGCGCGCCGCACGCGGCTGCACGAGCTGCAGTACGCCGCGACGCGTCTCCGCGAGCGGCCGCTCGTCTGGAGCCTGCTCGTCGTCACGGCGGCCAACGTCGTCGTGCTCTGGTCGCTCGTGTCCGCGCTGCAGGCCGGCCAGATCGATCTCGGCCGCGTCGTCATCTACGCGCAATGCGCGATCGGCACGTCGATGATCGCGTTCGGCGGATTCAACTGGGCGCTCGACGGCGCGTCGGCGCCGATGGCCGCGATGCACCGCCTCGGCCCGGCGATGGCTGCTGCCGGTCGGCTCACGTCCGGCCATCGCGCCGCGGCCGGATTGCCCGCGCGCGAGATTCGCTTCCGCGACGTGACGTTCGCCTATCCCGGCGGCGCGCCCGTGCTCGACGGCTTCACGCTCACGATTCCGGCCGGCACGTCGCTCGCGATCGTCGGCCAGAACGGCGCCGGCAAGACGACGCTGGCCAAGCTCGTGTGCCGGCTCTACGAGCCGCAGCACGGCGCGATCGAGGTCGACGGCATCGACCTGCGCGATCTGGACCTCGCCGGCTGGCGATCGCGCCTCGCCGCCGTCTTCCAGGACTTCACGCGCTTCCACTGGTCCCTGCGCGACAACGTCTCGCCGGGCGGCGCGCCCGACGACATCGTCCGCGACGCGCTCGAGTCCGCCGGCGCGTCAGGGCTCGGCAGCCTGGACACGGTGCTCGCGCGCGGCTACGACAACGGCACGGACCTGTCGGGCGGCCAATGGCAGCGCGTCGCGCTCGCCCGCGCGCTGGCCGCCGTCGCGCGCGGCGCGCGCGTCGTCCTGCTCGACGAGCCGACGGCGCAGCTCGACGTGCGCGGCGAGGCCGAGATCTTCCAGCGCCTGCTGGCCGCGACGCGCGCGTGCACGACGATTCTGATCTCGCACCGCTTCTCGACCGTGCGTCACGCCGACCGCATCTGCGTCGTCGAGCACGGCAAGGTCGTCGAGCTCGGCACGCACGACGAGCTGATGGCGCTTGGCGGCCGCTACCGGACGATGTTCGATCTGCAGGCGCAGCGCTTCACGAGCGACCAGGACGAGGAAGGACGGCGATATGACGTCTTGGCGTAAAAGTGCGCTCGTCAACTTCGAACTTCGAACTTCGAACTTTGAACTTGCTGAGGCGCCTTCGGCGCATCTTCACAACGATTGAAAACATGGCCTCCTCTGCTTCACGCGCGATCGAGCCGCTTCCGCCCGGCCTGTCCTCGATGTGGCGGCTGTGCAAGCTCGGCTATCGGTACGAGCCGGGCCTGATTGCCGTGTCGTTCGTGCTGGCGCTGCTCGCGGCGCTGCCGGACGCGCTGCTCGCGCTGTGGCTGACGTGGATCGGCGAAGGCGCGCTGGCCGGGAACTGGCGGCTGGTGCGGCTCTCGGCGATCGCCATCGGCGTCTCGGCGACCGCGACGTGGTTCCTGCAGACCGTCAGCGTGCGCGTGCAGCGGCGCTTTCGCGACAAGGTGACGATCGCGCTCGAGTCGCACGTCGCCACGCTGCTCGCGACGATTCCGACGATCGCGCATCAGGAACGGTCCGAGTATCTCGATCGCCTGGCCGTGCTGCGCAACCAGGTCTTCATGCTCGACCACATGTACATGTCGCTGTTCACGACGTGTGCCTGGATCCTGCGGCTCGCGATCACGATCGGCCTGCTCGTGTCGATCCATCCGGCGCTCGCGCTGCTGGCGCTGTTCGCCGCGCCGACGGTGGTCACGTCGGCGTGGCGGCCCGACGTCGAGCGGCGCGCGTACCAGCGCGGCGCGCCCGCGCTGCGCCTCGCGCGGCACCTCTTCGACGTCGCCACGACGGCCGTGCCCGGCAAGGACGTGCGCGTGACGGGCATCGGCGATCGGCTGATTGCCGATCGCCGCCGCGCGCTCGAGTTCGGCAACCAGCCCGTCGCGGCGGCACGCTGGCGATCGGCGGCCTGGCACGCGCTCGCGTGGGCGGTGTTCGGCCTCGCGTACGTCGCCGCGATCGCGTTCGTCGCGATCGGCCTCCGCGCACCGGTCGGCGCCGTGCTGCTCGCGCTCGCCGCAGGCTCGCGCCTGTCGTACTCCGTCGGCGCGACGGTCGGCGAAATCGGATTTCTCCGCGGCATCTGGATGGACGCGGCGCGGCGGCTCGCCTGGCTCGAGGACTACGCCGCGTCGGCCGCGACGCGCGCCGATCACCCCGTCCCCGATCGGCTCGCGCGCGGCATCAGGTTCGATCACGTGTCCTTCGCCTATCCGGGCACCGATCGGCTCGTCCTCGACGACGTGTCGCTCGATCTGCCCGCAGGCGCGGTCGTGGCCATCGTCGGCGAGAACGGCGCGGGCAAGTCGACGCTCGTGAAGCTGCTCGCGAAGATGTACGAGCCGGCGCGCGGACGCATCCTCGTCGACGAGATCGATCTGGCGCGCGTGCCGGCCGCGACGTGGCGCGCGCGTCTCGCCGGCGCGTTCCAGGACTTCTTCAAGTTCGAGCTGCGCGCGCGCGAGGCCGTGGGCGTCGGCGACGTGCCGCGCATCGACGACGCGCCGGCCGTGACGACGGCCGTCGGGCGCGCCGGCGCGGACGATGTGGTCGCCAGGCTGCCGGGCGGGCTCGACACGCAGCTCGGCCCGGCGTGGCCGGACGGCGTCGACGTGAGCTTCGGCCAGTGGCAGAAGCTCGCGCTGGCGCGCGGCTTCATGCGCGCGCAGCCGCTCGTGCTGGTGCTCGACGAGCCGACCGCCGCCCTCGACGCCGAGACCGAGCACGCGCTGTTCGAGCGGTACGCCGCCGCAGCGCGGGAGGCCGGCGACACCGGACGCGTCACCATTCTCGTGTCGCACCGCTTCTCCACCGTGCGCATGGCGGATCTGATCGTCGTGCTCGACGGCGCGCGCGTCGCGGAGACCGGCACGCACGCCGCGCTGATGTCCGCGCGCGGTCCGTACGCGCAGTTGTACGAGATTCAAGCGGCGGCGTACGAAACGTAGCCGTCTGCAGACACGGGCGGCCACGGGGGGCCGCCCATGACGACCATCCCCGATCGCCCCGCCGGGTCTGAAGACCCGGCCTACATCTGACTGACGGGCTACAGACGACGGGACTGCGGGCGACGGCTTTTCGCAGATGCAGGCCCATCACGCCCCAAGCCTCGAGCCCCAAGCCTTCCCTACAGCTCCGCCCAGCGTCGCACGAGCCGCTGATAAAGACGTCCGAGCTGGTCGATCGCGTCGGCATCGGCGCCGGAGGCCGTGAGGCGCTTGATGGTCATGTCGAGATCGAGGAGCAGATCGCGCGGCTCGCGATCGCGGATCAGGCTCTGTACCCAGAACCGCGCCGCCAGACGGACACCGCCCGTCACCGGGCGAATCGCGTGCTCCACCGACGACGGATAGAGGACGACGTGCCCGGCGCGCTCCTTGGCCGCGTAGGCGCCCAACGCGTCGGTGACGACGAGGTCGCCGCCCTCGTAGTCGGCGGGATCCGACAGGAAGACCATGCCCGACAGATCCGCCCGCAGGCGCAGCGGCGAGCCCGGCAGCGTGCGCACCGCGTCGTCGACCTGCGACGGGAGCGGCGTGACGGCGCGATCGCGCTCGAAGATCGGCGGAAACACGCGCAGCGGCAGCGCGGCGGCGGCAAACAGCGCGCTCCGGCCGAGCGCATCTGCGATGACGTCGCCCAGCCGCCACGTCAGGGGATCGTGCTCGTCGAGCTGCAGGTGCGCGGGGGCGCACAAATCGCCGGGCGCGCCGTGGCCGTCGACCCACGCCGCGGTTGCGAGCAGGTGGCGGATATCCGCCACCTGCTCCCGTGAGAGCACATCGGGGATGTGAAGGAACACGTCCCGACGTCGTCCGGCTAGAACGTCAGGACGGGGCTGACGATGACCGCACGGCCGGGGCCCGGAATGAAGTGTCCGGAATAGCCGCGGTCGACGTACTTCGCATTCGACAGGTTCAGGCCGTTGATCTGCAGGCTGACGTGCTTGTTGAGCTCGCACGTCGCCATGGCGTTGTAGAGCCAGTAGCGCGTGAGATCGCGAATCGCCTCCGCGTTGGCCGACGTGATCGCGTTCGTGTTCTGGAAATAGTAGCCGTCGGTGTACTGCGCGCCGCCGCCGAACGTGACGGCCGCGATCCGGTACGTCGACCAGATGTTGAACGAGCTCTTCGGCACGTACGACAACTGCTTGTCGACCTCGGCCGCGTTGCCCGAGTCGTCGATCTTGCCCTGCATCACGGACAGGCCGCCAAACACCTGCCAGTCGCGCGTCAGGTTGCCCGAGATGCCCAGCTCGGCGCCCTGCACGTGCTGATTGCCCGCGAGCACGGTCGCGCCGGACGCGTCGACGGTCTTCGCGTTGACCTTGTCCGTGCGGAACACGGCAATCGACGCGAACAGACCGTTGCGGACATCCCACTTCGTGCCGACTTCGACGTTGCGGCTCCGCTCGGGCGGCAGCGCCGCGCTGTTGGCACCGCTGGCCGAGAGCGTCAGGCCGAAGCTGCCGTCGAACGACGGCGTGAACGACGTGCTGTAGGCGGCGTAGAGGCTGCCGCGCTCGACCGGCTTGTAGACGATGCCGGCGCGGCCGCTGAGGGCCTTGTCGCTGCGGTCGAAGTTCGTCGTCACGCCCGTCGTCGCCGTGTTCGCGTACTCGACGCGCACGTGATCCCAGCGCGCGCTGAGATCGGCCTGGACCTTCCCCATCTTCAGCGTGTCGAACGCGTAGACGGCCTGCGAGTTGGCGCGGCCGTCGGTCTCCGCCCCGGTGCGCACGAGCGTGGGCGTGTAGGGCTGGCCCGGATCGGGATGGAAGAGATCGGTCACCGGCGGGCGCCCGTTGCCGAACGCGTCGGTCAGCGCGTAGCTGGGCTGCGCGTCGTGCGACAGCTCGAGGCCCGCGACGAACGCGTGCCGGATCGCCCCGGTCTCGAACCGCGTCGTCAGATCGGTCTGGTTGGTGAACGACTTGTCGTCGCGCTCCTGGTACTTCGTGTCCGTGCGGCGGATCTGCGGCACGGTGGGATCGAAGAACGGATCGGCGCCGCCGTTGCTCGCCGACGCCGCGCGCGGCGGCGTGACGACGCGATCGAGATAGTTGCGGCCGTAGCGCGTGAGGTTGCGCACGCTGGTCTGCGGCGAGAACCGGTGATCCACCGTGACCGTGCCCACGTCCGACGTCAGCTTCTCGTGGTCGCGCGACACGAGGCCGTAGAAGTTGCTGAAGTCGAGGTCCTTGACGGTAATGCCCTCGTCGTTGGCGAGCGCCGGCAGCGTGCCGGGCAGGCCGTAGTCCGGCACGTTGTTCTGCTGCAGGCGCTGGTAGTTGAACGTGACCTGCGTCGGCGTGCCGAGCCCGAGCGCGAGCGACGGCGCGATGCCCCAGCCCTTCTGCTTCACCTCGTCACGACGCGGCACGCCGGAGTCCTGCGCCATGATGTTGACGCGCACGGCCGCCGTCTTCGAGATCTTGCGATTGACGTCCGCGGTGAGGCGCTTGTAGTCGGCCGAGCCGCCGCCGAGCTGGATCGTCGTGGCGTCGATCGCGTTGGCGGCCTTCGTCACCATGTTGACCGAGCCGCCCGCCGATCCGCGCCCGGCGACGACCGACGAGGGGCCCTTGGCGACCTCGACCGCTTCAGTGTTGAACGTGTCGCGGCTGGCGACGCCCGGATCGCGCGCGCAGTAGATGTAGACGTCGTTGCGCGCGCTGAAGCCGCGAATCAGCAGGTTGTCGCCCGGCGCGGTGCCGCCCTCGCCCGCCGTCAGCGTGATGCCGGGCGTGTTGCGCAGCGCATCGCGCAGCGACGTCGCGCCCTGCTCCTGAATCACGCTCTGCGGAATGACGACGACGGTCGCGGGGATGTCGCGCAGCGGCTCGGTGTACTTCGGCGACGCGGGCTGCGGGATCGCGCCGAGCACGTCGACCGACTCCGAGACCTGGCGCACCGCCAGACGAATCGTCGTCGCGTCGACGGTCGCGGCTTCGACGGACGTGCCGGCCAGCAGGCGATCCAGCGCCTGCGCCACGGACATCCGACCCGTCACGCCCGGCGACTGCACGTTGAGAATGTCGCGCACGGCCGCTTCGGCTTTGATGCCGGTGGCGCGCTCGAACTGCGCGAGCACGACGTCGAGCGGGCCCGCCGGAATCGAGAACGTGAGGACGCGCTGATCCCGGGCGGCTTGTAAAGTGCCGGCGGCGGTCGAGCCGGCACCGGCCGTGTCCATCGCGGGCCCGCCTTGCGCGGGCGCGGCGGCCACGGTCTTCGAGGTGAGGGTGCCCGACGCAGCAACGGCGGCCCCGAGAACGAACCAGTTCGTGGGCCGGCGCGCGCCGGACGGCTTCCTGCGTGAGCGAGAGCGCTTCTTCATAAGGTCGCTGTCTCCGTGCGTGATGAAAAATCGTCTGACGGATGAGTTTGTGAGACGAGTCTCACTACGGCGACCTACTTTATACGACCTTTTTGGTCTGTCAATAGGACCGACGTTTCGCCGACGATCGCGATTTCTTAGGGAAGCCGGTCGCTTGAGGACGAATCCGCTCTTGACCGACCTGATAGGTCGGATTTAAGCTAGGCGACGTTTCAAGTGAGATCGAATCTCACTTGTGAGTCCCGCCAGGTGCTGGAACACCCGGCGGGACGACCGAACGCAGGTCCGGAGAGAACCGTTCATCACGTGCTTCGCGTGACGCGTCCGGCGCCGCAATTCTAGCGGACGCCGACGCGCTTCGCACGCCTCCCGATCTGCCGTTCACTCTCGACGAAAGGAAGCGGCCATCATGGGCAGACGTGTCTCGACACGACGTCTGGCGTTCGTTCTCGCACTCCTTCTTCCGCTGTTGTGCTCCGTTCCCTCACACGCGCGGGTCGCGGATGACCAGACGGTGTCGGCATCGGCGACGACCGGCAACACCGGCGGCGTGCGCGGCCGCATCGCCGATCCCGAAGGGCTTCCGGTCGCCGATCTGACGGTGACCATTCGCAGCGTGCTGTCCGGCGCGTCGACGACCGTCCGGACGGGCGCCGACGGCACGTTCACCGCGCGCGGCCTGACGCCGGGGTTCTACGAGATCACCGCGTCGCGGCCGGGCCTGACGCTCGAGCCGACGCGCGTGCTCGTCTCGGCCGGCGAGACGATCGACGCCGCCGCCCTCACGCTCGCCTTCGCGCGCGCGCGGGAGGACGTCGTCGTCTCCGCGTCGCGCGTGACCGAGCTCGAGAGCGACACGCCGACGAAGGTGCTGTCGATCTCGCGGGACGACATCCGCCACACCGGCTACGAGCGCGTGGGCGACGTGCTCGCCGAGGTGCCGGGCGTGGTCACGCGCACCGAGTCGTACGGCGTCGGTCTCCAGGCCGGCCAGCAGATCGACGGCATCGACACGAAGGAAACGGCGGTGCTGCTCGACGGCCTGCCGATCGTCGGCGCGCGCGGCATCAACAGCGGCGTCATCGATCTGAACCAGCAGGCCATCGGGCCGATCGAGCGCGTGGAGGTCGTCAAAGGCGCGGCGTCCGCGCTCTACGGCACGGACGCAATCGGCGGCGTCATCAACCTCGTCTCGCGCGAGCCGTCGGCGCCGCTCGACGTCGACGCGACCTTGTCGGGCGGAACGCTCGGCGTGCTCGACAGCCGCGCCAGCATCGGCGGCCGCTGGGACGCGCTGACGGCGTTCCTGAACGTCGGGCATCAGCAGCGCGACGGCTACACGCTGCTGCCGAACAGCGCGTCGACGGTCGGCGCCGACGAGCACCGGCAGGACGTGCTGGGCAAGGTGCGCTACGCGATCACGCCGCGCGCGGCGCTGAGCTTCACGGGCACGAGCTACGACAACCGCCAGCAGGGCCGCGGGACGGCGGTCAACATCGATCCGAACACGGGCCGCTACTCGAGCGCGCCGACGGCGCTGCGATCGAACGACGACGGCCAGACGGCGTCGGTCACGGGCGACTTCGCGCTGGACTCGTCGACGTCCCTGCAGGTGCGCGGCTACTCGTCGACGTACGACGAGCGATCGAACAGCCGGCTGCTCACCGGCGGCATCGAAGGCCCGGAGTTCGACATCGGCACGCTGCACGAGACGTATCGTCGCGCCGACGCGACGATCAGCCGGCAGCTCGGCCGCTGGCAGTTCGTGCAGGCGGGCTACGAGGGCGCGCACGACGCGTACCGCGGCGACAACCGCATCGTCGGCGCCGACGCCGGCCAGACGCTGACGACGCACGACCTGTGGGTCCAGGATCGGATTCAGCCGGCGAGCGCGGTCGTGATCACGCTCGGCGGCCGTTACCAGCACAACTCGCAGTTCGGCGGCCACTTCGTGCCGAAGGCGGGCCTCGTCTATCGCGCCACCAATCACCTGACGCTGCGCGGCGCGGCCGGACAGGGCTTCCGCGCGCCGAACCTCGGCGAGCTCTACTACCACCTGCTGCACCTCGAGTACGGCTACCAGGTGATCGGCAATCCCACGCTCGAGCCGGAGACGAGCCGGTCGTACTCCGGCGGCGCGACGTTCGCGGCCGGACGCTATCAGCTCTCCTTCAACACGTTCCGGCACAACCTGCGGAACCTGATCAACTACGTGTCGGTCTGCGATGCGACGATGGGTGAAGACTGCTCGGGCACGGCGCTCGACGCGATCATGGCCGGGCACGGCGTGCCGCCGTCGTTCGAGTACGACTCGTCGGGCGGCGCGTATTTCACGTTCGTCAACCTGAACGTCGATCGCGCGCGCACGCAGGGCCTGGACGTCGACGGCCGCGTCGCCCTGACGCGCGCGCTGACGTTCTCCGGCGCGTACACGTATCTGAACGCCGTCGACGCAACGACCAACGTCTGGCTCCCCTATCGCAGCCGTCATCAAGGGCACGTGAAGCTCGAGTATGCGCTGCCGGCGTGGGGCCTGGTGGCGAACGTGCGCGGAACGTTCCTCGGCAAATGGCCGACGAGCGCGGACGAGAACGGGCCGTCCGATTTCTCGTACGCCTACCAGATCTGGAACCTCTACGCGTCGAAGACGCTGGCGCGCGGCGTGCGCGTGTTCGCCGCCGTCGACAACCTCGGCGACAGCCGCGATCGCAAGCTGACCGAGGCGCAGCCGACGTTCGATCGGCCCGACTACGGCCGCACCGCGCGGTTCGGCGTGAACTACACCTTCACGCGGACGCGATGACGGCCACGAGCGTCTTGTCCCGCAGGGAGACCTTCATGAATCGATCGCTCCGTCTCGTCACGTTGCTGCTCACTTTCACGATCGCGACATTCGCCGGCCGCGCCGCCGACGCGCAGGATCGCGCACCGGCCACGACCGGCATCCTGCTCATGGCCCACGGCGGCAGCACGGGCTGGAACGATCAGGTCCGCGCCGTCGCCAAAGAGACGGACAAGCAGATGCCGACGGAAGTCGCGTTCGGCATGGCGGATCGATCGACGCTGCAACAAGGCGTCGACGCGCTGACGAAGCGCGGCGTCACGGCGATCGTCGCCGTGCCGCTGTTCGTGTCGTCGCACAGCAGCGTGATCGAGTCGACGCGGTATCTGCTCGGCTTGCGCGCGGACGCGCCGGAGGACCTCGCCGCGTTCGCGAGCATGAGCGGCATGGGCCACGACGGCGGCACCGCGCATGCCATGAGCGGGCACGACATGGCTGCGCACGCGGCCGACGACACCAAGGACGCCAACGGGCTGCCGCGGCCGGTGACGTCGACGGTGCCGATCCGCATGTCGCCGGCGCTCGACCGTCATCCCATCGTCGCCGACATTCTGGCGGATCGCGCCGCGGCGTTCGGCAAGGACCCGTCGCACGAGGTCGTCATTCTCGCCGCGCACGGGCCGAACGACGACGCCGCCAACGCGGAATGGCTGGACGACATGGCGGCGCTGGCGGCGCGCATCGCCGGGAAGGCGCCGTACGCGCGCATCGAGTACGTCACGCTGCGGGACGACGCCGAGCCCGCCGTGCGCGATCGCGCGACAGCCGATCTCCGCCAGAAGGTGCAGGCCGCCAACGACGCGGGCTATCGCGTGCTCGTCACGCCGCTGCTGCTCTCGTACGGCGGCATCGAGAACGGCTTGCGGCAACGCCTCGACGGCCTGCAGCACGCGCTCTCGCCGCAGGCGCTCCTGCCCGACGCGCGCATCGCGAGCTGGGTGCTCGAGAGCGCGCGGACCATCGAATCGGCCCGCAAGTAACGCGAGGAGACGTTCATGCCGACGACGCCGACACCGGATCACGCGATGATGCAGCCCTGCGACGACGGCGCGGACTGGCGCGTCACGCAGTGCGCGTGCGGCCAGCTCACGCTGCGCCTGGGCCACGCGCGCTTCGACTTCTCGCGCGAGGAGTTCGCGGAGCTCTACCGCCTCGTCCAGCACGCGATGGTCGAGTTCCAGATCACGGAGAGCCGGCGGACCGTCCATCACGTGCGCGCGACGACGGCGCACTGACGGGTGTTTTCGAACTTCGAACTTCGAACTTGGTCCGGAGCCGGTCGGGGGACGAACTTCGAACTTTATGTGGTGTTGACATCCGACACTAGCCCTGCTAGTGTCGCGAGTCGACACCATGACCTGGCGCGATCTGCGGCTGCGTCTTCGCGCGCTCGTCCTCCGGCGCCGGACCGAACAGGAGCTCGACGAGGAGCTCGAGTTCCACATCGAGCGCGAGGCGCACACGCACATCGCGGCCGGCATGAGCCGCGACGAAGCGCTGCGGCTCGCCCGTGCGCGTTTCGGCTCCGCGCCGCGCGCCGCCGACGAGTGCCGCGACGTTCGCGGCACAGCGACGATCGACGCGCTCGCCCGCGACGTCGTCTACGCGTTCCGTACGTGTCTCCGCGCCCCGCTCGCTTCGCTCACCATCGTGGCGACGATCGCCCTCGGCTTGGCGCTCGTCACCGTCGCCTTCACCGTCTACAACGCGGTTTTCCTCCGCGTCGATGCCGTGCGCAATCCGGAGCAGCTGTTCCTCGTCGAGCGGCCATCGAGACCGGATCTTCCCCGCGAGGCGGGCCCCTACGGCGGGATGCCATTCTCGCAGCACGAATTCGAGATCGTGCGTCGCGACACCGACGTTCTAGCCGACGCGGCGGCGGCGACATTTCCCATCCAAGCGCGCGTCAACGGATTCACGACCACGGGCGTGCTCGTCAGCGGCAACTTCTTCCAGATGCTCGGCGCGACTGCCGCGGCCGGACGCACGCTCGCGCCCGCTGACGACGCGCTTTCCGGTGGCACGCCGGCGATCGTCCTGAGCGACCGTGGATGGAAGAAGCTGTTTCAACGCGATCGAGGTGCGATCGGCAGCCGCGTGTCGGTCAACGGGCTGTCCTACGACGTGATCGGCGTGATGGCCGAGGACTTCCGGGGACTGCAGGTCTCGCCACCGGATTTCTGGGCGCCGATCGCCGCCGCGGCGCAGCTCGACCCGACATCGATCCGCGACGGCGATGTCGTCTCGCGCAACGTGATCGGGCGGCTGAAGCCCGGCATCTCACAGGAGCAAGCCGAAGCGCGGCTGACCGCGTGGGCCTCTAGCCGCGATGATCTGCGCCGGAACAGACGCGGCTATCCGAATGTGATCTATCTGACGCCGGACAACGGCACGCTTTCGCCCGAGACGTTCAAGGGCCTGATCCTGCCGCTCGTCTTCGCGTTCGGGCTCGTCCTGCTGATCGCCTGCGCCAACGCGGCCAACATGCAGTTCGCGCGCGGACTGTCGCGCCAGCGCGAGATCGGCATCCGCCTCTCGCTCGGCGCGTCCCGCCCACGCGTCGTCCGCCAGTTACTGACCGAGAGTCTCGTGCTCGCGCTGGCCGCCGCCGCGCTCGGTATCGTGCTGTCGCGTCTGCTGCTGGCCGGCATGCTCGCCGGTGCGAGTGCGACGATGCTGCCGGAGATCGCGGAACGTCTGGATGTGGTGCCGCTGCCGCTCGATTGGCGGATCCTGCTGTTCCTGTTCGGCGGCGCCCTCGTGTCGACGATGCTGTTCGGCCTCGTGCCGGCGTTTCGCGCGACGCGGCTCGAGCTGGTCCGCACGATGAAAGGCGAGGTCACGAAGGACGCGCATCCAGGCCGCGCACGACGCGCGCTCGTCGCGCTGCAGGTCGGCGCGTCGGCGTTGCTGCTCGTGTCGTCGGCGGTCCTGCTGCGCAATGCGTTGACAGACGCCGCGGCCGGAATCGGACTGCGCACGAGCGACACGTTGATCGTGCCCATCGCGGACGAGTCCCGGCGCACGGCGCTGCTCGATCAGATCAGGAGGCAGCCCGGGGTTCAATCTGTTGCCGCGTCGTGGGCGACGCTGAACGGCCTTCCCGCACCAGCACGTGCGGAGACGGCCGCGCCGTCACAGGCAGGGATCGGCTACGGCTTCGTGTCGCCCGAATATTTCGACACGCTCGACATCGAGATCGTGCAGGGACGTGCCTTCAGAGCCGACGAACGATCGAGCGACGCCGGCGTGGTCGTCGTCTCCGAGAACGGCGCGCGTCGGATTTGGCCGGGACAGCCGGCGATCGGTCAGACGATCCGGTTCGAGGCGACGGCACCTCCCGCACCGAACAATCCCACGCCGACGCGCGTGCCGTCGCGCGTCTACACGGTGATCGGCGTGGCCCACGACGTCGGACGGAAGACGAACAGCACTCCAGACAATCCAGACGTGTACGTACCAATCGCCCTCGAACGTGCCGGTCCGGCGCTCGTCGTGCGCATGCATGGCGATCCCAGTGAGGCGCGCCGAACGCTGCTCGCGCGTCTCCTCACGATCGATCCTGCGCTGAGTGACATCACGACATTGCGAGCGATGACGCAGGGCAGCACATTCGGCCTCTGGCTCGGTTTCTGGCTGACGATCGTGCTGAGCAGCCTGGCGCTCGCGCTCACAGCCGCGGGCTTGTTCAGCGTGCTTTCCTATCTCGTGGAGGAACGCAAGAAAGACATCGGCGTGCGCATGGCGCTCGGTGCGACGATGCGGAACATCGCGGGATGGGTGCTGTCGCACATGTTTCTGCCGGTGGCCGTGGGGATCACTGTCGGCGTCGGCTTCGCCGCGATGCTGCTCAGAACGGTCGTGAGATGGCTGCCGTTCGTGTTCAGCAGCGGCGTCCAGGTTTTCGATCCGTGGATGTACGCCGCGAGTCTCGCCGTCGTCGTCGCCGCGTGCGTCATGGCCGCTGCGATTCCTGCGCGACGCGCCGCGCGCGTCGATCCGATCGAGACGTTGAGGAACGACTGAAGAAGGTCGGCTTGGGGCTCGAGGCGCGAGGCCTGGGGGCTACAGCTCTGAACGTCTTCGTAGCCGCAGGGCTTTAGCCCTGCGGGGCCCGGCGGGCTGAAGCCCGCCGGCTACGACGGCCTCAATCGTCGTGATGATCGTGCTTGTAGAACGTGCGCTCGGCGTTGTTGCTCGCGGCCTTGGCGCGCTGTTTCGCGCCGAGGCGCTCGCGGCTGCGGGTCTGCGTGCCGTCGGAGCTGACGGCGAACGTCGAGAGAATCTTCTCGAGCGACGTCGCGCCGCACGATGGACAAACGGGCTGCGCGGAGCCGCGGATCAGCAATTCGAACTCGTCGTGGCACGCGAGGCAGCGATATTCGAAGAGCGGCATGTGGGCCTGACGTATCTTCGCACGGGCGCGCAGGAATCGGCGTGACTCACGTCTGACGCCGTCGCCCGCGTAGCCCCACGGGCGTCAGACGAAGAACGGCACAAGAAAGTTCCCGCCGGGCGGTCGTGAGAGCCGAGCCCGGCGGGAATCAGATTTCGAAGTTCGCAGTTCGAAGTTCGCGAAGCGCCTTACTTCCCTGCCTGATAAACCCGCATCCGCGCGACGCCCCAGCGATCCGTACCGGTGCCCGTCTGCGTGATGCGAATGAACTTGGCCTGCGTCGGCTTGAACGCCATCACGGTCGTCGCCGCGCCCTTGCCCCGCGTGAGCGGTGCGCTCCAGGTCGTGCCGTCGGTCGACACCTGGATGCTGAATCCGACCG
>CAZNMF010000107.1:0-5759 GCA_964573795.1 uncultured Solibacteraceae bacterium
CACCGGCGACTTCAAGGTCGATCAGACGCCGCTCGACGGACAGGCCTTCGATCTCCATCGCTTCGGCGAGCTCGGATCGGCCGGCGTGCTCGCGCTGTTCTCCGACAGCACGAACGCCGATCGCGACGGCTTCACGGGCTCCGAGCGCAGCGTCATCGACGGCTTCGACGAGGTCTTCAGCAGCGCCACCGGCAAGATCGTCGTCACGACGTTCTCGTCGAGCATCTACCGCCTGCAGGTCCTCGTCGATCTCGCCGAGCAGTTCGGCCGCAAGGTCGCGTTCGTCGGCCGGGGCATGCTGCAGAACTCGGAGATTGCCCAGCGGCTCGGCTATTTGAAGGTTCCGCCGGGCCTGCTGATTCGGGACAGCGACCTGCGCGACTTTCCGCCTGAAGACGTGTTGTGTGTGTGCACGGGCTCGCAGGGCGAGGCCCAGGCCGCCCTGCCGCGCATCGCCATCGACGACCACCGCTTCGTCCATCTGGAGCGGGACGACGTGGTGGTGTTCTCGGCGCGGGTGATCCCCGGCAACGAGAAGGCCGTGGCGCGGGTCATGAACCACATCGCCCGCCGCCGGGCTCAGATCGTGGGCGACACGGACAAGCGGGTCCATGTGTCGGGCCACGGCAGCGGCGAAGAGCTAAAACTTTTGCTGTCGCTTATTAAGCCCAGATTTTTCGTGCCGATACACGGGGAGTACCGGCAACTGGCCCGGCACGCCCGCATGGCAACCCTGGTTTCCCCCTCGACGAAGGTCCTCATGGCCGAGGACGGGGACGTCCTTCGGTTCGACGCGGAGGGCGGTCGGGTGGCCGACCGCGTGCCGGCGGGCCGGACGTTGATTGACGGGACGCGGACGGGCGAGATCGGCGACGAGGTCCTGCGCGACCGCAAGCACCTGGCCGGCGACGGCCTGGTCGTCCCGGTGATTGCCGTCAACAGTCAGACCGGGATGGTCGAGTCCGCGCCGGAGCTGATCACGCGCGGCCTGGCAATCGACGCGCGTCACGCCGAGCTGCTGCGCGAGGCGCCGGATCTGCTGGTCCGCGCCATCGAGGACGCGCCCGTCGAAGAGCGGACCGATCCGGGCCTGCTCAAGGAGCGTGTCCGGCAGGAGCTGCAACGCCTGTTTCGCAAGCGCGCGGGCCGACGCCCGCTCGTGCTGCCGGTCGTGATGGAAGTATGAGGAGCGCCGCTTTGGCCGATTCCGCCATGTCCCGTCGTGTCAGTGAGTTCGTCGGCGTCGCGCTGTTCGGCGCCGCGCTGATCTGGCTGATCGCGCTGTTGACGTACTCGGCGGCCGATCCCGTCTGGTTCTTCAACGATTTGCCCGGCGGCGAGGTCCACAACTTCGCCGGCCGCTTCGGCGCGTTCCTGGCGACCGCCTCGATCCAGCTCTGCGGCTACGCCGCCTTCCTGCTCCCCCTCGTCACCGGCGTCGTCGCGTGGCACTACTTCTGGTGCACGACGATCGACGCGGGCTACACGAAGATGGCGGGCGCCACGCTGTTCGTCGTCGCGCTGGCGGGCCTGTTCGAGGTCGCGTTCAGCGTCTTCGATCCCGCGCGCCACGCCGGCGGCTGGATCGGCAGCGTCGCCGCGACGATGCTGTCGTTCTACTTCGGCCGGACGGGCGCGACGATCTGCCTGCTGACGCTGACGGCGCTCTCCGTCATCCTGACGACGCAGTTCTCGTTCGGCCGCGCGGCGACGACGATCGCCAAGCGCGTGCGCGTCGAGCGCGGGCTGATGACGCGCTTCACCGAATGGCGCGAGGCCCGGCGGCGCGACAAAGAGCGCCAGCAGGTCGTCGACAAGCACGTGAAGAAGGCGGGCAGGGACCGCGCGCCGGAGATCGCGACGAAGTCGGCCGAGGCGGCCGCGGCGCTCAAATCGCTGCGCGCGAAGACGCGGACCGCGCTGCCCGGCGAAGAGGACGAAGACGACGCGATCGACATGCCCGAGCGGCCGGCCGCGCCTGCGCGGCCGCCGGCCATCAAGCGGCCCGTGCCGACGCCCGTGGCGCAGCCGCTGCCGTTGGGCGATCGCGAGTCGAAGACGCCGGCCGAGCGCCGGCAGGGCGGCTATCTGATGCCACCGGTGACGCTGCTGGACGCGCCGCAGGGCGCGCGCAAGATCGACGAGCGCGAGCTGCGCGACGCCGCGCGCCTGCTCGAAGAGAAGTGCCGCGAGTTCTCCGTCGAAGGCACCGTCGTCCAGATTCATCCCGGACCGGTCGTCACGACGTACGAGTTCAAGCCGGATGCGGGCGTGAAGTACAGCCGCATCACGGGCCTGGCCGACGACCTCTGCCTCGCGATGCAGGCCGAGTCCGTGCTGATCGATCGCATCCCCGGCAAGTCGACCGTCGGCATCCAGATCCCGAACGCCAACCGCGAGTCGATCACGCTGCGCGAGCTGCTCGAGTCGGACGTCTACACGCGATCGACGTCCAAGCTCACGATGACGCTCGGCAAGACGATCCACGGCGAGCCGTTCGTGAGCGACCTCGCGACGATGCCGCACCTGCTCATCGCCGGATCGACCGGCGCGGGCAAGTCCGTCAGCGTCAACGCGATGATCAGCAGCGTGCTCTTCCGCGCGACGCCCGACGACGTGCGGTTCATCATGATCGATCCGAAGCGGCTGGAGCTCGGGATGTACGAGGACATCCCCCACCTGCTGACGCCGGTCGTCGTCGATCCGAAGCAGGCGGCGAACGCGCTGCGGTGGGCCGTGCGCGAAATGGAAGAGCGCTACAAGAACCTCGCAGCGCACGGCGTGCGGAACATCGATCAGTTCAACCGCAACGTGCGCGCGGCGCTGGCCGAGAAGCCCGACGCGAAAGGGCCGGACGGCAAGGATCTGCGCACGCTGCCCTACGTGATCGTCATCATCGACGAGCTCGCGGACCTGATGATGGTCGCGGGAAAAGAAGTCGAAGAGTCGATCGCGCGGCTCGCGCAGATGGCGCGCGCGGTCGGCATCCACTTGATTCTCGCGACGCAGCGCCCGTCGGTCGACGTCATCACCGGCGTGATCAAGGCGAACCTGCCGGCGCGCATCGCGTTCCGCGTCGCGTCGCGCATCGACTCGCGCACGATTCTCGACGGCAACGGCGCCGAGCAGCTCCTCGGCAAGGGCGACATGCTCTATCTGCCGCCGGCCTCGTCGCGCGCGGTGCGCATCCACGGCCCGTACATCTCCGAGCAGGAGACGGCGCGGCTGTGCAGCTTCCTGCGCAAGCAGGGCAAGCCGATCTACGACACGACGATCACGGCCGAGGAGAAGGCGGGCCCCGAGAAGCTGGAGTTCGAGAAGGACGATCTCTACGACGAAGCCGCGCGCATCGTCGTCTCGACGGGCCAGGCGTCGATCTCGTATCTGCAGCGGCGGCTGCGCATCGGCTTCAGCCGCGCGGCGCGCCTCGTCGACATGATGGAGATGGAAGGCGTCGTGTCGCCGGCCGCCGGCGGGAAGCGCGAAGTGCTCGTCGATCAGAGCTACTTCGAAGAAGTCGACGCGCAACTGAGGTGACGACCATGGCGACCATCGACTCCCGGTCCACGCTCCGACGCGGCGCCCTGCTCGCAGCGGCCGCGCTGACGTGCGCACTTGCCGTGCCCGCGGTCGCGTACGGCCAGGCCGCCGCGGCCACGGCGTATCAGCGCGCGCTGACGCGCGAGCGATCCGCACGCAAGGTCGCGGCGACGAGCGTGACGACGCTGCGCGCGGTCGCGGCAAGTTACGAGGCCATCGTCCGTCGCTATCCGCGGAGCAGCTACTGCGACAACGCGTTGTGGCAGGGCGCCGGCCTGCTGCAGCTCGCGTACGAGCGCGGGCACGCGACGCGCGATCGCGACAATGCCGCGCGGCTGCTGCGCTGGCTGAAGAAGGAATATCCGCACAGCGCGTACGCGAAGCAGACCGACGCGAAGATCGCGTCGCTGACGCCGAAACCGGCGGCCCGATCCGCGGCGGCGCGGCCGGCGCCAACGCCGAAGACCGCGCCGAAGACCGCGCCGAAGACGGCGCCGGAAAAGCCCGCGGCGGAGACGACGGCCGCCCCGGCCCCTGCGCCGCCGCGTCAGCCCGCCGCGCCGCCCAAGCCGACGACCGCCACGGTCTCGACGGAGACGCCCGCGTCAGAGTCGGCGGCGCCCATCGCCTCGTCCGTCCGCGCGACCACGCTCGCGCCGCTCCCCGAGGTCTTTCGCGAATTTCCCGTGTCGCTTCGCGACGCCAGGTATTCGCAGTTGCCGCACGGCGAGCGCCTGACGATCGAGCTGACGCAGGAGGTCGCGCACACGCTCGACCGCGCGCCGAACCAGGCGCGCGTGTTCCTCGCGCTGCCCGGCGTCGGGATCTCCCCCGCCGTCGTCGATGCCGTGGCGAAGATCCACGGCCGGCTGCTGCAGGCCGTCCGGATCAGCCCGCGCGTCGACGGCATCCTCCTCAGTCTCGACGTCGCGCCCGGCACGCGCTCCAGCGCCTTCCCGCTCTACGATCCCTATCGTATCGTCGTCGATCTGGACGCCGACGACGACGCGTCCGCGAGCCTGGCGCCGCTGCCCGCGCCGGCATCGACGGTGCCACTCGCGTTGAGTGTGAGACCCGTTCCATCGGCGCTGCCGGGTGTGATCTCGCGCGCCGAAGCGCCGTCAACCGCCGCGCCGCCGGTCACGACGCCGCCCGCCGAGTCGAGCGCCGCCGTAGCCGCTCCGGCGTCCGCTGGCGGCACCGACAGTCCGCCGCTGCCGCCGGCCAGCACGCGCGCCGGAGGCTACTCGCTGGCGCGGCAGCTCGGGCTCGGCGTACAACGCATCGTGATCGATCCCGGCCACGGCGGACACGATCCTGGCGCGCAGGCCAACGGCGTCTCCGAGGCCGAGCTCGTGCTCGACGTGTCGAAGCGCCTCGAAGCGCTGCTCCGTGAACAGCCCGGCATCGAGGTCGTCCTGACGCGACGGACCAACGAGTTCATCCCGCTCGAGGAACGGACGGCGATCGCCAACCGTGAGAACGCGGACCTGTTCCTGTCGATCCACGCCAACTCGAGCCCGCAGCGCGCCACGCGCGGCGTCGAGACGTACTTCCTGAACTTCGCGTCGAACCCGCAGGCCGAGGTCGTCGCCGCGCGCGAGAACGCGTCGAGCGTGCAGGCGATGGGCGGCCTGCCGAAGCTCGTCAAGGCGATCACGCTCAACAACAAGCTGACCGAGTCGCGCGAGCTCGCGACGCTCGTGCAGAGCTCGCTGATGCGCCGGCTGTCGGTGCAGAACAAGGCGATCAAGGATCTCGGCGTCAAGCAGGCGCCGTTCGTCGTGCTGATCGGCGCGCAGATGCCGAGCGTCCTCGCCGAGATCTCATTCCTCACGAACAAGGCCGAGGCGTCGCTGCTCAAGCAGGGCGCGTACCGGCAGCGCATTGCGCAGGCGCTCTGCGATGCGGTGGTGAAGTACCAGTCGTCGTTGAAGAAGGTGGGCACGGTCGCCGCGAACGTCGAGACACGATAGACTCGACGCGAGACCGCTCGTGCAGGCCGCTCAGCAGACGCCCTCGAAGCCGATCGTCGTCACGGTCGTTCCGGCCACGCCGGCGCGCGAGCGCACGGTCGGCGACGTCATCGTCGGCGCGCTGTTCCTCACGGCCGTGCTGGTCGTGATCGCGCTCGCCCTCGGCGTCCTGTTCGCGGCCGTGCGATACGCCTGGCATCGCCGCCATCCGCCGCACGAAGATCATCTGCCTCCTGTCGCGCC
>CAZNMF010000108.1:0-12429 GCA_964573795.1 uncultured Solibacteraceae bacterium
ACGGACTTCAGCAGCACACGCATGGAATCAGGACTCTCCGCCTTCGCCGCCGGCCAGCAGATACAGCACGGCCATCCGCACGGCGACGCCGTTGGCGACTTGATCGAGGATGACGGACCACGGACCGTCGGCGACTTCCGAGTCGATCTCGACGCCGCGGTTCATCGGACCCGGGTGCATGACGATGACGTCGGGCGCCGCGTGCGCGAGGCGCGCCGCAGTCAAACCGAACAGCGTGAAGTACTCGCGCATCGACGGCAGGAACAGGCCCTGCATCCGCTCGTGCTGCACGCGCAGCATCATCACGACGTCCGCGTCGCGCACGGCCTCGTCGAGCGACGAGGTCGTATGGATGCCGAGGCGCTCCATGCCGATCGGCAGCAGCGTCGCGGGCCCGCACGCGCGAACCTCGGCGCCCATCTTCGTCAGCAGCAGCGCGTTCGATCGGAACACGCGGCTGTGCACGAGATCGCCGACGATCGCGACCTTCAGCCCCGCCAGCCGGCCCTTGCGCTCGAGCATCGTGAACGCGTCGAGCAGGCCCTGCGTCGGGTGCTCGTGCATGCCGTCGCCGGCGTTGATGATGCTCGATCGGCAGATGCGCGCGAGCTGGTGCGGCGCGCCGGACGAGGCGTGGCGGATGACGATCATGTCCGGCGACATCGCCTCGATCGTCCGCGCGGTGTCGACGAGCGTCTCGCCCTTGACGACGCTCGATCCCGACGTCGTCATGCCGAGCGTGTCGGCGCTGAGGCGCTTTTCCGCGAGCTCGAACGACATGCGCGTTCGCGTGCTCGGCTCGAAGAACAGGTTGATGATCGTCCGCCCGCGCAGCGTCGGCACTTTCTTGATCGGCCGCGTGCCGACTTCCTTCATCGCGAGCGCGGTCTGCAGGACGAGATCGATCTCCGGCGCCGTCAGATCCTCGATGCCGAGCAGGTGCCGGCTGTGGAGCGTGGTGGCCATCGTCGTCATCCTTCCACCTCCACTTCGTCGCGGCCGTCGATCTCGGCAAGGCGCACCTGCACGCTCTGCTGGCGCGAGGTCGGGATGTTGCGGCCGACGTAGTCGGCGCGAATCGGCAGCTCGCGATGGCCGCGGTCGACGAGCGCCACGAGCTGAATCGCGCGCGGCCGGCCGAAGTCGATCAGCGCATCGAGCGCGGCGCGAATCGTCCGCCCCGTGTAGAGCACGTCGTCAACGAGCAGGATCAGACGGTCGTCGATCGAGAATGGCACGTCGGTGCTGCGAATCACCGGTTGCGGCCCGACCGCGTGCAGCGCGAGGTCGTCGCGATACAGCGTGATGTCGAGCGCGCCGGTCGGCACGTCGACGCCGGTGATGCTCTTGATTTCCTTCGCGAGCCGCGCGGCAATCGGCACGCCTCGCGCGCGGATGCCGACGAACGCCAGATCCTCGACGCCGCGATTGCGCTCGACGATCTCGTGCGCCATGCGCGTGAGGCTGCGCGCCATGCGATCGGCGTCCATCACGATCGGCATACGCGCCTCCGCGAGAGACATCCGTAGGGGCGGCCCTTGCGGCCGCCCGACGCGCGACCAACGGCTGTACGAACGACGGTGACGACGGACAGGGAGAGCGTACGGGCGGGAGGACGGTCGGACATGCTCACCTCTTTGCGGCCTCGCAGGGCCGCGTTAAAGAGCCGAAACAGTCTATCTCATTTCTCGTGGCTCGCCACGTACTTGACCGGATGCTCGATGGCGTACGTCGGCAGGAAAAGGTCCGTCCTCGCGAATCCGTCCATGTCGCGGCCCACGGGCACGCCCATGTAATAGAGGACCGTCGGCGCGAGATCGGTGACCGATCCGCGCGGAAACTGGCCGGACGCGACGTTCGTGCCGTAGGCGAGCAGAAATCCGTCCGGGCCGGACTCGTGCTGTCCGGTCATGTCGCGCTCGCCGAGCACGCGCGCGACGAGGCGCTTCCAGAGGAGCGTCGGCTCCATGCCGAAGCCGGACATCACGAGCAGCAGATCGCCCGGCGCGAGCTGGCGCATCGCCTTCCCGACTTCGCCGTCGAGATAGCTGTAGTAGCGATCGAGCACGGGCCGCTGCGGCGCGGCCCAGCGCGGGTCGCCGAACAGATCCGGCTGCGCCTGCCGCAGGTAGATGTGCCCGAAGGCGTCGAGCGCTTCGTACCGGATCGCCGAGAACCGCAGCGCGAACTGCTCTTCCAGCGACTCGGCCGTCTCGCTGTACGCGCGGTCCCATCGGGCGCGATCGACCTCCATCGGCTCGACCTCGCCGCGCGAGAAGGTCGTCAGCACCTGATACCACGGCCGCGCCTGCCACGCGTCGAAGATCTCGCGGGCGGCATCGACGGCCGTCGTCGGATCGCCGGCGTTGGCGTCGGCGAGCCGCAGCGGCGACGACTGCGCCGCGTCGTCGAAGCGCTCACTGAGCACGTATCCGATTCGCGCATGCGCCGGGTACGTCAGCGGCCAGTTGACGACGCCGGACGTGAGGCCGTAGTCGCCGAGGACGTCCCAGAGCGGCCGCGCCTGCAGCGACGCCGACGTGGGCTCCACGGCGCGGATGAACCGCTGATCGATCAGGCCCTGCGCGAGACAGTAGTCCGGCAGCATGTCGATGACGTCGACGTCCTCGTCCGCCACGCGAAAGATCCAGTTCGAGCGGACGCCGTTCTGCTCGGCGGCCTTGCCGGTCGCGGCCGCGACCCAGACCGGATCGACCTGCGTCGGACGGATCGTCGCGAGATCCAGAACCGCGCCGTGGTCGAGCATCCGGCCGAGATTCGACAGCTGCCCGGCGGCGACGCGCTGGCGGATGAAGCCGAGCGACGCGCCTTCGAAGACGAGCAGCCGGACGCGCGGCGCCTTCGCGATCGGCGGCGGCTGCAGCCAGCGATGCGGCGGCCGGACCGGCGCCTCGCCGGGACCGCGCAGCCACAGCGGCCCGGCAACGGATCCGATCATGGCTGCCATCATCAGCGTCGCCGCCATGCGGCTGCCCCGATGGCCGAACGAGTAGCGCGCGATCGCGATCACCAGCAGCACCGCGGCGCAGCCCGTCGTGGTCCAGGCGCCGTCGCGCATGCGCAGCGCCGCGATGGGCGTCAGCATGCCTCGCGCGAGGCCGAGGTTCGCCCACGTGATCACGGCTGCGCCGGCGGCGCCGAACGCGCCAATCCACGCGAGCACGCGGACGCTGATCCACGCGGGCCGCAGCGCGCGCCCGGCGATCACCTCGCCGACGAGCAGCGTGAACAGCAACGCGACGCTGAGATACGGCACGTAGAAGGCGAGCACCGCGCCGAGCCACTGCATCGCCGTCATCGAGACGAGCGGCATCTGCGGATTGAGCTGAGCAATCAGCACCGCGACGTACGTCGACACCAGCACGCCGCCGGCGACGGCGTTGGTCATCATCCGCAGATAGCGCATGGCGGAGAACATTATGCGGGTTGCGGCGACGGCCTTCGGAGGGCCGGACCTTCAGGTCCGGCCTACGTGCCTGCGGACCGCAGCCCGCAGCCTGCTATGCTTTTCCTGCCGATGCCCGTCGACGTGTCCGCCGAGATCCTCAGCAATACCTGGCTCGCTCCCGACTACAACGTCGTTGCCTTCCGCGCACCGGAGATCGCCGCGCAGGCCAAGCCTGGCCAGTTCGTGATGGTGAAGTGCGCGGACGGCCTCGACCCGCTGTTGCGCCGGCCGTTCTCGATCTTCGAGCTGATCCGCGACGAGGACGGACGCTACGCGGGCATCAGCATTCTCAACAAGCGCGTGGGCGCCGGCACGGCGCGCCTGCACGACGTCCGCGCCGGCGATCGCCTGTCGATCCTCGGTCCGCTGGGCCAGCCGTTCGTGCCCGTCGCGCCGCCGGCCGAGGGCTGGATGGTCGCCGGCGGCGTCGGCCTCGCGCCGTTCGCAACGCTCGCCGAAGCGCTCGTCGAATGCGGCACGACGACGACGCTGTTCTATGGCGGGCGATCGGCGAGGGACATCTACTACGAAGAGCTGTTCACGGCGCTCGGCGTGCGGCTCGTCGTCACGACCGAAGACGGCAGCCGCGGCGAGCGCGGCCGCGTCACCGCGCCGCTCGAGCGCGAGCTGGCCGCGCGCGCGCCGGCGCAAGACGTGGCGATCTACGCGTGCGGCCCGACGCCGATGATGCGCGCGGTCGCGCGTCTCGGGGCCGCCGCCGGCCGATCCGTGTCCGTCTCGCTCGAGCCCGTGATGGGCTGCGGCATGGGCGGCTGCTACAGTTGCGTCGTGCCCGTGCGCCAGGGCGCGCACAGCCATTTCGTACGCTCGTGCATCGAAGGCCCGGTCTTCGACGCCGGCACGCTCGTGTGGGACGCGATGACGTCCACGGGACACTGATGGCCGACCTCTCCGTCCGCATCGGCGCGCTGGAGCTGCGCAATCCGTTCCTCGCTGCGTCCGGCTGTTTCGGCTATGGCGTCGAATACGCTGGCGCGTTCGATCTCGCCACGCTCGGCGGCGTCGTCGTCAAAGGCCTGTTTCTCAAGGAGCGCGAGGGGCATCCGCCTCCGCGCATCGTCGAGACGCCGGCGGGCATGCTGAACGCGATCGGCCTGCAGGGCATCGGCGTGCGACGCTTCGTCGCGGAGCGATTGCCCGAGCTGCGGCGCCTCGGCGCGACGGTCGTCGTCAACGTGTGCGGGTCGACGATCGACGAGTACGCCGAGGTCTCGCGAATCCTGTCCGACGCCGAGGGCGTGGCCGCGCTCGAGCTGAACATCTCCTGCCCCAACATCAAGGAAGGCGGCATCCAGTTCGGCTGCAGCCTGACGGGCACCTACGACGTCGTCAGCGCCATTCGCAAAGTCACGACGCTGCCCGTGATCCCGAAGCTCACGCCGAACGTCACCGACGTGTCGTCATTCGCGCGCGCCGCGGAAGACGCGGGCGCGGACGCGATCTCGCTGGTCAACACGTTTCTCGCGATGGCGATCGACGTCGAGACGCGCCAGCCGAAGCTGTCGAACGTCATGGGCGGGCTGAGCGGACCGGCGATCCGGCCGATCGCGGTGCGGATGGTCTGGGAATGCCATCAGGCGGTGAAGCTGCCGATCATCGGCATGGGCGGCATCGCGACGGCCTCCGACGCGCTCGAGTTCCTCATCGCGGGCGCGACGGCCGTGCAAGTCGGCACGGCCAACTTCGTCGATCCATTCATCTGGCCGAAGCTCATCGACGGCGTGTCGGCGTATCTCGATCGCCATCGCCTCGCGCGCGTGAGCGATCTGGTCGGCCGGCTCGAGATTCCCGTCAAGGAGCACGCGTGAGCCCGATTCTCGTCGCGTTGGACGTCGACTCGGCCGACACGGCGCTCGCGCTGGCCGATCGGCTGCGCGGCGCCGTCGGCGGCTACAAGGTCGGCCACCAGCTCTTCACGTCGGCGGGACCGGACGTCGTGCGCCAGCTCGTCGCGCGCGGCGATCGCGTCTTCCTCGACTTGAAGTACCACGACATTCCGAACACGGTGTCCGGCGCCGTCGCGGCCGCGACGGCGCTCGGCGTCTGGATGGTGAACGTCCACGCGAGCGGCGGCGCGCCGATGATGCGCGCCGCGCGGCGAGCGGCGGACGACGCCGCCGCAACGCTCGGACGTCCCGCGCCGCTCGTCATCGCCGTGACCGTGCTCACGAGCCTCGATGCCCCGACGTTGCACACGCTCGGGATCGGCGACTCGCCGCTCGATCACGTCGTCCGGCTGGCGCGGATGACGCAGGACGCCGGTCTGGACGGCGTCGTCGCGTCCCCACAGGAAATCGAAGCGATCCGCCAGGCCTGCGGCCGCGAGTTCGCGATCGTCACGCCGGGCATTCGCGGCGGCAGCGCGGCGAGCGGTCCCGACGATCAGCAGCGGACGGCGACGCCCGCCGGCGCCATGGCCGCCGGCGCGTCCTATCTCGTCGTCGGACGTCCGATCACAGCCGCCGGCGATCCGCGCGCGGCGGCGGACGCCATCGCGCGCGAAGCTGAATAACGACCCGGAGGCCGAACCTTCAGGTTCGGCCGAGGCGCGCGGACCTGAAGATCTCCCTCTAAAAACACAACGGGCAGGCGCGACGCGCCTGCCCGTTGCTCCTCTCCCGAGATCCGCGGCCTATTTGGCGGTGATGACGAAATGCCCGCGGCGGTTCTGCGACCAGCAGGCTTCGTTCTCGTCCGTGCAGACGGGCCGTTCTTCGCCATAGCTGACGACGTTGATCCGCGCCAGGTCGACGCCGAGGCTGACGAGATAGTCACGCACGGCGCCGGCGCGACGCTCGCCAAGCGCAAGGTTGTACTCGCTCGTGCCTCGTGAGTCCGCGTGGCCTTCGACGGTCACGCGCGTGGACGTCCATTTCTTCATCCAGTCCGCGTCCTTCTGCAGGCTGGTCCGCGCCGCCTCGCTCAGATCCGACTTGTCGAGGTCGAAGTACACGTCTTCGAGCGGCTTCTGCGCGTTGAGCTGATCGAGCGACAGGCGCGCGAAGAGCTCGGCTTCCGTCGGCGCCGCGGGTGCTGGCGGAGGCGGCGGTGGCGGCGGAGGTGGAGGGGGCGGCGGAGGCGGCGGCGGAGCCTCTGCCACGGGCGGAGGCGGCGCCGGCGTCGCCGGCGGCGTCTTCTTGCCGCACGCGCCGACCAACACGGCTACGCCCAGTACCGCCGTGACGGAAAGAAGTCTGACCCTGCGTCGTGACATCACGTTCTCCTTCGAGCTCGTCCCAAAAACGGGAGGGTTGGGGACCTGGGAGATGAAGCGAGCTTACCGATCCGAAAGTGTACCTGTCAATGAAATCGCGCGGATTTTCGGGCTCGACCGTAGAATCGTGTGCAATGCAGCGCATGCTCGAGGCCACGGCCAGGGCCGAGGACACGCACTATTGGTTCCAGGGCCTCAGACGTCATGCGCGTTTGCTGCTGCACGAAGCCGCCGCCGGGCGCACGTTCACGCGCATCGTCGACTGCGGCGCCGGCACGGGACGCAATCTCGACTGGCTCTCGCAGCTCGGGCCGGCCGTCGGCGTCGAGCTGACGCCGGCAGGGCTCAGCGTCGGACGTTCACGCGGCCGTCGCATGATTCGCGGCACGGTCGCGGCGCTGCCCTTTGCCGACGCGACGGTCGATCTCGCCACGTCGTTCGACGTGCTCTACTGCCTCGACGACCGCGACGAGGCCGCGGCGCTGCGCGAGATGTGGCGTGTGCTGAGGCCTGGCGGCCTGGCGCTCGTCAACGTCGCGGCGCTCGACATCCTGCGCGGATCGCACTCGACGCTGACGCACGAAGTGCGCCGCTACACGCGCCGGCGGCTGCGGGATCGCCTCGAGCGCGCGGGCTTCCGTGTGCTCCGGCTGACGTTCACCAACATGACGCTGTTCCCGCCGGCCTTCGCGGTCCGCACGATCGAGCGGCTCACCGGCCGCGCCGCGGAGGCCTCCGACGCGGACCTCACCGTCCCTCCCGCGCCGATCAATCACGTCGTGAATTGGATGCTCGCCGGAGAAGCCGCGTTCCTGCGCGTCGCGAACCTGCCGATCGGGACGTCGATCATGGCGGTGGCGACGAAGACAAAAGACGAGACAAGTTAAAAGTCAAAAGCCAGAAGCCCGAAGGCATGAACCTGTCGGTCGTGACAGGCCCCCTCACTTCTGGCTTTTGGCTTCTAACTTCTAACTTTCTGCGTCACTGCACTTCTTTAAGCCTGAGTCCCTCGTTCAAACTCCCCAGCCGATACCCGCGGAGATCGACGGCGACGTAGCGGAAGCCGTGTTTACGGATCGCCGTGTCGACGGCTTTGGCCATCGCGGGCTCGACGAGGCGTGGCAGCTCGTCCGGCGCGACTTCGATGCGCGCGACCTCGCCGTGATGGCGCACGCGCAGCACGCGAAACCCGAGCGCGCGCAGCTCGTCTTCGGCGCCTTCGATCGCGCGCAGCTTCTCTTCGGTCACTTCGGAGAAATACGGCACACGCGACGACAGGCACGCCGACGCCGGCTCGTCCCACGTCGGCAGACCCGCCTCACGCGACAGCGCGCGGATGTCCGCCTTCGTCAATCCCGCTTCGTCGAGCGGGCTGACGACGCCGAGCTCGCGCGCGGCACGGCGGCCGGGACGGTAGTCGCCGCGATCGTCGGCATTGCTGCCGTCGGCCACGGCGGCGAAGCCGCGCTCGGCGGCCAGGGACGTCAGCCGCGTGTAGAGCTCGTGCTTGCAGTGATAGCAGCGATCGGGCGCGTTGGCGCGATAGTCGGGATTGGCGAGCTCGCCCGTGCCGATGATCTCGTGCGGCAGCTCGAAGCGGCGCGCGATGTCGAGCGCCATCCGGCGATGACGCTCGGGGTAGCTCGCGCTGTCGGCCGTCACGCACAGGACGCGCGAGCCCAGCGCGTGATGCGCCGCCCAGCCGAGAAAGGCGGAGTCGACGCCGCCGCTGTAGGCGACGATCAGCGATGGCAACGCGCGCAGCCGCGCGAACAGCGCGGCCTCGCGCTCACGCAGGCCATCGCCGACCGGTGCGATGGCGGCCGTGGTCATTCTTCCCAGTCCCCGTCGTCCTCGTCCTCGTCGTCTTCGTCGAGGTCGTCGAGATCGTCCTCGTCGTCGGAGTCTTCCTCGTCTCCGCCGTCCTCGTCTTCATCGTCGTCATCGTCGTCGTTGTCGAACTCGAGCGGATCGAGCGACGCGACGCGCAAGTGACTGCCGCACGCCTCGCAATCCCACGGATCGCCGACCTCCATTTCCTCGAGATCGTCGTCGTCGATTTCCAGTTCGGCGTCACATTCCGGGCACGTCGCCATACATCTCCTTGTGTCCGACTGCGGGGCGCCGTGACCGGCCCGGCCGCACGCGAACATAGACGGTCAGCCGATTATATCGACCGGTTTGAAAGCGGCGTCAAGGGCGCGGCGAAGGGGAAAAAGGTGTCGCCGAACGGGCCTTATCGCACGCGCAGCAGCCGCAGACTGCTCGCGGTGACGAGCAGCGACGCGCCGGTGTCCGCGACGATGGCCATCCAGAGCGTGGCGACGCCGGAGATGGCGAGGACGACGAACGCGAGCTTGAGACCGAGCGCGAGGCCGACGTTGAGACGGATCGTCGCGAGCGTCGCACGGCCGAGACGCAACGCGTACGGCAGCCGGCCGAGATCGTCGGTCATCAGCGCAACGTCGGCGGTCTCGATGGCCACGGCCGTGCCAGCCTGACCCATCGCGATGCCCACGTCGGCCGCGGCGAGCGCAGGCGCGTCGTTGATGCCGTCGCCGACCATCGCGACCGGCCCGTACCGTTCGCGTAGCCGGACGACGTGGTCGACCTTGTCGTGCGGCATCAGCTCGGCGTGCGCCTCGTCGAGGCCGACGCCGTCGCGAACGGCTTCCGCGCTCGACGTGCGATCGCCGGTCAGCAGCACGACGCGCGAGACGCCTTCGTCACGCAGGCTCGCGACCGCGTGCCGGCCCGCCTCGCGCATCTCGTCGGTCAGCCCGAGCACGCCCAGCGCAGCGCCCGCGTGGCCGACGAGCACGGGCACGCCGCCGCGATCTTCGACGGCGTCGATGTGCGCGTGCAGGGACGGCGTGCACAACTGCCGCTCCTCGAAGAGCCGGTGATTGCCGACGATCGCGGGCTCGGACGCGACGGTCGCCTCCGCGCCGAGGCCCGGCAGCGCGCGGAACGCATCGCCGGGCGTGACGTCGACGTGCTCGGCGCGCGCGCGATTGACGATGGCGCGGCCGATCGGATGTTCGGATCGCGCTTCGGTCGCCGCGGCGACCGCGAGCAGGCCCTCGGCCGACACGCCGTCGACCGCGAGCACGTCCGTGACGCTGACGCGGCCGGCCGTGAGCGTGCCGGTCTTGTCGAACACGACGCACTTCACGTTCCCGAGCCGCTCGAGGTGCGATCCGCCCTTGATGAGCACGCCGCGGCGCGCCGCGGCCGTCAGCGCCGACACGATCGAGACCGGCGTCGAGATCACGAGCGCGCACGGGCACGCGACGACGAGCAGCGCGAGCGCGCGATAGCTCCACGTCGCGAAGCTGTGCCCCCAGTTCGCCCATCCGCCGAACAGCGGCGGTACGACGGCGACGAGCACGGCGAGGATGACGATGGCCGGCGTGTAGCGGCGCGCGAAGCCGTCGACGAACGTCTGGACCGGCGCGCGGCGCGTCTGCGCGTGCTCGACGAGATGGATGATGCGCGCGAGCGTGCTGTCGGACGCGCGGCGCGCGGCCTCGATCTCGATCGCGGCGTGGCCGTTGATCGTGCCGGCGAACACCTCGTCGCCGGTCCACTTGTCGACGGGCAGCGACTCGCCCGTCACCGGGCTCTGATCGATCGCCGTCTCGCCCGCGACGATCACGCCGTCGACCGGAATGCGCGAGCCCGCACGGACGATCACGAGATCCCCCGGCGCAACCTGCTCGGCTGCGATCTCCTGCTCGACGCCGCGGCGGCGCACGAGCGCGCGCGCCGGCGCCAGCGCGACGAGATCGCGAATCGCATGCCGCGCGCGCTCCAGGCTGCGCGCCTCGAGCCACTGCGCGATGCCGAAGAGCCAGACGACCGACGCGGCCTCGAGCCAGTCGCCGAGCGCGGCGGCGCCGGCGACGGCGATGATCATGAGGACGTTGATGTCGAGCGATCGCGCGCGCAGCGAGCGCCACGCGCGCCGGGCGGGCGTCGGCGCCGACAGCGCAATCGATCCGAGATAGGCGGCGATGGCGATGATGCCGAAGCCGCGCCAGCTCGCGAGCGCGCCGGCAAGAATCAGCGCGCCGGCGCCGAGGACGACGAGCCAGGCTCGATACCGGCGCTCGGCCGGCGCCGTCGCGGCCGGGGCGTCATGCGTCCCGCAGGCGCCTCCGCAGCAGTCGCTCACAGCCCCGCCTCTTCGACGTGCTTGCGCGTGTCGTGCAGCAAGCCGATCACGTGATGGTCGTCGAGCGTGTAGTACGCGAGCCGCCCCGTCCGCCGCACGCGCACGAGCCGCGCCGCGCGCAGCAGCCGCAACTGATGGGACAACGCCGACTCGGAGATGCCGACCAGCGTCGCAAGATCGCACACGCACCGCTCGCCGTGGCTGAGCGTGTCGACGATGCGCACGCGCGTCGGATCGCCGAGCAGCTTGAAGACCTCGGCCACGGCTTCGACCGTGGCGTCGCCCAACAGGCGCGTCTTGGTCGCCGCCAGGGCCTTCTCGTCGTGCGGATGGCCCGCGTCGCAGGAATCGACGGACTGTGGAGACAGCGCTGGGTCGAGAACGGAGGTCACAACATATGAATATATGAACAAATGCTCATATGTCAATCGACGTCGCGGCCGCTCGGAACGGGCCTTTCAGATGAAACAAAACTAATTGCAAGGTTGACACGTCTTTTCTGCACGCACTACGATGCGAGGCTGTCTCGTAAGTATGTGCTGCTCTATACCTTAGGGCTGTTTGGCCGGGTCCGTCCGGACCGCGGGCCGGCATTCACGTCGAGGTACTGCTCATGATCGAGGTGCAACACCTCACCAAACGATACGGCCCGTTCACGGCCGTAGACGATGTGAGCTTCAGGGTGGAGAAGGGGGAAATCCTCGGCTTCCTGGGGCCCAACGGCGCGGGCAAGACGACCACGATGCGCGTCATCACCGGCTACATGCCCGCGACCGAGGGCAAGGCCGTGGTCGCCGGCTACGACGTCTTCGACAAGCCCATCGAAGCCAAGCGCCGCACCGGCTATCTTCCGGAAACGCCGCCGCTCTACCCGGACATGACCGTCCGCGAGTACCTGACGTTCGTCGCGAAGCTGAAGATCGGCGCGATGAGCAAGGCCGAGCGGACCGAGCGCGTCCGCTCCGTCATGCGCAAGACGCACGTCGACGACATGGCCAACCGCCACTGCGCCAAGCTCTCGAAGGGCTACCGGCAGCGCGTCGGCCTCGCGCAGGCGCTCATCCACGATCCGGACGTCCTGATCCTCGACGAGCCGACGGCGGGCCTCGATCCGAAGCAGATCATCGAGACGCGCGATCTGATTCGCGGCCTGGCCGGCAATCACACGATCGTGCTCAGCACGCACATCCTGCCGGAGGTCGCGCAGACCTGCCATCGCGTCGTCATCATCAACAAAGGCCGCGTCGTCGCGGTCGACACGCCGGACAACCTGACGCACCAGCTCAAGGGCGCGGCCACGCTCTACGTGCAGGTCGACGGCCCCGAGACGGCCGGCGACGCGCTGCGCGCGGTGCCGGGCGTGCGGGCCGTGACGGTGGCGGATCACTTCGGCAGCCTGATCGGCTACGAAGTCGAGTCCGACGCCGCGCGCGACGTCCGGCGTGACGTCGCGAGGGCCGTCGTCAATGGCGGCTACGGTCTGGTCGAGCTGCGGCCGACGCGCATGAGCCTCGAGGAGATCTTCCTGCAGCTCACCACGCGCGAAGA
>CAZNMF010000109.1:0-4763 GCA_964573795.1 uncultured Solibacteraceae bacterium
AGCGAGATCGCTCGACACACGCGAGGGCGAGATGTCGGCTCGCCGCTCGAACGCGGCGTCAATCAGGGATTCGAGGGTCTGGGTGGACATGGGTTCGGGGCGGCTTACGGCTTACGGCGACAGGCTACGAGTCGGGCGGCCCCCGGGGGCCGCCCCAACACACAAAGCGACGATGCGCCGCGCGGCTTCCAGGCAGGCATCATAGTCGGGGACGAGGGCGATGCGCACGTAGCCGGCGCCGGGGTTCACGCCGTTCGCGTCGCGGCCGAGATATTGGCCCGGCAGCACCGCCACGTTCGTCGCCGCGTACAACGCCTTCGCGAACGCAGCGTCGTCGCCAGGCGTGCGCGCCCAGAGGTAGAAGCCGCCGTCGGGACGATACGCGTCGAGCGCCGGCTGCAGCATCGGAATGACCGCGTCGAAGGCGGCGCGATAGCGATCGCGGTTCTCGCGCACGTGTGTTTCGTCGCTCCACGCCGCGATGCTCGCCTGCTGCACGGACGGGCTCATCGCGCAGCCGTGATAGGTGCGATACCGCAGGAACTTCCGCAGCAGCGACGCGTCGCCAGCCACGCCGCCCGATCGCAGGCCCGGCACGTTCGATCGCTTCGACAGGCTCGTGAAGACGACGAGACGCCGATAGTCGTCGCGGCCGAGACGATGCGCGGCCTCCAGACCACCGAGCGGCGGCGCGGACTCGTCGAGATAGATCTCCGAATAGCATTCGTCGGAGGCGATGACGACGCCGTGGCGATCGGACAGCTCGAACAGCGCGCGCCAATCGTCGAGCGTCAGCACACGCCCGGTCGGATTGCCCGGCGAGCAGACGTAGACGAGCTGCACGCGCGACCACTCGTCCGCTGTCAGCGACTCGAGGTCGAGGCTGAAGCCGTTCGCGGCCGTCTGATTGAGAAAGACTGGCCGCGCGCCTGCGAGCAGCGCCGCACCCTCGTAGATTTGGTAGAAGGGATTCGGACACGCGACGAGCGGCGACAGCCTCGACGCGTCGACGACCGCCTGCGCGAACGCGAAGAGCGCTTCGCGGCTGCCGTTGACGGGCAGCACTTCCGTCGCCGCATCGAGACGATCCAGCGCGAACCGCCGGCGGAGCCACGCGGCCATCGTCTCGCGCAACGCGTCTTCGCCGGCGGTCGTCGGGTAGACGGACAGCCCGTCCAGATGATCGACGAGCGCCTGGCGGATGAACGCAGGCGTTGGATGCTGCGGCTCGCCGATCGACAACCGGATCGGCGCACGATCGGCCGGCGGCGTCACGCCGGCGAACAGCGCGCGCAGCTTCTCGAACGGATACGGCTGCAGCAGATCGAGACGCGGATTCACCGCAGCGCGTCCCCCGTGAACGTGTACGTGCGGCCTGCAGACGTCTGCACGGTCTTCACGACGTCGCCGCGTCTCACGTGCAGCGGACGTCCAAGCCGCGACACGATCGTCGCGCGCTCGAGCGCGCCGTCCTTCCACGACAGCGACACGTCGAAGCCGCCGCGCGCGCGCAAACCGCTGACGCTGCCGCCCGGCCAGGCCTTCGGCAGGGCCGGCAGGAGCTGCACTTCGTCGTTCTGACTCTGCAGCAGCATCTCGGCGATGGCCGCGGTGCCGCCGAAGTTGCCGTCGATCTGGAACGGCGGATGCGCATCGAACATGTCCGGATACGTGCGCTCGGGGCTCAGCAGGAACTTCAGGATCTCGTACGCGTGATCGCCGTCGGCCAACCGCGTCCACAGATTGATGCGCCACGCCGTCGCCCAGCCCGTCGCCTGATCGCCGCGAATCTCGAGCGAGCGCTTCACGGCGTTCGCCAGCTCCGGCGTCTTGCGAACGTCGATTTCGCGCCCCGGGAAGAGACCGTACAGGTGCGACACGTGGCGGTGATGGATCTCCGGCGCCTGCATGTCCCAGTCCTGCAGCCATTCCTGCAACTGGCCGTTCTTGCCGATCTGCATCGGCGCGAGGCGTGCGCGCGTCGCCTTCCACTGCGCGCGCAGATCCGCGTCGACGCCAAGCAGCTCCGCCGCGTCGATCGCATCGTCGAACAGCTCGCGAAGAATCTGCTGGTCCATCGTCGGCCCGTCGACGAGCGACGTGCCGAATGGATGCGAGTTCTCCGGCGAGAGCGACGGCGACGTCACGAGCCAGTGGTGCGTCGGCTCTTCGACGAGCGTGTCGACGAAAAACTGCGCGGCGCCCGACAGCGCGGGATAGATCTTGCGCGCGAAGTCACGATCGCCCGTGTAGCGATAGCGATCCCACAGCTCGACCGTCAGCCACGCGCCGCCCGTCGGCCACATGCCCCACTGCGGCCCGTCGACCGGCCCCGTCGCGCGCCACAAATCCGTGTTGTGGTGCGTCACCCATCCGCGCGCGCCGTACATCTCCTGCGCCATCCGGCCGCCGGTCTGGACGAGATCGAGCACGAGATCGGCCAGCGGATCGAGGCACTCGTCGAGGTTCGTCGACGACGCCGGCCAGTAGTTCATCTCGGTGTTGATGTTGATCGTGTACTTGCTGCCCCACGGCGGATCCATCGTGTCGTTCCACAGACCTTGCAGGTTCGCGGCCTGCGTGCCGGGACGCGAGCTGGAGACGAGGAGATATCGTCCGAACTGGAAATACAGCGCGGCCAGATCCGGATCGTGGCCGGTCGCGAAGCCGCGGATGCGCGCGTCGGTCGGCTGCGCGGCCGCGTCGGTCCGACCGAGATTGAGTGCGACACGATTGAACAAACGCTGGTGGTCGCGCACGTGCGCGTCGCGCAGCGCGTTGACGCTCTTCGCGGACGCGCGCGCAATCGCCGTCTGCGTCAGCTGCTCAGGATCGCCGGACACATCCTTGTAGCTGCGATAGCTCGTCGCCGCGGCAATGAACAGCGTCGCCGAGTCCGCACCGCGCACGACGACGGCGTCGCCGTCGGCGGTCGTCGTCCCGCCGTGCGCCACGACGCGTACGCGCGCCTGGAACTTCAACGCCGCGCGAATCGGCTGCCCATCGGCGGTCGAGGCCCCGCCGTCGCCGTTCGTTCCCGTCATCGTCAACACGCCAGACGGATCGGCGACGACAGTTGCGCGCTGCGGCGTCTGCAGGCGCGCCTCGAATGAAATCTGGCCAGGGCGATTCGCACGCAGATTGACGACGATGACCTGATCGGGCGCGCTCGAGAACGCCTCGCGCTCGAAGCGCACGCCGCCGGCGACGTAGTCGACGTGCGCGATGGCGGTCGACAGATTCAGATCGCGACGATAGCCCTCGACGGCAGCGACCGTGGGAAACGTCAGCGCGAGATCGCCGACGGTCTCGTACGGCATCTGCTTGAGCGGCTTCGCCATCACGCTCTTGGCGACGAGATTCGCCGCGTCCTTGTACTTGCCGTCGAAAATCAGACGCCGCACTTCGGGCAGCGCAGCCTTCGCCTCGGGATTGACGGGATTGTAGGGGCCGCCGGCCCACAGCGTGTCTTCGTTGAGCTGCAGCCGCTCGTGGACGACGCCGCCGAAGATCATCGCGCCGAGCCGTCCGTTGCCGATCGGCAGCGCCTGCGTCCATTCGGCGCTGGCCGCCGGCCCGGATTGACGCGGCGTCGGCGGCGCGAGTGGATGATCCGACGCGGGACGCCGGTACCACAGGCTCAACGGCTCGGCCGGCGCGCTGGATTCCGCGCTGAAGGCGATCGCCGGCCCGGCGGGCACGCCCGCCGGCGGCGTCTGCCGCGCGCGGACCGCGTGTCCTCCACCGACAAGCGTGACGATCGCGACGACGAGCCACAGGAGACGATGTCGAGTCGACATGATTGGGATCCTTCGGTCTGCCGTCTGCGGTCCGCAGACGGCAGACCGCTAGCCCGCTACGCCTTCCACACTTCTCCGTCCGGAAACCGGTAGCGCTCGCGCGAGTCCGGCTTGATCGTGATGCTGTACCCCGGCTGCGTCGGCGCTATGTAGCGGCCGTGCCGCATCACGACCGGCTCCTCGAAATGCTCGTGAAGATGATCGACGTACTCGATGACGCGATTCTCCATCGTGCCGGACACCGCGATGTAGTCCCACATCGACAGGTGCTGCACGTACTCGCACAAGCCGACGCCGCCTGCGTGCGGGCACACGGGCACGCCGAACTTGTGCGCGAGCAGGATGACGGCGAGGTTCTCGTTCACGCCGCCGAGCCGGCAACTGTCGATCTGACACACGCCGATCGCACGGGCCTGCAGCAGCTGCTTGAACGTCACGCGATTGGCCGCGTGCTCGCCCGTCGCAATCCGGATCGGCGCCACGGCCTTCTGAATCGTCGCGTGCCCCAACGCATCGTCCGGGTTCGTCGGCTCCTCGACCCACCAGAGATCGAACGGCGCAAGCTCACGGATGCGATCGATCGCCTCGTTCACGTCCCAGCGCTGGTTCGCGTCGACCATCAGCTTGCGATCGGCGCCGATGCACTCGCGCACCAGCTTCGCGCGCCGCACGTCGTCTTCCGGCCGGCCGCCGACCTTCATCTTGAAGTGCGAGAAGCCCTCGTCGATCGCCTCGCGGCAGAGCCGGCGGATCTTGTCGTCCGAGTAGCCGAGCCAGCCGACCGACGTCGTGTACGCGGGATAACCGTTGCGGCGAATCTCCGCCTCGCGATCGGCTTTCGTCTTCTGCTGCCGCTCGAGAATCTCGAGCGCTTCGTCAGGCGTGAGCGCATCGGTGATGTAGCGGAAGTCGATGCACGACACGATCTGCCGCGGCGTCATGTCCGCGAGCAGCTTCCACACC
>CAZNMF010000110.1:0-28844 GCA_964573795.1 uncultured Solibacteraceae bacterium
TCGAACGCGCTGCAGAAGCCGAAGCGCTTCTTCGGCGCCGCGCGCAACATCGAGGAGGGCGGCTCGATCACGATCATGTCGACCGCGCTCATCGACACCGGCTCGCGCATGGACGACGTGATCTTCGAGGAGTTCAAGGGCACGGGCAACATGGAAATCCACCTCGACCGCAAGCTGGTCGACAAGCGCGTGTTCCCGGCGATCGACATCATCAAGAGCGGCACGCGCAAGGAAGAGCTGCTCATCCCGAAGGACGACCTCAACCGCATCTGGGTCCTGCGCAAAGTGCTCACGCCGCTCTCACCGGTCGAAGCGATGGAACTGCTGCTCGACAAGATGGGCAAGACGAAGAGCAACAGCGAGTTCCTCTCCGCGATGCAGCAGATGCGGTAGCGGCATCGGCGGTGTCGGCCGATGCCGACGCCGCCGTTTCGTCAGCGGCTCGCGCGGATGCGCCGCAGCGACCGCAGCGTCGCCTTCGTCATTCGCAGTTCCTGCGTAATTCCTAGACGCGACGAGACGCGGCTGGGCCGGTGGCCCCACCAGGCCGTCTGCGTCGCCCAGTCGCGCCACAGCGCCGCGTTGGCGTTCGCGTAACGGCCAAACCAGTTCCACGGTTTCGGCGCGCCCACGAAATGGAAGATGCGCCCCGTGCGCGCAGTCGACGGCACGACTGGCGAGTCCGGCCAGAGAAACGTGTTGAACTCCTGGCCGAACGCGCCCGTGATATCGGCGAGCACGCAATTGAGCACGGTCTGATCCGCACTGAGCAGCGCGTGCGGATGCTCGACGGCAAAGGCGACGCACCGTTCGGAGAGGCGCTCATCCCGCCATCGCGTCAGGTTGAGCGCAAGCACGCCGCAGTTGAAGTACACCGCGTCGAGGGGCATGCCGAGCGCGTCGAACGTTGGACGGTCGAGGCTGTCGCGGCGCACGCCAGAGCCTTCGGCGTGCAACGCGGGGGCGGCGCTCGCCAGCGCGAAGAGCGGATCGAGCGGCCGCGTGACGACGAGATCGCAGTCGAGATAGACGCAGGCGTCGCTGTCCGGCAGGAGATCCGGCAGGAACAACCGGCCGTACGTCGTGTAGTTGCCGCGGAGCGATCGAACGCGCCCGGCGAGCGGGGTCGCGTACGCGCGAAACTCGAGCCGATGGCGCCCGAGCCGGCCGGCCGCAGTCCGTTCGACGAGCTGCCGTTGAAAGGATGTGAGCTGCTCGCCGAAGACCACGAGCCGCATCGGCGCCGAATCGCGTGCGTGGTCGAGCAGTGACGCGAGCGTGACGTGGAGTCCCGACAGGATCCACCGATCGGCGAACAGCGCGACGGTATTCACGTCGCGGAAGCTATTGCGCCGCGTGCGCGCTCAGCATCTCCCGCAGCTCGTCGCCCTCGATGACTTCCTTCTCGAGCAGAAGCTCCGTCAGCTGATCGAGCGTCGCGCGATGGGTCGTCAGGATCGCGCGCGCGGCGGTCTCCGACTCGGCGACGAGGCGTTTGACTTCGACGTCGATCACGCGCGCCGTCTCTTCCGCGTACGCGCCGCGCTCGGGCATCGACGGCGTGTCGAGGAACATGCTGCGGCTGCGGCCCTCGTGATTGACCGGGCCGACCGCGTCGCTCATGCCGTACTCGGTCACCATCGCGCGGGCGATGTCGGTCGCGCGCAGCAGGTCGTTGTGCGCGCCCGTCGTCAGCTCGCCGAAGACGAGCCACTCCGCCGATCGGCCGCCGAGCAGCACCGTCAGCTCGTTCTGCAGCTCCGCGCGCGTGCGCAGGTAGCGATCCTCGGTCGGCAGCTGCATCGTGTACCCGAGCGCGCCGAAGCCGCGGCCGATGATCGACACCTTGTGCACCGGGTCCTGGCCCGGCAGCGAGCTCGCGACGATCGCGTGCCCGACCTCGTGCACGGCGATGACGCGGCGGATGCGCGGATTCATCGCGCGCTTCTTCTCGAGGCCCGCGACGATGCGATCGACGGCCTCGTCGAAGTCGGAGCGATCGACGGCCTTCTTGTCGCGGCGGGCCGCCAGGAGCGCCGCCTCGTTGACGAGGTTGGCGAGATCCGCGCCCGCGAACCCGCCCGTGCGCGCGGCCAGCACCGACAGGTCCACGTTGTCCGCGAGCTTCACCGTGCGCACGTGGATGCGCAGGATCGCCTCGCGGCCCTTCACGTCCGGCTTGTCGACGAGCACGCGGCGATCGAAGCGTCCCGGCCGGAGCAGCGCCGGATCCAGCACTTCCGGCCGGTTCGTCGCGGCCATGATGATGACGCCCTTCTTCGCGTCGAACCCGTCCATCTCGGCGAGCAGCTGGTTCAGCGTCTGCTCGCGCTCCTCGTGCCCGCCCATCGGGGACTGCACGCGCGTCTTCCCCAGTGCGTCGAGCTCGTCGATGAAGACGATGCACGGTGCTTTGGCCTCGGCCTGACGGAACAGATCGCGGACGCGCGCGGCGCCGACGCCGACGAACATCTCGACGAACTCCGAGCCGCTGAGGCTGAAGTAGGGGACCTTGGCCTCGCCGGCGACCGCGCGGGCCAGCAGCGTCTTGCCGGTGCCCGGAGGTCCGACGAGCAGCACGCCCTTCGGAATGCGTCCGCCGAGCGTCGTGTACTTCGACGGGTTCTTCAGGAAGTCGACGACCTCGCGCAGCTCGTCCGCGGCTTCGTCGACGCCCGCGACGTCCGCGAAGCTGACCTTCACGTCGTCTTCCGCGTAGATCTTCGCCTTGCTCCGCGCGAAGGACATGATGCCGCCCTCGGCGTTGCCCATGCGGCGGAAGAAGAACGACCACAGCGCGATCACCAGCAGCACGGGGAAGATCCAGCCGAGGATCTCCGTGAGCCACTGGCTCTGCACTTCGCCGGCATAGCGCACCTTCTGCGCGTCGAGCTGCTCGGAGAGCTTGGGATCCTCCACGCGCACGGACGTGAACGCCTTCTGCGCGCCGTCGCCGTCCTGGTACTTGCCCGTCACCGCGTCCTTGCTGAGCTGGACCTCGACGACCCGGCCCTGCGCGAGCAGCGACTTGAACTCGGAGTAGTCGAGCGTCTGGCCCTGATGCAGGTACACGCTGACCAGATTCGCGACGAGCAGCACGGCGAACAGCGCCGCGCCGAACCAGATCGGCGAGATCGGACGGCGAGGATTCGGGAGACGACGGCGAGGCTGGCGCTGGTTGGCGTCTGGAGTCATCAGTGTTGAGACGCCGCGGCGGCCTCTCCCTTCCTATTTAACACCAGCGCGCCGCGATCTGCGTCCACCTGGACGACGTCGCCTTCGTGGAATTGCCCGTTCAGGACCGCCAGCGCCAGCGGATCGAGCAGCCGGCGCTGCAGCGTGCGCTTGAGCGGCCGCGCGCCGTAGACCGGGTCGTAGCCTTCTTCGATCAGCAGGTCCTTCGCGGCCGGCGACAGTTCGACGCGCAGCTTCCGATCCTCGAGCCGTTTCAGCAGGCTCTGAAGCTGGATGTCGATGATCTCCCGGATGTCCTCGCGCCGCAGCGCGTGGAAGAAGATGATGTCGTCGATCCGGTTCAGGAACTCCGGCTTGAAGTGCTGCCGCAGCGCGTCCATCAGCTCGCGGCGCACGCCTTCGTCGATGTCGGTCTGCCCGCGCACGGCGCGATCCGCGATGAAGTGGCTGCCGACGTTCGACGTCATGATGATGACCGTGTTCTTGAAGTCGACCGTCCGTCCCTTGCCGTCCGTCAGCCGGCCGTCGTCGAGCAGCTGCAGCATGACATTCAGCACTTCGGGATGCGCCTTCTCGATCTCGTCGAAGAGCACGACGGCGTACGGCCGCCGGCGCACCGCCTCGGTGAGCTGGCCGGCCTCTTCGTAGCCGACGTAGCCTGGAGGCGCGCCGATCAGGCGCGACACCGTGTGCTTCTCCTGGTACTCGGACATGTCGATCCGCACCATCGCGTGCTCGTCGTCGAACAGAAATGCGGCGAGCGAGCGCGCAAGCTCCGTCTTGCCGACGCCGGTCGGGCCCAGGAAGATGAAGCTGCCGAGCGGACGATTCGGATCCTGCAGGCCCGCGCGCGCGCGGCGGATCGCGTTGGCCACGGCGACGACCGCATCGTCCTGCCCGACGACGCGCTGGTGCAGGCGGTCTTCCATGTGGACGAGCTTCTGCATCTCGCCTTCCATCAGGCGGCTGACCGGGATGTGCGTCCAGCGCGACACGACCTCGGCGATGTCCTCTTCGTCGACCTGTTCCTTCAGCATGCGCGGCTGCGCCGGCGCGCCGGCAGCCGCGGTCTGTTCGTGCTCGCGAATCTGCTTCTCGAGCTGCGGAATGCGGCCGTACTGCAGCTCCGACGCCTTCGCGTAGTCGCCGGATCGCTGCGCGCGCTCGACGTCGAGCCGGAGTTGCTCGAGCTCTTCCTTCTGCGTCCGCACGCCCTGGATGGCGTTCTTCTCGTTCTGCCACTGCGCCGCCAGCCGCGTGCGCGACTCCTTCAGATCGGCGAGCTCGCGCTCGAGCTTGCCCAGCCGTTCCTTGGAGGCGGCGTCGGACTCCTTCCGCAGCGCCTCGCGCTCGATCTCGAGCTGCATGATGCGGCGCTCGACCTCGTCGAGCTCGGCCGGCATCGAGTCGATCTCCATACGCAGGCGCGACGCGGCTTCATCGACCAGATCGATCGCCTTGTCGGGCAGAAACCGATCCGAGATGTAGCGGTTCGACAGCACGGCGGCTGCCACGAGCGCGCCGTCCTTGATCTTCACGCCGTGGTGGATCTCGTAGCGCTCGCGGAGGCCGCGCAGGATGCTGATGGTGTCCTCGACCGACGGCTCGCCGACCTGCACCGGCTGGAACCGCCGCTCGAGCGCCGCGTCCTTCTCGATGTACTTCCGGTACTCGTCGAGCGTCGTCGCGCCGATCGTGTGCAGCTCGCCGCGCGCCAGCATCGGCTTGAGCAGGTTCGACGCGTCGATCGACCCTTCGGCTGCGCCCGCGCCGACGACCGTGTGGAGCTCGTCGATGAACAGAACGACCTGTCCCTGCGAGTCGGTGACTTCCTTCAGCACCGCCTTCAGGCGCTCCTCGAACTCGCCGCGATACTTCGCGCCGGCGACCAGCGCGCCCATGTCGAGCGCGACGATGCGCTTGTCGCGCAGGCCTTCGGGCACGTCGCCGCGCACGATGCGCTGGGCGAGGCCTTCGACGATCGCGGTCTTGCCGACGCCGGGCTCGCCGATCAGCACCGGATTGTTCTTCGTCCGGCGAGCAAGGACCTGAATCACGCGGCGGATCTCGTCGTCGCGGCCGACGACCGGATCGAGCTTGCCCTTGCGCGCGACCTCGGTGAGATCGCGGCCGTAGCGCTCGAGCGCCTGGTATTTGCCTTCGGGGTTCTGGTCCGTGACGCGCTGCGAGCCGCGCACGGCCGTGAGCGCCTGCAGGATCGCGTCGGTCGTGAGCTTCTGCCGCTTGAGCAGATCGGCGGCGGGGGAGCGGCCGCTCTCGGACGCGATCGCGAGCAGCAGGTGCTCGGTGCTCGTGAACTCGTCTTTCATGCGCTCGGCAAGCTGCTCGGCGCCCGTCGTCACCGTGCGCAGACGCGCGGAGAGGCCCGGCGTGGCGCCGCCCTGGGCGCGCGGCAGACGATCGAGCAGCGCCTGCGCCGCGGCGGCCGTCTGCGCCACGTCGACGTTCATCTTGCCGAGCACGGCCGGCACGATGCCGTCGGTCTGCTGCAGCAGGGCCAGGAGCACGTGCTCCGGCGTGATCTCCGGGTTGCCGGCGCGCTCGGCGAGCTGCTGCGCCGCGACGATCGCTTCCTGGGCCTTTTCCGTGTATTTGTTCAAGTTCATCGCCATTCCATCGCGCGGTTACCCGCGGCGCTCCTCGATCGCCTTCAACGCTTCGTAGTGCGCGCGCTCGTCCTCGCTCAGCGTCGACGGCACCTGCACGGCCACGCTCGCATAGAGATCGCCGCGCTCGTTCGGCCGGCCGACGGCCGGCATGCCGTGGCCGCGCAGGCGGAACGTGCGCCCGTTCGCGGTGAGCTCGGGAATCTTCAGGCGCAGCGTCGAGCCGCTGAGCGTCGGTACGCTCACGTCGCCGCCGAGCACCGCCGTGGTCACCGGCACGTCGACCTGCAGATGGAGATCCTGTCCGCGCCGTTCGAACGTCTTGTGCGGCAGCAGATGGACCGTCAGATACAGATCGCCTGCCTTGCCGCCACGGCCGCCGGGCGCGCCTTCGCCGGCGGCGCGCACGCGGGCGCCGTCCTTGACGCCCGCGGGAATGCGCACCTCGACCGTACGCTCCTGCCCGTCGCGCGTCGAGCTCAGCCGCCGCGTCGTGCCGCTGAACGCCTCCTCGAGCGTCAGCTCGATCGGATGCTCGAGGTCGTGCCCGCGCGCGGTGCGCGTGCCGCCGCGCGATCCGCGCCGCGTCTCGCCGCCCGCGCTGAATCCGCCGCCGAAGAACGTCTGGAAGAAGTCCGAGAACGGATGATCGGCGCCGAACGCCTCTTCCATCTCCTCGGGCGTCATCGTCCGGTACTGCGCCCCGCCGCCGCCCTGGCCGAACGGGCCCGCCCATCCCGGCGGGACGCCGGCGCCCTGACCGGCCGCCTGCGCGCGCTCGTACTCGCGCCAGTTCGCGCCGAGCTCGTCGTACTTGCGGCGCTTCTCGGGATCGCCGAGAACCTCGTTGGCCTCGTTGATCTCCTTGAACCGCGATTCGGCCTTCTTGTCACCCGGATTCAGATCCGGATGGAACTCGCGGGCCAGCTTGCGGTACGCGCGCTTGATCTCGGCGTCGGAGGCCGTCTTGGGCACGCCCAGCGTCGTGTAGTAGTCCTTGAACTCCATAGCTGCGATTTACCGCTTCCGTTCCGGCTCGAGGCCCAGCAGCTCGAACAGCGCGTCGACCTCCGCGGCCAGACGCCGGTGCGCGTCGCCGCGCGACGAGGCGCGCTGCACGTCGTCGAGCAGCGGCCGCAGGCGGCGGGCGATGTCGGCGACGGAGAGCAGCCGCTGCACGCCGGCGAGATTGACGCCGGCTCCGTCGACCAGCGCCTTGATCAGACGCAGCCGATCGAGCTCGTCCTGCGTGTAGACCCGCATGCTGCCGAGCGAGCGCGACGGCCGCACGAAGCCGAGGCGCTCGTACTTGCGCAGCGTCTGCGGGTGCATGTCCAGCAGCTCGGCGGCCATGCTGATGAGGTACATCTCGCGGGACTTGCTCATGTCCGGGTCATGCCACAGCACGAGTGTATGGCTTGATACGAGTCGTGTCAATGTTCGGTTCCGTCGCCCCCGTGGCGGCGTGACACGTCCGCCGGTTTCGGCGAATACTGAGGCACCCGCCAGTGCTCTTCGATCTTCACGCCGCCGACTTCGTCACCATCGGCCTGCTCGTCGTCCTCGAAGGCCTGCTCAGCGCCGACAACGCGCTGGTGATGGCCATCATGGTGCTGGGTCTGCCGCGCGAGGCGCACCAGCGCGCGCTGCGCTACGGACTGGTCGGCGGCTTCGTGTTCCGCATCGCGGCCACGCTGCTCGCGACGTACCTGATCTCGGTGACGTGGATCAAGCTGCTCGGCGGGCTGTACCTCGGCTACCTGACGTGGGCGCACTTCGGCCGATCGCGGGACGGCGAGTCCCGTCACGAGCCGCCGAAGGCCAAGGCGGCCTTCGGCCTGTCGGTCTTCTGGGCCACGGTGGTCAAAGTCGAGCTCGTCAACCTGGCGTTCTCGATCGATTCGATTCTCGTCGCCGTCGCGATGTCGCGAAAGCTGGCGGTGGTTCTGGCGGGCGGGATCCTGGGCATCCTCGCCATGCGGCTCGTCGTAGGGCAATTGCTCGAATTGATCCGTCGCTATCCCGCGCTGGTCGATGGCGCGTTCGTCATCATCGGCTGGGTGGCGGTGAAGCTCTGCGCCGAGTATCTCCACGACATCCACCTGGTCGACTGGGAGATCCCCAAAACGTTCTCGCTGACCCTCATCGTCGTAATTTTCGTCGCGTCGTTGGTGTACGCGCGACGACAACCCCCGCCGCCGAAGGACCCAAAGCCGCCAGTCATTACATAATCGTCATGCGCTGACAATCCGGTCGTGCGCTGACGCCGCCGCGTCCTGAGGGCGACGTGTCGGAAAATCGAGCGGTTGTATCGAACTCGCGACATTTGAGTCAGTTAGCGACGCGGCTCGTCACGCGCCTCTGACGCGTCGTCTTTGCGCGTGGCGGGTACGGCCGTTGCTCTATCACGGTGCGCGCGAGAGCGGGCTTTCACGTCGAAAAGCCCCTGGTCGGGAAGAACGAAGTCGCGCTGGAAGAAGAGACTGATGGATTCGAGCGCCGCTGAGGACTGGATCGCGACCGGCGGATGTCTCGAATCGACGTCGTGGTTCGCCGTTTGGACTCGTTCGAGGCACGAGAGCACGGTTTTCCGACAGCTCATCGGGAAGGGGCTACCCGCGTTCCTGCCCACGCTACCCCGCTGGAGCCATTGGAAGGATCGACGAAAGCGCATCGAGTGGCCGTTGTTTCCCGGCTACTGCTTCGCGCGGATCGATCCGGCCGACTCGCTGCGGATTCTGTCGTGCCTGGGCGTCGTATCGATCGTCGGCTTCGACGGCCGGCCGGCGCCGATCGCCGATCGGGAAATCGAGAGCATCAGGACGCTCGTCGCGAGCGACCTGCGCTTCGACCCATCGCCGCTGATCGACGAGGGCGATCCCGTGGAAGTCGTGCGCGGGCCGCTGCGCGGTGTCGTCGGGCGGCTCGTCAGGAAGAGCGGCCAGGCGCGGCTCATCCTGTCCGTCGGGCTCATCGGACAGGGCGTGACCGTCGACGTGGACGCGGCGGACGTGAGGCGGTACTGAGGCAGGTTCCGGGTTCTGGGGTTCTGCGTTCTGGGTTCTGCGGGCCCGTAAATCGTAGCCGCAGGGCTTCAGCCTTGCGGGGCCAGGTGGGCCGCAGCCACCGGCTACGACAGTGGCCTGCCTTTGATGGAGGGGCGGACCTTCCGCTTTCGCGCAAGGCTTCGGCAGCCCACCGGAGCTCTTGACGGAGGTGGTCAAGTCCACGCGCGGCGGCCGAACCTGAGGTTCGGCCCTCCAAGAGCGAGATCGAGAGATGCGTGCGCGGCGCATGCGAATGCGCGTCTGTGACCGAGAGGGCGAAGCTGTATCGACATGACTGCTGATCGCGCGACGTTGTTCATGGGCTTGCTCGCGATGGCGCTCGCCGCCGGATGCCGCCCCCAAGCGCCGGAAAAGCCGGCGGGCGCGCCGACGCCCGTCTACAACAAAGACACGGGCGTGCTCGAGCAGCTCGTGTCCGATCGCAACGGCGACGGCAAGCCCGACACGCGGGCGTTCATGGAAGGCACGCGCATCGTTCGCATCGAGATCGATCGCGACGGCGATGGCCGGCCGGATCGCTGGGAGTACTACAGCAAGCCGCTGCCGGATGGCCGTCCCACGACGATCGAGCGCGCCGATGAAGCGAACGGCGCGGATGGCACGACCGTGACGCGTCACGAGATCTACGACCAGGGCGCGCTGCGCTCGGTCGAAGAAGACACCGACGATGACGGCCGCATCGACAAGTGGGAGTCGTACGAGTACGGCCATCTGTCGCGCGTCGATCTCGATCTGGCGGGGAAGGGCAAACCAACACGGCGGCTCACCTATGACGCGACGGGCGCGGTGACGTCCGTCGAAGTCGATCCGGACGGAGACGGCGTCTTCAGCCCGGCGCCCGCGAACGGCGCGGACCGGCCGGCGGGTCCCGGCACCTCACGATGACGGTACTCTCGACGCGGAAGTCGGCGGCGGCGCCGCCCGAACGTGAGACGAGCGGGTTCCTGTATCTGCAGGCGCCTGGACATCCACGTCCCGGCCTGGCCGATCGTCTGTCGCGCGTCGACGTCGCCGCGATCGTCGTGTCCGACGTCGCCGAGGCGCTACGCGTGCTCGCCGGCCGTTCGGTGCTGTGCTGTCTGATCGATCTGGCGAGCGAGCGGGCCGCGCTGACGGCCGTCCGGCTGCTCCGCGCCCGCCACCCGACGCTGCCGCTCGTCGGCGTCGCGGATCCCGCCAACGCCATGACGATCGCCGGCGTCGTCCAGGCGGGCGTCGTCGACATCCTTCCGTGGCCGCTGGCGTCATCCGATCTCGCGGCGCTGCTCGAAGAGCTGCGCGACCACCAGGTCGTCGCGCAATCGGGCACCGGGCAGGCCGGCTATGGCTTCGCGTGGTTTCTGGGATCGACGACGATGCGTCCGGTGCTGGAAGCGGCACGAGCTGCGGCGGCCGTTCGCGATGGCGTCGCGATCTGTGGCGAGCGCGGCAGCGGGCGAGGGATCGTCGCGCGGGCCGTCCATGCGCTCGGCGGCGGCGAGCCCGAGACCTTCGTCCTGGTCGACTGCGCGGGTCGATCGCCGGAAGAGTTGGAGCGGCAACTGTTCGGCGCTGGGGCGGGGCGGCCGCAGAGCCCGGCGGCCTCGAGCGATGTCGTCGGACCCGGCGCGGCCGTGCTCCAGGCCGGACGCGGCGGGACGCTCTTCCTTCAAGGACTGGTCGACATGCCGTCGCGCCTGCAGGCCCGGCTCGCGCGGATGGTGCGCGATCGCGAAGTCACCGACGACAGCGGCCGCACGACGCCGCTCGTGCTCCGGCTCGTCGCGTCGTTCGACGAGGCGCCGGAGGCGGCGCTGGCCGATGGCCGCGTGCGCGCCGATCTCGTCGATCGCCTCGTCACGCGCATCGACGTGCCGCCCCTTCGCAATCGTCACGACGATGTGCCTCGGCTGGCGGTGCATTACCTGCGCGAGGCGTGCTTCCGTCAGGGCATGGCGCCCAAGGCGCTGAGCCGCTCGGCACTGACGCTGTTGGGCGCGTTGCCGTGGCCGCGGAACACGCTCGATCTCGCCGATCTCGCCGAACGTCTCGCCCACGACGTGCGTGGTCCGATCGTGCGGCTCGAGGACGTGCTCGCGCACGCGCGTTTCGACGGCCAGCCCGCGCCGCGCGTCGACGCCGGCGGAACGCTGCGGGACGCGCGCCGGCGGTTCGAGCGCGAGTGCATCTCGGCCGCGCTCGTGCGGCATCACGGCCGCGTCGGCGAGGCCGCCAAGGCGCTCGGCATCCAGCGGACGAATCTCTACCGCAAAGTCCGCCAACTCAAGGTGGACAAATCGCTGCTGTCGCCGCGGCGGGGCTGATGACTGTATCGAGAAGTGCACAGTTCGACGCGGCGTTGGATACGGGAACCGCGGGCGCGCTTGACAGATCCCGGAGCTTGGCCCAACATCGATCGACCGCTCAGGGCCGCAATCGGGATGTTTTCGCGGATCTGAGGCCGATCGAGAAAGGCAGCTCCAGGGAACATGGTGATTCGACGAGCCGTTGCCGCTGCGCTTGTGGGCATGCTGACCGCAGGCGCGTTTCCTGTGTCCGCGCAGCAGCCGCCCGCGACGGGCAGCATCAGCGGGAAAGCCACCGACGAGGCGAAGAAGCCGTACACGGATTACGCCGTGCAGCTCCGCGACGCCGAGTCCGGCCAGTTGGTGAGCACCATTGCGCTCGACGCCAATGGCCAGTTCGCGTTCTCGAACCTCGAGCTGCAGAAGCGATTTCTCGTCGAGCTGCTGCAAGTGAAGGACAAGAAGGTCGTCTGCACCGAGGGGCCATTTCCGCTGTTCTCGCGTGCGGCGAACCGCTCGAACGTGAACATCGATTGCGGCGCCGCCCCGGCCGCGCTGTGGTTGCTGGCCGCCGGCGCCGGCACGGTCGCCGCCGTGGCCGTGGCGACGGAGAGCGTCAGCCGCTAGCCGCGATCGTGCGCAAGACGCGGCGCGCCGCCTCGGCGCGCTGTCCGGGCTCTTCTCGAGGATCCCGCACGCGGACGGCCAGGCTCGGCCGTCCTGCGGCGTGTGTTCCGATGTCGTGGTGAAACACCTCCAACCCTGGCGTTCCGTGTTGATCGCGCTCGCGGCCGTGTGCGCCGCCGCGCCGCTCTCACACGCGCAGACGCCGTCCCCCGAGGCCGCGCCGCGCGCGCGCATTCAGCTCGGCGGGCTCGCGCTGGATCCGCGTCTCAACATCCGTGACGTGGGCGTCGACACGAACGTCTTCAACACGTCGACCGATCCCATGCGCGACGTCACGTTCGCGGTGGGCCCGGCCCTCGACGAATGGCTGCACGCGGGCCGCGCCATGGTGACGGGCCGGTCGTCGCTCGATTGGCACTATTTCCGGGAGGCATCGTCGCAGCGCGCGTTCGACGCCTCGCAGGCCGCTGCGGCGGATTTCTCGCTCGGGTACATCGTGCCGCACGTCGCCGCCCGCTTCGAGCAGAGCCGCGAGCGGCCGAACATCGAGCTCGACGCCCGCGTCCCGCGCCAGACGCTCGTGGCCGGGGCGGGCGTCATGGCAAAGGTCGGCGCGAAGCTGTCGATTGATCTGGCGCAGGAGCGGCGGCGTATCGTCTTCGACGACTTGATCTTCCAGAGCGTCAACCTGGACGACATCCTCAGCCGGCGGGAAATCGAGACCACCATGACGGCGCGATACCAGGCGACGCCGCTCACCGCCCTCGTTGCTCGCGGCGGGTACGAGGACGTCCAGTTCCTGCACTCGCCCTCGCGCAACGCCACCAGCTTCTTCGTGATGCCCGGGATCGAGATGAAGCCGCTGGCCCTGATCTCGGGCAGCGCGTACGTCGGCGTCCGGCGCTTCTCGCCGCGGACCACGGACATCCCGGCGTTCGAGGGCGTCGTGGCCGACGTCGATCTCAGCTATCTGCTGCGCGATCTCACGCGCCTGTCGGTGAGCGTCAATCGCGACGTCGACTTCTCGTACAACATCGACAGGCCCTACTTCGTCGCCACCGGCGTCGGCGCGACGATCATGCAGGCCATCGGCTCCGGTTGGGACGTGGTCGGCCGCGCGTCACGCACGCGGCTGGACTATCGCGCCGAAGCCAGCGCCGTGGTCGCGGCCGATCCCGCCCGCCAGGACAGCGTCAGCGTCTATGGTTTTGGCGTCGGACGGCATCTGGGGACGGACGTGCGCGTCGGCATCGACATCGATCGCGCGGAACGGCGGTCGAACGAAGCCGGGTATGGCTACCACGGCATGCGCATTGGAGGATCGGTGACGTATGGCTTGTAGACGTCGAATCGCGTTGGCGGTCGGCCTGATGGCGCTGAGCATCGGCGTGATCGCGGCGCAGCAGGCACCCACGATCGCAGTCCGCGATCAAGTCAAAGTGACGGTCGTCGGCACCGAGATCCCGACGGGCCCGTTTCCGGTCGACGCCGACGGCGCCATCGACTATCCGTACATCGGCCGGGTCAAGGCGGTCGGCCTCACGGCCCGCGAGCTGGGGACCGAGCTGGCGAAGCGTCTCGTGACCGCCCAGGTGCTCGTCGGCTCGCCGCAGGTGTCGGTCGAGCTGATGCAGACGGCGAACAAGAAGGTCACGGTGTCCGGCGCCGTCAACAACAAGGGCGAGTTCCCGTTCTCCGGCGAGCTGAGCGTCTTCAGCGCGCTCGTCAAGGCCGGCGGCGCCTCGCAGGACGCCGGCGACGAAGTCCTGCTCATTCGCGCGCCGAAGGACCTCGGCACCGCGGCGGCCGGCCAGGCGGCCGGCGACGAGGATGACGATGTCATTACGTTGAGCCGAAAACAGATCGAGAGCGGCGAGTTCGACGGCGCCACGCTCGTCGAGGACGGCGATCGCATCGTCGTGAGCAAGGCGCGGCAGGTGTACATCGACGGGCAGGTCAGCCGGCCCGGAGGCTACACGATCGAGGCCGGGACGACGCTGCGGCAGGCGCTGTCATTGGCCGGCGGCGTGACCGACCTCGGCGCCGTCAACCGCGTGCGCGTGCTCCGCAACGGCAAGCGGCTCGACAAGGTCGACCTCGACAAGACGATTATTCAACCTGGCGATACCATCACCGTGCCGAAGCGGTTCATGTAGAGGCATCACGATTCATGGCTCATCATCCTGCGTCTTCGGGCCCCTCCACCAAGGCGTCCTGGCATCCGACCGACTACCTGCGCGTGCTCTACAAGCGCCGGTGGATCGCGATTCCGGGCTTCCTGCTCGTGTTCCTGTCCGGCGCGATCGGCTCGCTGCGGACCGTGCCGGAGTACGAAGCACGGACGCAGCTGATGATCGAGAAGGAGGCGCGGCGGGCGACATCGCTGAACACGGTGCTCGAGGACCGCGACTCCTGGTATCAGGACGACTTCTACCCGACGCAGTACCGCATTCTGCAGAGCCGGGCGCTGGCCGCGCGCACGGCCAGGGCGCTCCAGACCCGGGTCGAGCGCGTGCCGCCGGCCAGCGGCTGGTCATTCAGCCCCGCGGCGCTCGTCGAGCGCGGCGTGTCGTCGCTGACGGCGCTCTTCGCGAAGACGCCGGCCCCGGGCGCCGCGCCGTCGTCGATGGACGTTGACTCGGCATCGGCGCGGGCGTCCGCCGAGACCGACCGCATCCTGGCCGGGATCACCGTCACGCCGATTCGCAACTCGCGTCTCGTCGACGTGAAGTTCCAGTCGCCCGACGCGGAGTACGCGGCGGTCGCGGTGAACGCGCTGGCGGACCAGTACATCAAGCAGAGCGTCGAGTTCCGCGAGGCGGCGACGTCGCAGACCAACTCCTGGCTGACGACGCAGATGGAGGAACAGCGCAAGCTCGTCGAGGAGAGCGAGCGGCGCCTGCAGGAGTACAAGGAGCAGCACAACGCGATCTCGGTCGACGACAAGCAGAACATCGTCGTCCAGAAGCTCAACGCGCTCAACCAGCAGCTCGTGCAGGCGCGCATCGAGCGCATGGAGAAGGAGGCGAACTACAAGACGCTGACCGATCTCCAGCAGCGCGGCGAGCCGCTCGACTCGTTCCCGGCCGTCATGGCGAGCACGGTCGTGCAGAAGCTCAAGGCCGACATCGCGCAGCGGGAAGGCGAGCGCGCGCGGTTGAGCACCCAGTACGGCCCGGCGTATCCCGCGATGCGCGATCTCGCCAAGCAGATCGACACGGCGAAACAGGACCTGACGGCCGAAATCAAGAAGGTCGCCGGCGCGGTGCAGGCGGAATACGACGCGGCCAAGCAGAAGGAAGACAGCCTGCAGCAGAGCCTCGACGCGCAGCAGCGCGAGTCGATGGGGCTGGATCGCAAGATGCTCGAGTACGCGCAACTCGATCGCGAGGCCACGAGCAATCGGCAGTTGTACGAGAACCTGGTCGCCCGCGCGAAGGAGACCGGCGCGGCGGGCGAGTATCGCGGCACCAGCATCCAGGTGCTCGATCGCGCGGAAGTGCCGCGTGTGCCGGTGCTGCCGCAGACGGGCCGTGACCTCATCGTGGCGGCATTCGGCGGACTGCTGCTCGCGTGCGCGCTGGCCTTCGGCGTCGAGTACTTCGACAGCCGCATCAAGGTGCCGGAGGAGATCAAGACGTACCTGCAGCTGCCGTTCCTCGGCATGATCCCGACGTTCGCCGGGCCCGATCACAACGGCGAGGCGCCGCTGCTGCATCCGGACTCGCCGCCCGCGTTCTCCGAAGCGATCCGCGCGGTGCGCACGGCCGTGCTCTTCTCGACGGCCGACGAAGGCGCCCGCGCCGTCGTGGTGACGAGCACGGGGCCGCACGAAGGGAAGACGCTCGTCTCGAGCAGTCTCGCGATCACGCTCGCGCAGGCGGGGCAGCGGACCGTCGTCGTCGACGCCGACATGCGGCGGCCGCGCATGCACGAGGCGCTGGGACGCTCTCAGGAGCCGGGCCTGTCGAACGTGCTGGTGGGCGAGGCCTCGCTCGCCGATGCCGTGCGCCCGACGTCGGTGCAGAACCTGACGTTCCTCGGAGCCGGCCACGTGCCGCCCAATCCCGTGGAGCTGCTGTGCTCGCCGAAATATCTCGAGCTGGTCGCCGAGCTCAAGCGCCGCTTCGACTGGGTGATCATCGACGCGCCGCCGGTGATGCCCGTGACCGACGCGGCCGTGGTCGCCAATACCGCCGGCGGCGTGCTCTTCGTTGTCGGCTCGGAGATGACGCCGCGGCAGAATGCGATGGCGGCCGTGGAGCAGTTGCGCAGCGCGAACGCGAAGTTCATCGGCGCGGTGTTGAACCGCGTCAACGTGCAGCGCCACTCGTACTACTACTCGCCGTACTACCGCAAAGAGTACGGCAAGTACTATCAACGCTCGGCCAATCGAGCGTGAGGACGATCGCCAGGTGCGGCGGGCGCGGCGTCCTGCGCTCGTCTCCAGCCGGCAGCAGGTTCAGCCGTGGCCGTCTCGCGGGTTAGCCCCTTCGACGATCGTCCGACCTACCGGATCGCGCCGACGCGCGGCTGGGCGCCGTTGCGTCTTGCCGAGCTGTGGGAGTTTCGAGAGCTGCTCGGCATGCTGGCCTGGCGCCAGATCCGCGTCCGCTACAAACAGACCGCGCTCGGCGTCGTCTGGGCCGTCGCGCAGCCGCTGGCAGCGATGGCGGTCTTCAGCGTGTTCTTCGGCAAGCTCGCCGGCGTGCAGACCGGCGACGTGCCGTACCCCGTCTTCGCGCTGGCCGGGCTGCTGCCGTGGCAGATGTTTGCGTACTCGCTCACGGAGGCGAGCAACAGCGTCGTCGCCAACCAGCAGATGCTGACGAAGGTCTACTTCCCGCGTCTGTTGCTGCCGCTGGCCTCGGTGGCCGTGGGCGTCGTCGATTTCGCCGTGTCGCTCGTGCTGCTGTTCGCGCTCGCCGCGTGGTACGGCGTCTGGCCGGGCGCCGCCATCGTCACCGTGCCGTTGTGGACGCTGCTCGCCGTGATGACCGCCGTGGCCGCCAGCTTGTGGCTGTCGGCGCTGAACGTGCGCTACCGCGACGTGCGCTACACGCTGCCGCTGCTGACGCAGTTGTGGCTGTTCGCCACGCCGGTGGTGTATCCGACATCGACGTTCGTAGCGGAGCGATGGCGCGCCGTGTACGCGCTGAATCCAATGGTCGGCGTCGTCGACGGCTTCCGCTGGGCGATTGGCGGCGGAGAGTGGCCCGGGTGGCTGCCGCTCGGCGTGTCCGTGAGCGTCGTGGCCGCACTACTCGTGTGCGGCGCGTACTATTTCCTGCGCACGGAACGGACGTTTGCCGATGTCGTCTGACTCCGGGCCTGCGCGCCACGCGATCATCGTCGCCGACCGGCTCGGCAAGGCGTACGCCCTGGGCGGGCATCGGCCGAACGGCGTGCTGCGCGACAGTCTCGTCGCGGGCGTCGAGACGCTCAAGCGCACGCTGCGTGGCGGCCACGTCGCGACGCGGACGCCGCGCGACATGGTGACCGCCCTCGACGACGTGTCGTTCACGGTCCCGGAAGGCGACGTCGTCGGCATCGTCGGACGCAATGGCTCCGGCAAGAGCACGCTGCTGAAGATCCTGGCCCGGATTACCGAGCCGACGCACGGCGAAGCCATCGTCCGCGGCCGCATCGGGGCGCTGCTCGAGGTCGGATCCGGGTTCCATCCCGAGCTCACGGGCCGCGAGAACGTCTTCATCAACGGATCGATCCTCGGGATGAAGCGGCGCGAGATCGTGCGTCGCTTCGACGACATCGTCGCGTTTGCCGGCGTCGAGCGATTTCTCGACACGCCGGTCAAGCACTATTCGAGCGGCATGCAGATGCGGCTCGCGTTCGCCGTCGCGGCGCATCTCGAGGCGCACATCCTGCTCGTCGACGAAGTGCTCGCCGTCGGTGACGCGGAGTTCCAGCGCAAGTGTCTCGGCAAGATGCAGGAGGTGAGCCGCGCGGGCCGCACGGTGGTCCTGGTCTCGCACCAGATGGGGCAGATCCGGCGGCTCTGCCGCACGGTCCTCTGGCTCGATCGCGGGCGCGTGCGCCAGATCGGGCCGGCCGAGGACGTCCTTCACGCGTACGAATCCGCGTCGGCGTCGGCCGAACCGCAGTCGAGCGGTGGGACCTTCGCGGGATGGGCCTTGGGCGACGGCACGACGTACTTGGCCGACGGCGCGCGGCCATTCAGCGTACGCGTGCGTCTCGGGCTGCGCGCCCCGATCCGCAACGGCCATCTGCGTCTCGCGCTGCTGGATCCCGGCGACGAGGTCGTCGCCGGATGGGGATTCGACGCGCTCGCGCTGGATCCGGCGACGCCGTATGTCGACGTCGCCATTCCCCAATTGCCGTTGCGCCCCGGCGCCTACCGCTGGACGCTGGCGCTGTACGACGATGGCAACGCTGCGACCGGCGGACGTCTGATCGAACAATGGACGGCCGTGCCGGAGCTTCGCCTCGGCGGCACGCCGTACGGACACGTGCAGGACGCCTGGGCGGGTTGGCTCAACGTGCCGGTGCGGCTGCGCGTGCCGGCGCCGACCGGCGATCTGGCCGCCGCTTCGGTCGTGAGCTCGACGGACGCGGTCGCGATGTGACGTAGGGATCATGCTCGCGGTCGTCGAAACCCATCCGGTGCAATATCACGCACCCGTCTATCGAGTCCTTCAGCAGCAGTTCGGCGTGCCGGTGACGGCGATCTACGGATCCGACTTCAGCGTCCGCCGCTATCGTGACGCGGAATTCGGCGCCGCGGTGACGTGGGGCACGGACCTGCTGTCGGGCTACGCGCAACACTTTCTGTCGCGCGCGACGGACGGCGCCGAGCCGGACCTCGCCGCGCTCTCGGCGCACGGCGTTGGCCGCCTGCTGCGGCAGATTGCCCCGGCGGCGACGTTGCTCGTCGGCTACAGTCCCGCGTTTCATCGCCAGGCCTGGTACGCGGCATGGCGCCTCGGCAAGCCGTTGCTGTTCCGCGGGGAAACCACCGATCGCGCGCAGACGGCCAGCGGCGTGACGGCCGCCGTCCGGCGCATCGGCCTGCGCCACGCGTATCGCACGTGCGCGCGTCTGCTCTACATCGGCGAGCGCTCACGACGCCACTATCGCGACTTCGGCGTCGACGACGCGCGCCTCGTCTTTGCGCCGTACTGCGTCGACACGACGCCCTTCCGGATGGATGACGACGCGCGCGAGGCGTGCCGTGGAGAAGCGCGCGCCGCACTCGGCGCGGGCGCTGACAGCGTCGTCGTGCTGTATGTGGGCAAGCTGAGCTGGCGCAAAGGCGTCGATCTGCTGCCGCAGGCCATCCAGGCGCTGCCCGCCGAGCTCCGCGCGAGGATCGTGCTGGCGGTCCTGGGCGATGGCGCGTTGCGCGAAGCGTTGGCCCAGCAGGCGCGCGACACGGGCACGGCGATTCGTCTTCTCGACGTGCAGTCGCAGGACGCCTTGAGCCGGTTCTACCACGCCGCCGACATGCTCGTGCTGCCGAGCCGATCCGGCGAGACGTGGGGCCTTGTCGTCAACGAGGCGTTGCACCACGGCGTGCCGTGCGTGGTCTCCGATCGCGTCGGCTGCGCGCCGGACTTGATCGACGCGTCGACTGGCGTGGTGTGCGAGGCGGACTCGAGCGCGGCGCTCGGCTGGGCGATCGGCGCGGCGATGGAGCTCGCCGGGCGTCCCGACGTCCGTGAGCGGTGCCGGCAGCGCGCCGCCGGCTATTCGGTCGCGCGCGCGGCGCAGGGAATCGCCGAGGCGTACCACGCCGTGGCCGACGGTCAGATCGCGGCATGACGTGGCCGCGCGTCCTGCTCGTCGCCGATCCGTCGCCCACGCAGCTCGGCGCGCACCTGATCGACGCCGCGAACAGCCTCGGCGTGGATCTGCGCCTGTGCGCCACGCCGGACGCCTACGGCGGCCCGGCGCTCGTGCGCAAGGCGAGCTGGTGGCTCGGCGGCCGACGGCCCGCGCGCTTGCGCGCATTCAGCGCGACGGTGCTCGAGACGGCCCGCGCGTGGCGTCCGGACGTCGTGCTCACGACCGGACTCGCGCCCGTGGCTGCGGCCGCGCTCGCAGAGATCGGACGCCTCCGTATTCGGCGGTTGAATTTCTCGACGGACGATCCGTGGAATCCCGCGCATGCCGCGCCCTGGTTCCTGCGCGCGCTGCCGATGTACGACGTCGTGTTCTCGCCGCGACGCGCGAACCTCGATGATTTGCGCCGCGCCGGTGTCGCGCGCGTCGCCTATCTGCCATTCGGGTACAACCCGCGCGCGCATCGTCCGGAGCCGCCGGCGACCGACGCCGAGCGCGCCCGGTTCGCGGCCGATGTCATGCTGGCCGGCGGCGCCGACGCCGACCGGGTGCGCGTCGTCGCGCCGCTCATCGACGCCGGGTTCTCGGTCGCGTTGTACGGCGGATATTGGACGCGATTCGCGGCCACGCGCCGGCACGCGCGCGGCATGCTGGATGAAGCCGGGCTTCGCCGGGCGACGGCCACGGCGAAGGTGTGTCTCGGCCTCGTTCGACGCGCCAACCGGGACGGGCACGCGATGCGCACCTTCGAGGTGCCGGCGATGAACGGGTGTCTCCTGGCCGAACGCACGCCGGACCACACCGAGCTGTTCGGCGCCGACGGCCTTGCCGTACGCTATTTCGAGCGTCCTGACGAGGCGGTCGAACAGGTCGCGGCATTGCTCGCCGATGCCGGGATGCGCGATCGACTCGTGGCGCGCGCGCACGAGATCGTGGTCACGGGTCGCCACACGTACGCGGATCGGCTGGCCACCATGTTGACAACGACGGAGCAGCAGCACGATGCCTGAGTCCAATCTCGTTCTCTGGCTGTCGGTGTGGCTGCTCACCGCGGCCTACGTGCTCGTCCGCCACTGGTACGACGGGCAGGGCGCCGGGCTCGTGCCGACGTACGTCCTCAGCTTTGGCGCCATCTACTGGCTGGCCGCGTGCATGTACGGCCTCCCGTGGTACCTCGCACCGGACTTCGACATGACCGTCAACGGCTTGCGCGTGGCCGTGATCGCGATGCTGGCGTTCGGGCTCGGTGGCGAGATCGGCAAGGCGGGCTTTCGCCGATTCGGCGCGGCCCCGTCGCACGTCGAGCCCAAAGCGACCGATCCGCGCATCGCCAACGCCGCGCTCGTCGTGGGCGCCGTGTTCTACGTCGTGATCTCGCCCATCGTCGCGGCTTTGCCGACGGCCGAGGCGCTGGCCTCGACGACCTCGTCGTTGATGGTGCTCGGCGTCGCGCTCAAGGCCTGGAACGCCTGGCGGCGCGGCCGGCCGGTCTGGACGTGGCTCTGGCTCGCCGCGACGCTCGCGGCGCCGTTCATCACGGTCGTCGGACAGGGATTCCTCGGCTTCGGCTTCGCGGCGATGGTCATCGTCGCTGCCTTCGTCGCGAGCTTCTACCGGCCGCGGTGGCAGGTCGTCGTCGTGGGGGTGCTGGTCGCGTACGGCGGCCTGTCGATCTACGTCACGTACATGCGCGATCGCCGCGACATTCGTCAGGTCGTGTGGGGAGGACAGGCGCTCGGCAGCCGCGTCGATCAGCTCGCGGCCACCGTTGCCGACTTCGAGTGGTTCGATCCGCACAACATCGATCACTTGCACCGTGTCGACGAACGGCTGAACCAGGACGCCTTCGTCGGCATGGCCGCCGACAGCATCCAGTCGGGAGCGGTGCCGCTCGCCTATGGCGGCACGATCCGGGACGCCACGCTGGCGCTGATTCCGCGCGCCATCTGGCCCGACAAGCCGATGCGCGCCGGCAGCGGCGATCTCGTCTCCACCTACACGGGCCTCACGTTCGATCAGGACACGAGCGTCGGCATCGGCCACGTCATGGAGTGCTACGTCAACTTCGCCATGCCCGGCGTCATCGTCGGCTTCATGCTGATCGGCGCCGTCGTCGTGTACGTCGATCGATCGGCGCGCGCGTGGCTCGATCGTGGCGATGCGGGGCGATTCGCGATCTGGTACCTGCCCGGGCTGAGTCTGTTGCTCGTCGGCGGCTCGTTCGTGGAGATGACGTCGAGCGCGGCCGCGGCCCTCGTGATCGCGCTCGCCTTTACGAGCGTGACGAAACGCTTTCGCGCGCCTGCCGACGCGCCGGCGGCCGTCGCCGACATGCTGCGATGATCACCGACACGCGCAACGGCCGGCCCGGCGTCGCCGCGGTGACGTTCGATCCGCGCGGCGGCGGCATTGCCGCGGTCTCGCGGCTGGTGGCCGGCGCGCTGACGACGGCCGATGGGCAGCCGCCGGTGCAGCTCAGCCTGGCTCTCGATGCGGGCGACGGCCGATTCGACAGCTCGACGCTCGACCGGCTGCGATTCGGCGCGCGCGTTCTCGCGGCGCAAGCCACGGGCGCGTGCGAGTGGCTGCTGTTCACGCATCTGAGCCTCGCGACCGCCCAGCGCTTCGTGCCCGCGATCTGCCGGCGCCCGTACGCCGTGTTCCTGCACGACGTCGAAGCGTGGCAGACGCAGCCGCCGGCGCGCCGCCGCGTGCTCGATCGCGCGTTTCTGCGTCTGGCGAATTCGACGTACACCGCGCGGCGCGTCCTCGAAGCGAATCCGGGCGTTGGCGACGTTATCGCGTGCCCGTTGGCGCTCGGACCGGACTGGACGTCGCGCGCGTCCACGGAGGTCGCGCGCGCGCAGCCGCCGCGGCCGCACGTGCTGATCGTCGGCCGCATGATCGCCAGCGAGCGATACAAGGGGCACGATCAGCTCCTGGCCGCATGGCCGCGCGTGCGCCAGCGCGTGCCCGCAGCGAAGCTGATTTGTGTCGGCGAAGGCGACGACGTCGAGCGGCTGCGATCGGCGGCGCGCAAGATCGGCGTCGGCGACGCCGTGGAATTCACCGGCTTCGTCTCCGACGAGGAGCGCTGGCGGCTGTATCGCGAGGCGGCCGTCTTCGCGATGCCGAGCCGGCGCGAAGGATTCGGGCTCGTGTACCTCGAAGCGATGGCCGCCGGTCTGCCGTGCATCGGCTCCATCCACGACGCCGCGTCCGAAGTCATCGTCGACGGCCGGACGGGATGGCTCGTCGATCAGTCGGACACGAACGCCCTCGCCGATCGCATCGTCCACCTGTTGTCTGACGAGCCGGAACGCGCGGCCATGGGCGACGCGGGCCGCCGCCGCTTTCTCGCGCAGTTCACGTTCGACGCGTTCCAGTCGCGGCTGACGTCCGCGCTCGCGTCGTCGGCGCCGGCAGGGCAGGGCGTGTCGCTCGGCGTTCGACCGCAGGGCTTGTGACGATGCGGATTCTGCACGTCATTCCGGCGGTGGCGGAGCGGTACGGCGGACCGAGCACGGTCGCGCTCGACACGTGTGCCCGTCTGGCGGCGCGCGGACACGACGTGCTGCTGGCAACGACGGACGCGGACGGCCCCGGGCGGCTCGACGTGGCGCTGGGGCAGCCGACGGCCTATCGCGGCGCGCGGGCGATCTTCTTCACGCGCACGTCGAGTGAAGCGTTCAAGTGGTCGCCGGATCTTGCGACGTGGCTCGATCGACACGTCGTCGAATTCGACGTCGTCGACATCCATGCCATCTTCTCGCACAGCTCGCTCGTCGCGGGCCGCGCGTGCCGGCATGCGGACGTGCCGTACGTCGTGCGGCCGCACGGCTCGCTCGATCCCTGGAGCCTGGCGAGAAAGGCGTGGCAGAAGCAGCTCCTGTTCTGGCTCGGCGCGCGTCGATTGCTCACCGGCGCGGCGCGCGTGCAGTACACGACGGCGGAGGAGCAGCGGTTGGCCGAGGCGCGGTTGCCGTGGCTCGCTCGCGGCGTCGTCGTCCCGCTCGGCGTCGGCGACGAGCGTCCGCGCTCGTCGTCACCGGGGGCGTCGACCGCGCCGTACGTGCTGACGCTGTCGCGCCTGGAGCGCAAGAAAGGCCTCGAGCTGTTGATCGCGGCGTTTCATCGCGTCGCCGTGGCTGGTGCGCTGGCGGAGTGGCGGCTGGTGATCGCCGGCGACGGTGACGCCGGTTACGTGCGCGATCTGAAGCGCATGGCGGCGAACGGCTCGGCCGCGGCACGGATCGATTTTCCCGGATGGGTGTCGGGCGACGAGAAGGCCGCGCTGCTTCAGCGCGCATCGCTGTTCGCGTGCCCGTCCGAGCAGGAGAACTTCGGCGTCGCCCTCGTCGAGGCCATGGCCGAAAGCGTTCCGGTCCTCGTGTCGCCGGGTGTCAACCTGGCGCCGGACATTGCAGCAGCGGGTGCGGGCTGGATTGCCGAGCGCAACCCGGCGTCGTTTCCTCGCGTGCTCGAGGCCATCCTGCACGATCGGCCGGCACGGCTCTCGCGCGGTCAGGCCGCGTCGGCGCTCGCGCGCCGGTTCACGTGGGAACGCAGCGTGGACGCGCTCGTCGCGCTCTACGAGGACGTGCGAGGTCCGGGCCACGGAGGGCTGGCTGCGTGACGGACGCGCGCAGCACGCTCTCGGCCGTCATCCTCACGTTCAACGAGGCGCGCAACATCGACGCGTGCCTCGAGCGCCTCACCGCGTGGACCGCCGAGGTCTTCGTCGTCGACTCCGGCAGCACGGATGACACCGTCGCAATCGCACGCACGCGCGGCGCGACCGTCGTCACGCATCCGTTCGAGACGCACGCGAAGCAGTGGCGATGGGCGCTCGACTCGCTGCCGCTGAAGACGGACTGGGTGCTCGCGCTCGACGCCGACCAGCGCGTGACGCCGGAGCTGCGGGACGCGATCGTCGCCGCCCTGGCCGATCCGGGCCGCACTGCCGTGCGTGGCTACTTCGTCAACCGGCGGCAGATCTTCCGCGGCCGGTGGATCCGGTACGGCGGCTATTACCCGAAATATCTGCTGAAGCTCTTTCGGCGCGATGCCGTCTCGCTCGACGACGCCGATCTCGTCGATCATCACTTTCTCGTCGAGGGCACCGTGGCCACGCTCGCTGGCGACATGATCGAGGACAACCGGAACGAAGCTGCGATCTTCGACTGGACGGCGAAGCACAATCGCTATGCCGTGCTGCAGGCGCGGCAGGAGATCGCGGCGCGCGCCGCTGCAGTGCCGATCGGGATCGACGCCCTCTGGGGCCATCCGGATCAGCGCGTTCGATGGCTGAAACAACAGTGGGCACGATTGCCGCTCTTCGTGCGGCCGTGCCTCTACGTCTTCTATCGCTACGTCCTGCGGCTCGGATTTCTCGACGGCCGTGAGGGCTTCATCTTTCACGTATTGCAGGGCTTCTGGTACCGGCTCCTGGTCGACATCAACGTCAGCGAGATCACGGCGTCCGCCGCCGCACGCGGCGCGGACGTGACACGACGATGAACATCCTCGGCATCAACGCGTACCATGGCGACGTCTCGGCCGTGCTCGTGCGAGACGGCGTGCTCGTGGCTGCGGTCGAAGAAGAGCGGTATCGCCGGATCAAGCACGTCGCCGGCTTTCCGCGCGAGGCGATTCGCGCGTGCCTGGAGATGGGCGGCGTCGCGCCGAGCGACGTGCAGCACGTCGGGATCTCGCGGCGGCCACGTGCGCATCTCTGGCGCAAGGCGCTGTTCGCGCTGCGCCGCCGGCCCGATCGGCGTCTGCTGTCGAATCGCGCGGCGAACTATCGGTACGTCGGCACGATTCCCGAGACGCTGGCGAGCGCGCTCGACCTCGGTCCCGGTGCGGCGCGGCCGGCGATCCACTGGGTCGAGCACCATCCCGCGCATCTGGCGAGCGCGTTTTTCGTCTCGCCCTTCGACGAGTCGGCCGTCTGCGCCATCGACGGGTTCGGCGACTTCGTCAGCACGTCGTGGGGCGTGGGACGCGATCGCACGATCGCCGTCCAGCACCGCACGTTCTTCCCGCACTCGCTGGGCGTGTTGTATCTCGCCATCACGCAGTACCTCGGCTTCATGGGCTTCGGCGACGAGTTCAAGGTGATGGGCCTCGCGCCGTACGGGGAGCCGGAATTCGTCGAGCCGCTGCGCCGGCTGATCCGGCTGAAGCCGCGCGGAGGCTTCGAGCTCGATCTGTCGTACTTCCAGCACTGGTCGGGCAAGGGCGGCATGACCTGGGACGAAGGCGAGCCGAAGCTCGAGCGCGTCTTCACGGAGAAGCTCGAGCGCGAGCTCGGACCGGCACGTCGTCCTGACGAGCCGCTTACTCGCCGGCACGAGGCGATCGCCGCGTCGCTGCAGGCGGTATTCGAGGAAGCCGAATTCCACGTCCTCAACGGGGTGTACGACGCGACGAAGCAGAAGGCGATCTGTCTGGCCGGCGGCTGCGCGATGAACAGCGTCGCGAATGGCAAGATCCGCGCGCGCACGCCGTTCGAGCGCGTGTACGTGCAGCCGGCCTCCGGGGACAACGGCACGGCGCTCGGCGCGGCCTACTGGGTCTGGAATCAGGTGCTCGGGCAGCCGCGGGGCTTCGAGATGTCGCATGGTTATTGGGGGCCGGCGTTCGAGCCGGACGCCGTCGCCGCAGCGCTCGACGCGCGCAAGGACGATGTGTGGAGACAGCAGTGCATGATTCGGCGCATCGACGACAGCGGCGCGCTCGCTGACTGGACGGCGGCGCAGATCGCATCCGGTCAGGTCATCGGCTGGTTTCAAGGCCGCATGGAGTGGGGCGCGCGCGCGCTCGGCAATCGCAGCATCCTCGCCGATCCGCGGCGCGCCGACATGCGCGAGATCATCAACACCAAGATCAAGTTCCGCGAGAAGTTCCGGCCGTTCGCGCCATCGGTGCTCGAAGAGGCGTATGCCGATTACTTCGTGGACGCGGTGCCGGATCCGTTCATGGTGCAGGTCTATCCCGTCCGGCGTGACAAGCGCGCGGCGATTCCCGCAGTGACGCACGTCGACGGCTCGGGCCGCATCCAGACGGTCAACCGCGAGGCGAATCCGGCCTACTGGGGCCTGATCACGGCATTCGAGCGGCGGACGGGCGTGCCGATCTTGTTGAACACGTCGTTCAACGAGAACGAGCCGATCGTGCTGGAGCCGGCGCAGGCGCTCGACTGCTTTCTCCGTACTCGGATGGACGTGCTGGTCATGGGGCCGTTCGTCGTGACGAAACACGGTGCGGGGGAGGCGCCAGTCGGCTAGATGCACGTCGCGTTCTTCAATCGGTCGTACTATCCGGACCAGACGGCGACCGGCCAGTTGCTGACGGACCTCTGCGAGGATCTCGTCCGCGATCACGGCTGCCGCGTCTCGGTGGTGACCGGACCGCCGTTGCAGCCCCTGCCCGGCGCGGATCGATCGTCCCGGCGCCTCGTGTCGCGCGAGACGCGCAACGGCGTGGAGATCCACCGAGCGAACGGCACGCGCTTCGACAAGCGCCGCTTCGCCGGACGCGCGACGAACTACGTCACCTACTTCCTGTCCGCCGGCTACGCGGGGCTGCGGCTCGATCGCCCGGACGTCGTCGTCGCGCTGACCGATCCGCCGATCATTGGTCTGGCGGCGTTGATGGCCTCCCGCCGCTTTCGCGCGCCACTCGTCATGGCGTTCAAGGATCTCTTTCCCGAAGTCGCGGCGCTGCTGCCGGATTTCCACAGCGACACGATCAACGCCGCGCTCCAGCGCGTCAACCGGTTCCTCGTCCGGAAGGCCGCCGTCAACATCGCGCTCGGCACGACGATGCGGCAGCGGTTGATCGAGGACAAGGGCGCGCCGGCGGATCGGACGATCATCATCCCGGACTGGGCGGATACCACGGCGATTGCCCCCGGCCCGAAAGACAACGCCTTCGCGCGCGCGAACGGCTTCGCCGACGCGTTCGTCGTCATGCACTCCGGCAACCTCGGCCTGTCTCAGAGCCTCGAGACGATCGTCGAGGCCGCGGCGCTGCTGCGCGACGTGCCGAATCTGCTGTTCGTCTTTCAAGGCGAGGGCGTGTCGAAGCCGAGCCTCGAAGCGCTCGCACGCGACCGCGGCCTGTCGAACGTGCGATTTCTACCGTTCGCGCCGAAGGCGGCGCTGAGCGAGTCGTTCGCGTCGGCGGATCTGTTCATCGTCTCGCTGCAGCGCGGGCTGGCCGGCTATATCGTACCGAGCAAGCTCTACGGCATCCTGGCGGCGGGACGGCCATACGTCGCGGCCGTCGAGAGCACGTGCGAGGTCGCCTCGCTCACGCGCGAGCACGACTGCGGCGTCGTCGTCGACCCGGGCGATGCGCGACAACTCGCGGACGCCGTCATGGCGTTCCGCGCCGATCGCGCGCGTGCCGAGCAGAGCGGGGCGCGGGCGCGAGCGCTCGCGCTGTCGTTCGATCGCCGCGTCCAGGTCGCGCGCTACATGGACGTGTTTCGATCCGTCGTCCTGCCAGCCGCCGGGCCCGCGGCCGTGGCCGCCGGTGCCGCGCGCGTGATGCCGCCACGGACACGAGGGCTCGCCGATCGCGTGGCGAAGCGCGCGCTCGACGTCGGACTCTCCGGGCTGGGCCTGATCGCGTCGGCCCCGCTCTGGGTGGTCATCGCGGCAGCGGTGAAGCTCGAAGACGGCGGCCCGGTGTTCTACAGCCAGCCGCGCGCCGGGCAATTCGGCCGGACGTTCCGCGTCTACAAGTTCCGGTCGATGATTCCGGACGCCGAGGCGCGCGTCGGCGCGCGGCAGGCGGTCGAGGGCGACGCGCGGATCACGCGCGTCGGACGATGGCTGCGCGCGACGGCGATGGACGAGCTGCCCCAATTGTGGAGTATCTTTCGTGGCGACATGAGCTTCGTCGGTCCGCGCGCGCTGCGGCCGGGCGAGATCGAAGTCGCCGGCGATGGCCGGATGGTCGCGCTCGAGGACGTGCCGGGGTACGCCGAGCGGAGCCGTGTCGTGCCGGGGCTGACGGGCGTGGCGCAGATCTTCGCGCCGCGCGACGTGCCGCGGCGCCAGAAGTTCCGGTACGACCGGCTGTACATCGGCCGGCAGTCGTTTGGCCTGGACGTGTGGCTGATCGGCCTGTCGTTTTGGATCACCGTCCGGGGCACCTGGGAGGTGCGGGGGCGGAAGTTCTGACAAAGGAATCTCGCGTGTTCGACG
>CAZNMF010000111.1:0-33771 GCA_964573795.1 uncultured Solibacteraceae bacterium
TTCAGATCGACGACGGGAAACGGCCGGCCCGACAGGTCGACGGCGGCGACGGCGAGCGTCTCGTCCATCGGCATCAGGAAATAGCCGGCGCGGTTGATGCCGCGCTTGTTGCCGAGCGCCTGCAGCACGGCCTCGCCGAGCGCGATGCCGACGTCTTCCACGGTGTGGTGCGCGTCGACGTCGAGGTCGCCCGTCGCCGCGATCGTCAGGTCGAAGCCGCCATGCCGCGCGAACAGCTCGAGCATGTGATCGAAGAAGCGGATGCCGGTCCGCACCTCGTAGCGGCCGCGGCCGTCGAGATCGATCTGCAGCCGGATCTGCGTTTCCGTGGTCCGCCGGTCAATTCGCGCGCGACGCAAGGGTGTCCTCCAGGGCCGCGAGCGTCCTCGCGGTGTGATCGACGATGCCGGCCGTGATGCGCAGGCAGCCGCCGCAGCCGGGCGCGGGCGACTTGTCGCGGACGAGGATGCCGCGCTCGCGCAGCCCATCGGCCACGTCCGACGCGCGATCGCCAATCTTCACGAGCACGAAATTGGCGTCGCTCGGCCAGTGTTTCAGCGTGTGGCGCGCGCAGAAGTCGTAGACGAGCGCCTTCGACTCGGCCGCCTGCGCGACGTACCAGTCGAGATAGCCCTGATCGCCGAGCGCCGCTTCCAGCGCCCGGATCGCGCAGACGTTGACGTTGAACGGCGGCAGCATCGCCTGCAGCCGCGCGATCGTGTCCGGATGCGCGACGAGCGCGCCGGCGCGCAGGCCGGCCAGCCCGTGGCCCTTCGCGAACGTGCGGCCGACGACGAGGTTGCGATGCCGATCGAGCGCCGGGCCGACGAGCGACCGGCCCGCGAAGTCGCCGTACGCTTCGTCCACGAAGATCAGCGCTTGTGGAATGGACGCCGCGATCGTCTCGACGACGGCCGCGCGCACGGACAAGCCCGTCGGGTTGTTCGGGCTGACGAGATACACGACGCGTGTCGACGGCGTCACGGCATCGAGCAGCGACGTCAACGGGAAGTGGAAGTCCGGCTCCGGCTGAATCCGCACGAGATCCGCGCGCACGACGCGTGAGAGCTCGTCGAACATCTCGAACGACGGCTCGGGCAGCAGAAACTGCGGCCGCCGCGCTGCGTGCCCGGCGTCGGCGTGCCAGGCCCCGAACTGCGTCACCGCGTGCAGGCCCTCGTCGAGGCCGTTCGTCAAATGCACCCATTCGGCGTCGACGCCCAGCCACCGCGCGGTCGTCTTCGTGATCGCCGTGTAGTCGGGATACGTCGCGACGTCCTCGCGCGTCATCGCACGCAGCGCATCGAGCACGGCCGGCGAGCAGCCCGCCGTGTTCTCGTTGTAGTGCAACCGCAACGCACCGGGTGGATCTGACGGCATTCTCATCGGGTGACCCGAAACTTTGAACTTCGAACTTCGAACTTCGAACTTGACGAGATGAGAGCGCCGCGCCGCGATTGATGCGCCGCGGCCTCGAGCCGCGCACGCACCGACGCCGCGTGCGCGGAAAGCCCTTCCGCTTCCGCGAGCGCGATGACCGATGGCCCGATACGTCGAAGCGCGCGTTGCGACAGCGTCTGCACCGAGAACACGCGGACGAAGTCCGACGCGCTGAGCCCGCCTCGGAATCGCGCGGCGCCGCCCGTCGGCAGCACGTGATTCGATCCCGTGCAGTAGTCGCCCGCGGCCTGCACGCTCCAGGCGCCCACGAAGATCGTGCCCGCCGTACGATACGCGTCCGGGTCGTCGTCTGCGTCGATGACGAGATGCTCCGGCGCGAGGCGGTTGACGAGCGCGATCGCGTCTCGCTTCCCATGCGCGACAATAGCCGCGCCGTTGGCGGCGATCGACGCGCGCGCCGGCCCGTCGGCCGGCAGCGTGGCCTCGACGACGCGCGCGACCTCGTCCGCCAGCTTGCGCTTCGTCGTCACCAGAATCGCGCGCGCGGCGGGATCGTGCTCGGCCTGCGCGATGAGATCGGCCGCGATCCAGTCCGCGCGGCCGCGATCGGAGCAGACGACGATCTCGCTCGGGCCGGCGTGCAGATCGATCGCGCAGTCGCGCGAGACGAGCGCCTTCGCGGCCGCGACCCACGCGTTGCCGGGACCGACGATCTTGTCCACGCGCGCGATCGTCTGCGTGCCGTACGCCAGCGCGCCAATCGCCTGTGCGCCGCCGATGGCATAGACGTCCGTCGCGCCGGCCTCGAGCGCCGCGGCCAGGACGACCGGCGCGGGCCGCGGGCACACGACGACGACTTCCGGCACGCCGGCGACACGGGCGGGGACGACGGTCATCAACAGCGTCGACGGCAGCGGATAGCGGCCGCCGGGCACGTAGCCGCCGACGCGCGCGCGCGGCTGCACGCGCTGTGCGATGCGATGGCCGGGCGCGACGTCGACGACGAACGGACGAGGCACCTGCTTCGACGCGACGCGCTCGAGATTGCGCGCCGCCAGCGTGATCGCCTTGCGCACGTCGGCGGGCGTGGCCGCCCAGCCGCGCCGCAGCTCGGCCTTCGACAGCGGCGCGATCTTGGTCATCGCCGGCGCGCCCTTGCGGGCATCGAGACGCCGCGTCCATTGCAGGACGGCCGCGTCCCCGCGGCGACGCACGTCCTGCACGATGCGCGCGGCCTGGCGCTCCACGGCGGGATTGCGCGCTTCGTCGCGCGCGATCAGCCGATCGACGATCTGACGATTGGACGAAGAGAGAATCCGCATCAGAGCACGATCTTGTTCAACGGATATTCGACGATGCCCTGCGCGCCGCCGGCCTTGAGGCGCGGCATCAGCTCGCGCACGGTGCGCTCCTCGATGATCGTGTTCACCGCGACCCACTCCTCGTCGCTGAGCGGCGAGACCGTCGGCCGCTGCAGCGCCGGCAGCAGTCCGAGGATCGACGACAGATCGGCACGCTTGACGTTCAGCATGATGCCGACGCGGCCCTGCGCCTCGATCGCCGCGCGCAGCAGCAGGGCCATGTTCTCGATCTTCGTCTTCTTCCACTCGTCCTTCAGCACCGACGGGTTGACGATGAGCTGCGTGTTCGACTCGAGCACCGTGTCGATCACGCGGAGCCGGTTCGCGCGCAGCGACGATCCCGTCTCCGTCACTTCCACGATCGCGTCGGCGAGCACGGGCGGCTTCACTTCGGTCGCGCCCCACGAGAACTCGACGTTCACCGGCACGCCCTTCTTCGCGAAGTACGCCTCCGTTGCGCGGACGAGCTCGGTCGCGATCGTCCTGCCCGCGAGATCCTCCGCTTTCTGGAACGGCGACTCGTCGGGCACGGCCAGCACCCACTTCACGCGGCCGAAGCTCTGCTTCGCGTAGACGAGATCCGCGACCGGCACGACCGCGCTGCCGTTGCCGGACGCCGCCGCGTGCTCGGCGATCCAGTCGAGGCCCGTCAGGCCCGCGTCGATCACGCCGTCGGCGACGTAGCGCGCCATCTCCTGCGCGCGGATCAGCAGACACTGGATCTCCGGATCGTCGATGCCGGGATAGTACGACCGCGAGCTCACGTAGATGTTGAAGCCCGCGCGCGCGAACAACTGGACCGTCGCGTCCTGCAGCGATCCCTTCGGCAGTCCCAGCTTCAGCGTCATCGTCCCGCTCCCGTCAACGCGACCGGCGTGAAGAAGCACGTGCGCTGGCCCGTGTGGCAGACGTTGCCGTCGCCCAGCCGCCTGACGCGCACGAGCACCGTGTCCTCGTCGCAGTCGGTCGAGATGTCGACGACGGCGAGGCGGTTGCCGGACGTTTCACCTTTCATCCACAGCTTCTGCCGCGAGCGCGAGTAGAACGTCGCGTAGCCCGTGGATCGCGTGAGGGCGAGCGCTTCATCGTTCATGAAGCCCACCATGAGCACCTCGTTCGAGTCGGCGTCTTGAATGACCGCCGGAATGAGGCCGTCGAGCTTGCTGAAATCCATGACCGGATCATCCTTGCCCGGCCGCGTGCTGATGAGGAGAAAACTGGCGCCCCACCAGGACCGGCGGGGCGGCTATGCGTGGTGCGAGGTTGAGTGATCGCTACGCGCAGGTCCACCGGCCGGTCGAATGACCGCGATGATGGTGGCCGTGCGCGTGACGAACCGCGAACATGCGAAAAGCCTATCACACGGCCGCGCCCGTCCCAAGCGCGGCCACGAAATCGGGCGACAGCTCGTCCAGCCGATCGATCACGCGATCGGCCGTCGCCAATTGCGCGGCCGGCGACGTCGTCGTCAGGCCGATCGTGCGCATGCCGGCAGCACGCGCGGCAGCCAGACCGGGCACGGAGTCCTCGACGGCGACGCACGCGGCCGGGACGACGCCCAGCCGATGCGCCGCGGTGAGATACGGCTCCGGTGACGGCTTGCACGACGACACGTCGTCGGCCGCGACGATGACGGGGAAGTACGAATCGAGCTTCGCGCCGCGCAGGATGCTGACGATCTCGTCCTTGAGCGCGCCCGACGCGATGCCGAGCGAGAAGTGCGCCGCGAGCTGCGCGACGCACGCCTGCGCGCCGGGGAACAGCACGTCGCCGGACTCGACGAGCGACGCGAACACGCGGCCCTTCTCGGCGACGAGCGTGGCGACGTCGGCGCCCGTGAACGGCAGATCGTGATCGGCGCCGAACGCGACGACGAGGCCGCGATCGTCGAAGCCGAGATACTGATCGAAGTACTCGGCTTCGTCGAGCTGCCAGCCGCGCGCGCCGAGCACCTGCTGAAACGCTTTCAAATGCAGCCGCTCGGTGTCGGCGAGCACGCCGTCGAAGTCGAAGACGACGGTCTTGATGGGGGAGCGGGCGCCGGACATGTCGTCATTATGCCCGAGGCGCCGCATCGTCCCGTTCCGGCACGCGCCGGTCCGCGAGGGGCGACGAGGCGGCGGTGCACGCGTTGCGCGCGACGTCGCATGGCGACACTGGCGTCCGTCGATCGGATAGGCTCCGTCCCATGGAACGCCATCACCCGTTCATCGACGGCCGATTCGCCACCGCGGTCGGCGCGGCCGAGCGCGAGATCGTCGATCCTGCATCGGGAGCTCCGATCGCTCTCGTGTCAGACGCGGGCGACGAGGACGTCGCGCGCGCCGTGGCCGCCGCGCGCCGGGCCTTCGAGCGCGCGTGGCGGCTGGAAACGCCGCGCGAGCGCGGGCGCGTGTTGCGCGCGCTTGCGGACGCGATTCGCGCGCGGGCCGGCGAGCTGGCCGCGATCGAGACGCGCAACAACGGCAAGCCGATCGTCGAAGCCGAGTGTGACGTCGAAGACGCGGCGTCGTGCTTCGAGTACTACGCCGGCCTCGCGACGACGATCCGCGGCGACGTCCTGCCCGTGCCCGACGCGCTGACGCTGGCCGTGTGCGAGCCGGTCGGCGTGTGCGCGCAGATCATCCCGTGGAACTATCCGCTGGTGATGGCGGCCTGGAAGATCGCGCCGGCGCTCGCGGCGGGATGCACCGTCGTGCTCAAGCCGGCCGAGGAGACGCCGCTGAGCGTGCTCGCGCTGGCGTCGAGCTTCGACAAGGCCGGCGTGCCTCCCGGCGTGATCAACATCGTCACCGGCGGCGCCGAGACCGGCGCCGCGCTCGTCGAGCACCCGGACGTGGACAAGGTCGCGTTCACCGGCAGCGTCGCGGCGGGACGAGACGTCATGCGTCGAGCGGCCGGCACGCTCAAGCGCGTGTCGCTCGAGCTGGGCGGCAAGTCGCCGGCGATCATCTTCGCGGACGCGACGTTCGAGTCCGCCATTCGCGGCGCGTTGTTCGGGGTGTTCGCCAATCAAGGCGAGGTGTGCTCGGCGACGAGCCGCATCCTCGTCGAGCGATCGATCTATCCTCGCGTGCTGGAGGCGCTCGTCGAGCGCGCGCGGACGATCCGCCTCGGCCCCGGATCGGATCGCGAGACGCGCATGGGCCCGCTCGTCGACGAGCGGCAATTCGAGCGCGTCCGCGAATATCAGGAGATCGGCAAGCGCGAGGCCAAGCTCGCGCTCGGTGGCGGCCGCGCCTCCGGCGGCGCGCTCGACGCGGGATTCTTCGTCGAGCCGACGATCTTCTACGATGTCGATCCCGGCACGGTCATCGCGCGCGAGGAGATCTTCGGGCCCGTCGCGTGCGTCATGCCGTTCGACGATGAAGCGCAGGCGATCGCCATGGCGAACGACACGGTGTACGGCCTCGCCGCATCCGTCTGGACGCGCGACGTCCATCGCGCGCTTCGCGTCGCGCGCGAGGTCCGCGCGGGGATCGTCTGGGTGAATCAGTCGCAGCCCGCTGCGATCGAAGCACCCTGGGGCGGATTCAAGCAGAGCGGCATCGGCCGCGAGCTCGGCCGCTGGGGCCTCGAGTCGTATCTCGAAACGAAACAGATCTATGTCAGTGTGAGCGACGCGCCGGGCGAGTGGCCGGACGGGTACTGATGCGGGAAGGCTTGGGGCTCGAGGCATGAGGCCTGGGTGGCTCGTAAGCCGTAAGCCGAAGCCAAACAGGAGATCTGAATGACCAACGTGACACGTCCACGAGTCGTCGTGCTCGGCGCCGGATTCGGCGGGCTCGAGCTGACGACGATGTTGTCGGAGGCCCTGGGCGAAGCGATCGACGTCGTGTTGATCGACAAGGCCGACGCGTTCGTCTTCGGGTTCTCGAAGCTCGACGCCATGTTCGGGCGCCTGAGCCCCGACGCGATCCGTCATCCTTACCGGGACATCGTCAAGCCGGGCGTCCGGTTCGTGCAGACGATCGTGCGGTCGATCGATCCTGTCGCGCGGCGCGTGGTCACCGATGCGGGCACGTTCGACGCGGACACGCTCGTCGTCGCGCTCGGCGCCGACTACGACGTCGCCGCCACACCGGGGCTCGCGGAGGGCGGCCACGAGTTCTACTCGGTGCCTGGCGCGATCGCCGTTCGCGATGTGCTGCCGCGCTTCGAAGGCGGGTCGGTCATCGTCGGCGTGACCGGCAAGTCGTTCAAGTGTCCGCCTGCGCCGAGCGAGACGGCGCTGCTGCTGCACGACTACCTCGTTGAGCGCGGGCGCCGCGAGGCGACCGAGATCTCGCTCGTCATGCCGTTCGGCACGCCCGTGCCGCCGTCGCCGGAGACGTCGCAGGCGCTGCTGGCGGCGTTCGCCGAGCGCGGCATCCGGTTCGTGAAGGACAGCCTCGTCAAAGCGCTCGATCCCGCGCGCAAGGTCGCGATCCTCGGCGACGGAACGGAGATGCCGTACGACCTCTTCCTCGCCATCCCCGTGCACCGCGTGCCGCAAGTGGTCGTCGACTCCGGCCTCGCGGCGCATCCGCACGACTGGGTGCCCGTGAACAAGCAGACGCTCGAGACGCGATTTCCCGGCGTCTATGCCGTCGGCGACGTGAACGGCGTCGGCACGGCGAAGGCCGGCGTGTTCGCCGAAGGGGCGGCGCGCGTGGTCGCGGAGGGGATCATCGCGCGGATCCGCGGAGGCGAGTCGTCCGAGCTGTACAAGGGACAGGGCTCCTGCTACATCGAGCTCGGCCACGAGCAGGTCGCGCGCGTGGACGTGGACTTCCTGAGCGGGCCCAAGCCGACCGCCACCTATCACACAGCTTCGGAGGCGCTCGTCGCGGAAAAAGCGCGATTCGGCGCGAGCCGCCTCGCGCGCTGGTTCGGGCAGACGGAGACGGCCCGCTGAGGGTAGACTCTGCACGACCATCCAGCGATTCGTGCCGGGCCGGACGCGCTCCTGCGATCCGCCTCGGGCACATGAGGGCGTGACAATGGCGTCAGCGCGAGTGGCGACTGGTATCGTGATCGGCCTGATGATGGGCATTCCTCCTGCGATGGCGCAGAACGCGGGTGGCGCGGCCTCCGCGTCACAGACGCCGCCTGCCGCGCCGGCTCCGGCGCCGCGGCCTCAACCGCCGACGCGCGATCCGCACACGCCAGGATTCGTCGACGCGAAGGATCTGCCCGACGGCGCCGTCGCGCCGGTCGACGCCGACGGCAACTTTGTCGTCGGACCGACGCACACGCCCGCGCCGGAGACGATCGCGCAGCCCGATGTGCCGAAGGGCAAGGTCTACACGTTCGTGATGAGCTCGGCGGAGAGCAAGATCTATCCGGGCATCGCGCGCGATCCCGGCACGTTCGGCACGCCCGATCCCGGCAACCCGGCCAAGCTCATCGTGACGACGAGCCATCCGGCGCCGTACACGCGCCGCGTCGCGGTTTACGTTCCGCAGCAGTACGTGCCGGGCACGGCCGCGCCGTTCATCGTCGGCGCCGACGGCTCCGAGCGCGCCGATCCGCTGCTGTTCACGACGCTCGACAACCTGATCGCGCAGAAGCGTGTGCCGGCGATGATCGCGATCTCGATCGCCAACGGCACCGGCGACGCGCAGGGCAGCCAGCGCGGGCTCGAGTACGACACGATGTCCGGCCGTTACGCCGAGTTCGTCGAGACCGAAGTCCTGCCGCGCGTCGAGAAGGAAGCCAACGTCACGCTGACGAAGGATCCGGATGGCCGCGCAACGATGGGCGGCAGCTCGGGCGGATCGGCGGCGTTCATCATGGCGTGGTATCGCAACGACCTGTACCATCGCGTGCTGGCGTACTCGATCACGGCGGTGAACCAGCAATGGCCGCACAACCCCGAGACGCCCGGCGGCGCGTGGGAGCTGCATCGCACGCTGATTCCGAACAGTCCTCGCAAACCGATTCGAGTCTGGCTGGCCGTCGGCGATCGCGATCTGCTCAATCCGAACGTGATGCGCGACGGCATGCACGACTGGGTGCTCGCGAGCGAGAACATGGCCAAGGCGCTCGCGGCGAAGGGCTATCACTACCAGCTCTCGTTCGTGCGCAATGCCGGCCACACCGACGGCGCGATGAAGTCGCAGACGCTGCCGCAGGCGCTCGAATGGCTGTGGAAGGACTACAAGTAAGCCGTAAGCCGTAAGCCGTAAGCCGTAAACCGTAAACCTGCTCGTCTCAGCCGTCCATCGCGATCGTGCCGAGCGCGCTGAAGCGCTCGACGACGTCGAGGATGAACGGCCAGACCGCTGGCAGCGCGGTTTCGACTGGCGCCATGCGCGCCAGCACTTGCCGGCGCGTCACGCCGTGCGTGGTCCAGCTTCCGCCGCCGGCCGTCATGTTCAGCAGCAGCGCCTGCAGGCGATCGAGCGCATTCGCGTAGTGCGAGGACGGCGTCTGCTGCGCTTCGAACTCGTCCCACCGCTCGCGAAAATGCGCGGCCTGGTCGGCGGGCAGCAGGCCGAAGAGACGTTCCGCGGCGTCCCGTTCGCGCGCCTCCTTCGTCTGGTGCGCACTCACGTCGTACGCGAACGTGTCGCCTGCGTAGATTTCGACGAGGTCGTGCACGACGGTCAGCTCGAGGACGCGGGCGAGATCGACGCCGGCCGGCGCGTGCTCGCGAAGAACGATCGCGGCGAGCGCCAGGTGCCAGGAATGTTCGGCGGAGTTCTCGAGGCGCGAGCGATCGGTGAGCGGCGTGCGGCGAATGATCGTCTTCAGCTTGTCCGCTTCGACGAGAAACGCCACCTGCTGGGCAAGGCGATCCATGCGTAGATCATACGCGGATGGCTTACGGCTTACGGCGGCGTGAGGCGTGAGGCGTGAGGCGTGAGGCGTGAGGCGTGAGGCGCGCGGCGTGGGGCCTGGGGCGCGGAATCCGCCTGGCCGCCCAAGGGCGGCCCCTACGCCGGCCAACCGTGGCGCATTCGGAGGGCCGAACCTTCAGGTTCGGTCGCAGCGGGCGGACCTGAAGGTCCGCCCCCTCCATCAGGCATCTCAAGGCCTCAAGCCTCAAGCCCCACGCCCGAATCTGCCTTCGTAAGCCGTAAGCCTCAAGCCCTCCCCATCAACATTGCCAACAGCGCTTTCTGCGCGTGCAGGCGGTTCTCGGCCTGATCGAAGACGGCCGACGCGGGCGAGTCCATCACGTCGTCGGTGACTTCGATACCGCGGTGCGCGGGCAGGCAGTGCATGAAGACGGCGCCGGGCGTCGCCGCGTTCATCAGCGCGCGATTGACCTGGAACGGCTGGAAGATGCGCGCGCGCGAGGCGGCTTCCTGCTCCTGGCCCATCGACGCCCAGACGTCGGTGTAGACCGCGTCGGCGCCCTGGACCGCGGTGAACGGATCGTTGGTCACCGTGAGCGTCGCGCCGTGCCGTGCGAGGCGCGCGCACGTGTCGATGACGGCCGCCGGCAGCTCGAAGCCCGGCGGCGACGCGAAGCGCAGCCGCAGGCCGAGCATCGCGCCGGCCTGCGCGAGCGACGTCGCGACGTTGTTGCCGTCGCCGACGTAGGTGAGCGTGCGGCCGGGAAGCGAGCCGAGCCGCTCGCGCAGCGTCATCATGTCGGCGAGCGCCTGGCAGGGATGCTCTTCGTTGGTCAGCGCGTTGATGACGTGCAGCCGCGAGCCGGCGGCCGCGAACCTGGCGAGCCGCGCCTGCGCGAACGTCCGCACGACGGCGCCGTCGACCCAGCGCTCGAGGTTGCGCGCGACGTCTTCGACCGTCTCGCGGCCGCCGAAGATCACGTCGGGCGGCGGCTCGATGATCTCGCCGCCGAGCTCCCGGATCGCCACGACGAACGTGATGCGCGTGCGGAGCGACGGCTTCTCGAAGAGCAGCGCGACGTGGCGTCCGGCCAGCGGCGCGTGGGCCGGGACGCCGGCCCCTCGCGATCGCTTCAGCGCGGCCGCGAGATCGAGCAGGCGATCGAGCTCGGCGTGCGTCAGATCGAGGACGGAGAGGAAGTCCTTGGAGGCCAGGCCGGCCGGTCCATCCGGCACCGTCACGTCCGGTACTCCGCGTTGATGCGCACGTACTCCGCGCTGAAGTCGCAGGTCCACATCGTGGCCGAGTAGCGGCCGCCCACGCCGAGATCCACCGTGATCGTCATCTCGGGCGTCTGCATCACGGCCGCGGCCTCGTCGGCGCGCTCGTCGTGCGGCGTGCCGTCGGCGAACAGCTTCACGTGGCCGATCGAGACCGACGCGCGATCGAGCCGGAACGCGGCGCCCGATCGGCCGGCCGCCGCGATCAGCCGGCCCCAGTTCGGATCGCCGCCATGGATCGCCGTCTTCACCAGCGGCGAGTTGGCGATGGTGCGCGCCGCCAGCCAGGCGTCTTCCTGCGTGGCCGCGCCGATGACGTCGACGGCGACGAGCTTGGTCGCGCCTTCGCCGCCGCGCACGATCTCGCGCGCGAGGTGTCCCGCGACGTGCATCAGCGGCTCGATCAGCCTCGGATCGTTGCCGCGCGTGATCGCGACGCCGGACTCGCCGGAGGCGAGCAGCATCACGCAGTCGTTCGTCGAGCACTCGCCGTCGACCGTGATCGCGTTGAAGGTGGCGTTGACGACGCGCTGGAGGGCGACGCTGAGCACGCGGGGCTCGACGCGCGCGTCGGTCGTGAGAAACGCGAGCATCGTCGCCATCCGCGGCTCGATCATGCCGGAGCCCTTGGCCATGCCGCCGACCGTCAGCGTCCCGCCCGGCGTGTCGATCGCCGCCGCGGTCGATTTCGGGAACGGATCGGTCGTCATGATCGCGCGCGCGGCATCCTGGGCGCCGTCGACGCGCAGCACGTCGACCGCCGACGCGACGCCGGCCCTGATCCGGGCCACGTCGAGCTGCACCCCGATCACGCCGGTCGAAGCGACGAGCACTTCGTCGGCTTCGCAGCCGAGCGCCTGCGCCGTCACGCCCGCCATCTCGCGCGCGGCGGCCAGCCCCTGCGCGCCGGTCGCCGCGTTGGCGCAGCCGCTGTTGGTCACGACCGCGCGCACCCATCCGCCGGTCTGCTCCAGGTGCTCGCGCGAGACCACGATCGGCGCGGCGATCGCCTTGTTCGTCGTGAACACCGCCGCGGTCGACACCGGCGCGCCAGAGGCCAGCAGCGCCAGATCGAGCGGCGCGCTCGCGCCGGGCTTCGCCTTCTTGATTCCACAGGAGACGCCGGCGGCCTTGAAGCCGCGCGGCGCCGTCACGCCACCGACAATCGTTCGTACCACGTGTATGCGTCTCCGGATCAGGCGACCGCGACGCGACGGACGGGCGCGGGACGGCCGACGCCGTATTGCACCACATCCATGAGCGGAAGCAGCATCGCGTGCTGGCCGCACTGGCGGAACAGCGCGCACGCCTGGCAGTCCTTCGCGATTTTCTCCGGCAGCCATACGTGCGGCACGATCGAGAAATTCTGGCGGATGAAGAACCGCACGTCGTGCGTCAGCGCGCACAGCGACGTGAAGCCCGCGCCCGTCGCGCGCGTGCGCAGCTCGCCGACGAGCCGCGCGGCCACGCCGACGCGGCGGAAGTCGCCGGCGACGACGAGCGAGCGGATCTCGGCGAGCGTCGGCGACAGCGCGACGAGCTCGGCGCAGGCCTTGACGTCGCCGCCGACGTCGCACACCACGAACCGATCCGCGTGCCGGCGCACCTCGTCCAACGTCCGCGGCAACAGATGGCCTTCGGCCTGATGCGACGCGATCAACGCGTGCAACGCCGGGGCATCGTCAACAGTCGCTGTCCGAATCACGAGTTCTTTCACGCTCGGGAACCTCACTGCGGGCTACGGGCTACGGAACAGGGGCGGCCACAAAGGCCGCCCCTACACGGGCTACAGGCTACGGGCTACAGATTCAGACTGCTTTCAGCGCGTCGCTCAGAATTCCCATCGCTTCGTCGACGTCGCGCTCCGTGATGATGTACGGCGGCAGCAGACGGATCGTCGTCGCCGACGTGCGATTGATCACCAGGCCGCGCTCGAGGGCCGCGTTGACGATCGGCAGCGCGTCGGTGGCCAGCTCGAGACCGGCGATCAAACCTGCGCCGCGCACGTCGACGATCGTGCCGTGGCTCGCATCGGCGAGCGCGCGCAGCCGCTCGAACAGATACGGCGACACGCGCCGCATCGAGTCGCCGACGCCGCCGTCGACGACGTCGAGGAACGTCAGCGCCGCGCGGCACGCGAGCAGATTGCCGCCGTACGTCGTGCCGTGATCGCCAGGCACGATCGTCGCGGCCACGCGATTGGCCATGACGACAGCACCCACCGGCGCGCCGGCGCCCAGCGCCTTCGCGAGCGCGACGATATCTGGCGCGAGGCCAATCGTCCCGCTGTGCAGGAACGTGCCCGTGCGCCACGAGCCGGATTGCACTTCGTCCGCGATGACGAGCGCGCCGGTCCGCCGGCTCGCCGCCATGATGGCCTTCGCGAGCGCCGGCGGAATCGGCCGCACGCCGCCTTCCCCGCGAATCGGCTCGACGACGATCGCGGCGGTCTGGTCGTCGACGACGGCGTCGAGCGCGGCGGGGTCATCGGTTTCGACGAGCGTCGCGCCCGGCACCAGCGGCTCGAACGGCGTGCGGTAGTGCTCGTCCCACGTCACCGACAGGGCGCCCATCGTCCGGCCGTGAAAGCCGTGCGAGAACGCGACGAACTTCGGCCGCGGCGTGCCGCGCGTGTGCCAGAAGCGGCGCGCGAACTTCAGGGCCGCTTCCACCGCTTCGGTGCCGCTGTTGCAGAAGAACGCGCGATCGAGGCCCGTGAGCGACGTCAGCCGCGCCGCCAGCTCGCCCTGCAGCGGATGGAAATACAGGTTCGACGTCTGCATCAACGTCGCCGCCTGATCGGCAATCGCCCGCGCGATCGCCGGATGCGAGTGGCCGAGCGACGCGACGCCGATGCCCGAGAGGAAGTCGAGATACGGCCGTCCCGTCTGATCGAACAGACGCACACCGGACCCGCGCTCGAACACGACCGGAAACCGGCGGTAGTTCTGCAGCACGTGCTGCGCTTCAAGGGCCTTCACATCGGTCGAGGTCATTGTCATCGTCGTTCCTTCGCAAGCCCCAAGCCCCAAGCCCCAAGCCTCGAGCCCCAGCCGTCTTCAGTCAGTTCCTCGCCACCGTCGTCCCCGGCGCAGCATCCACGCCGTGCGAGCCGTCGAGCCGGCGTCCATCGATCAGGCGAACCGACGCGACGCCGGCCTCGAGCGCCGCCCGGCACGCGGACAACTTGGCGACCATGCCGGCCGTCGCCGTGCCGCGCGCAATCACGTCGTCGATGCCCGCGATCGTCAAGCGCGGGATCGACTGGCCGTCGTCGCCGAGCACGCCCGGCGTGCCGCCCGCGATCACGAGATCGCAGTCGCCGAGCGCCGCCGCCACGCGGCACGCCATGACGTCGGCGTTGACGTTGAGCACCTGCGCCGGCCCGTGGTCCGACGCGGCGTCGATGCCGAGACTGGCGATCGCGGGCACGTAGCCCGCGCCCATCAGCAATCGGATCAACGCCGGCTCGGCGTCGACCGGATCGCCGACGAACCCCAGATCGACGATGGCTCCCGACGTCGATCGATGCGCCGCGGTGCGCGTCGCGCGGCCGAACGCCGCGTCGACGCCCGTCAATCCCACGGCCCGCACGCCCGCCCCGACGAGGGCGGCCACGAGCTCGGTGTTGGCCGAGCCCGCGAGCACCGCGACCACCGCCTCGAGCGTCGACGCGTCGGTGATGCGCAGGCCGTCGACCTTTTTCGGCGTGATCTGCCGGCGGGCCAGCTCGGCATCGATCGCGCGTCCGCCGCCGTGAATCAGCGCCAGCGGCCGAGTGGAGGTGGTTGCGGCAGCCATGGCCGCGATGGCGGCGCGCTGGGCCGGGGCCTCGAGAAGCTCCCCGCCAAGCTTGAGAACCAACGCCCGCATCAGACTTGGAGCGTCCGGCGACGGCGCGCCAGCACGGATTCCGGGCTGGCGGGGGCCACGCGTCGCACGGCGCTCGGATAGCTATTCATCAGAAGCAATATATATACAGTCCACCGAAGTCGCTGTCAATGGTCATTTCGGCGCCTTAGTCGAAGATGAACATCGATTTAATCTAGATGTTGCATCGTATGCACACCGTGTATAATCGGCAGGCTGTTGAATACTTATGAAACAGTGGCGACAGTCCCAGATCCTGGACGTCATCGATCACGAGGCGATCGTGTCGCAGGAGATCCTGCGGCAGCGGCTCCAGAGCCGGGGCATCGACGCGACGCAGGCCACGATCTCCCGTGATCTCAAGGAGATAGGGCTCGTCAAGCGCGCCGGTGATGGCGCCTACGTCCGGCCCGGCGCCGACCGGCCGCAGGCGGCCGGCGATCAGTTGCGGCGGGCGGTGTCGTCGCTGTTGCGAGGCTTCGAGCGGGTCGACCCGCTGCTCGTGCTGCGGACCGACCGCGGTCAGGCGCAGGGCCTCGCCGAGTGGATCGATCGTGCGCAGCTCGCGGAAGTCGCCGGCACGATCGCGGGCGACGACACGATTCTGCTGGTGTGCCGTGGCGCCGACGGAGCCGCGGCCGTAGAAGAGCGGCTCCACGCGATGGTGGGACGGCAGACGCGAACAGGGCCGGCGCCGACGATGGGGCAGACGGAACACGGAGAAAGGACGAACGGGATCTGATGGAGCGCATCGTTCTCGCCTACTCGGGCGGTCTCGACACGTCGGTGGCCATTCCCTGGCTCGCCGAGCAATACGACGCGCAGATCGTCACGGTGACGATGGACCTCGGGCAGGGGAAGGAGCTGGAGGACGCGCGCGAGCGCGCGCTCGGGCTCGGCGCGGTGCGCGCGCACGTGCTCGACCTGCGCGCCGAGTTCGCGCGCGACTTCATCCTGCCGGCGTTGCAGGCCGGCGCGGTCTACGAGGATCGCTATCCGCTGGCCACCGCGCTCGGCCGGCCGCTCATCGCCAAGCATCTCGTCGAGATCGCGAGTCTCGAAGGCGCGACGGCGGTCGCGCACGGGTGCGGCAGCGAGAAGGGCAACGACGCGGTGCGGATCGATCTCGCCGTGCGCGCGCTCGATCCGTCGCTGGCCGTGCTGGCGCCGCTGGGATCGTGGGACGTGTCGCGCGCCGAGAAGGCCGCGTACGCGAAAGCGCGCGGCATTCCCGTGCCGCTCACGGCCGACAGCCCGTACTCGACCGACGTCAACTTGTGGGGCCGCTCGATCGAATGCGGCGTGCTCGACGATCCGTGGCGCGAGCCGCCGGAGGAGATCTATCAGCTCACGAAGGCGCCGGCCGACGCGCCCGATCTTCCGGCGTACGTCGAGATCGAGTTCGAGCGCGGCGTGCCCGTCGCCATCAACGGCGTGTCGATGTCGCTCGTCGAGCTGATCTCGAGCCTCGAGACGATCGCCGGCGCGCACGGCATCGGCCGCATCGACATGCTCGAGAACCGCCTCGGCGACACGAAATCGCGCGAGATCTACGAGGCGCCGGCCGGGGCGCTGCTCCACGCCGCGCACGGCGAGCTGCAGAAGTACGTCACGCCGCGCGATCTCGCGCGGCTGGCCGCCGATCTCGGCGTGAAGTACGCGGATCTCGTCTACAACGGCCTCTGGTACACGCCGACGCGCGAGGCGATCGACGCGCTCGTCGCCAAGGTCCAGCAGCGTGTGACCGGCGCGATCCGTCTCAAGCTCTTCAAGGGCGACTTCCGCGTCGTCGGCCGTCAATCGCCGAATGCGCTGTACGATCAGCCGTCCGGGAGCGACGCCGTCATTCGCGCCATCAACGACTAGCGCAAACCGAGCCTTCGTCACATGTCCACGCCCCTCTGGTCCGGCCGCTTCGACGCGGCGCCCGATCCCGACGTGTTCGGCTACGGCAAGTCGCTATCCGTCGACGGCCGGCTGATCGACGACGACATCACCGGCAGCGTCGCGTGGGCCGCAGCGCTGGCGAAGGCCGGCGTGCTGTCGGCGGAGGACGCGCGCCGCATCGCCGACGGGCTGGAGGCGATTCGCGCGGCGGTGCGCGCCGATCCCGATCTGCTTCGCCACGCGGAGGACGAGGACGTCCACTCGTTCGTCGAGCGCGAGCTCGTCGCGCGCATCGGCGACGCGGGGCGGCGGCTGCACACGGGCCGCTCGCGCAACGAGCAGGTCTCCGTCGACTTCCGGCTGTATCTGATGCGCCGGATCCCCGAGATCCAGCGCACGATCGCGACGCTCGTCGAGGCGTTCGCCCATCAGGCGGAACAGGCCGGACAGGCCGTCATGCCCTCGTATACGCACCTGCGCCGCGCGCAGCCGGTGCTCGTCGCGCACGTGTTCCTGTCGCACGCGGCGGCGTTCCGTCGCGACGTCGAGCGCTTCGACTTCGCGCGCCGCGAGGCCGACGCGATGCCCCTCGGCTCCGGCGCGATTGCGGGCACGGCGTACGACATCGACGTCGCAGCGCTCGCCGATCGCCTCGGCTTCTCGCGCGTCGTCGCCAACAGCATCGACGCGTCCGGCGATCGCGATTTCGTCGCGTCGTTCCTCTACGCGTGCGCGATGACGATGGTGCACGTGAGCCGGCTGGCGGAGGACGTGATCCTGCTGTCGAGCGAGGAGTTCGGCTTCTTCGAGATCCACGACTCGGTCGCGACGGGATCAAGCCTGATGCCGCAGAAGAAGAACCCCGATCCGCTGGAGCTCGTGCGCGGCAAATCGGGCAAGGCGATTGGCATGCTGACGGGCTGGCTGGCGTCGTTGAAAGGGCTGCCGCTCGGCTACAACAAGGATCTGCAGGAGGACAAAGCGATCGCGTTCGAGGCCGAGGACATGGTCGTCGCGTGCTGCCGTACGACCGCGACGGTCGTGCGCACGTTGACGCTGCGTCCCGCCGCAGCGCGCGAGGCGGCGTCGGGCCTCCTGCTCGCGACCGAAGTCGCCGACTACCTCGTCGGCCGCGGCCTGCCGTTCCGGACGGCGCACGAGGTCAGCGGCCGGATCGCGCGCGAGCTGCACGAGTCGCAGCGCGATTTCTCGTCGCTCACGCTCGACGACTGGCGTCGGTATCACGACGCGTTCGACGAAGGGATCTTCGCGGCGATGACGCCGGAGGCCGCCGTGGCCGCGCGCCGCACGCCGCAATCCACGAATCCGCGCGCCGTGCAGGCGGCGCTCGATGACGTCCACCGGTGGCTCGCGCGCGTGTTGGCGCCCGCGCGCCCGCCGGCCTGACGGCCGGCGGCGTCCCCTCGGGACGCGCCGGCGGCGCCACGTCGATGTCGAAGGCGACGCCTCTGGTAAGATGCGCTCGCTTCCCCAGCACTCGACGGTCGAAGTGTGTCTGGACCCCTCTGTGTCGACGGAGGCCTCCGTGAGCGTTGTCCGAATCAACGAGTTTCAGGCCACCGAGAGCCGTCGCGACGAGTTGCGCGCCGTGCTCCAGTCGATCCTGTCGACCGTCCGGGCTGCCGACGGCTGCCTGTCCTGCCAGCTGCTCGAGAGCGAGAGCGATCCCCAGAAGTTCGTCGTCATCGAGTCCTGGTGCAGCCGTGACGCGCACCAGGCCGCCGCGAGCCGCCTCTCCGGCGACGAGCTGCGGCGCGCGATGACGCTCGTCGCCGATCTGCCGCGCGCCGGCTACTACGTCGAAATTCCCTGATCGCGATGCTGGCGGCGGAGCGATTCCGGCGGCTGCTGTCCGATCTCGCGCTGTCGGCCGACGATCGCGCGAGCGGCCTCCGCGCGCACCGCGCCGTCCGCGCCACGCTGCAGGGCCATTACTACGGCTATCTCACCATTCAGGATCACAGCCGGCTCGTCGGCGCGTGGGCCAAGGGCACCGAGGTGTTGCCCGCGCGCAGCATCGATCTGCTGTTCGCGCTGCCGAAGGCCGTGCGCGAGCGGGAGTGGCCGCCGATCGCCGACGCGACCGTGCAGCGCCAGATGCTGGACGAGGTCGAGAGCGTGCTACGGGCGGCGCACGGGACCGCGAAGATCCGGCCCGACGGCCGCGCCGTCACCGTCGTCGTCGACGACCAGACCGTGGACGTCCGGCCCGCGTTCGCGCTGCCGAACGGGCGCTATCACCTGTGCGATGCGCACGGCGCCGGCCGTTTCTGTCTGTCCGATCCGAGCCTGGAAGAAGCGAATCTCCGTCACGCCGATCATCACAGCCACGGCAACGCCCGCGATCTGATCCGCATGCTGAAGTGCTGGCAGGACTATCGGACCGTGCCGATCCCGTCGTTCTGGATCGAGCTGCTGGCGATCGAGTTCCTGTCCGCGTGGCCGCGCGCCGGCGATCCGAAGAGCTTCTACGACTGGATGGTCAGAGATTTCTTCGTGTTCCTCGCGGAGCAGGCGGGCCGCACGCTGACGGTGCCCGGCAGCGACGAGGCGATGGCGATCGGCAGCGAGTGGCTGAGCGCCGCGCGCGATGCGCGCACGCACGCGGCGAAGGCGTGCGACTTCGAGACCAGCGGCCTCAACGCCGACGCGTGGTGGGAGTGGGAGAAGATCTTCGGCGAGCGGATCCCGCTCGATTCCTGACGCGCCGATGCGGCGTCGCGGCTCGACGAGCCTGCGTCATATGATGGCGATGGAGGCCATATGAGCGAACGCCTGGTGCTGATTACGGGAGCGACGGGACATCAGGGCGGCGCCGTCGCGCGCGCGCTCGCCAACAAAGGATTCCGCCTTCGCGCCATGACGCGCAAGCCGGACGGCGAAGCGGCCGGCCGCGTGCGCGCGCTCGGCATCGACGTCGTCGCCGGCGATCTCGACGACGACGCGTCGCTGAAGCGCGCCGTCGACGGTGCCTGGGGCGTGTTCGCCGTGCAGAACACGTGGGAGGCCGGCGTCGAAGCCGAAGAGGTCCAGGGCAAGCGGATCGCGAGTGTCGCGAAGGCCGCCGGCGTGCAGCACTTCGTCTACTCGTCGGTCGGCTCCGCTCATCGCCACACCGGCATTCCGCACTTCGAGAACAAGTTCCGCGTGGAAGAGCACGTGCGCGGCCTGAAATTTCCGTCGTTCGTCATCCTGCGGCCCGTGTTCTTCATGGAGAACCTCGTCAGCCCCGCGTTTCTGAACGGCGGGACGCTCTACGTCGGGATGCCGCCGACGGTCCCGCTGCAGATGATCGCCGTCGACGACATCGGCTTCTACGGCGCCGCGGCGTTCACGCAGGCCGATCGCCTGAACGGCCGTGCGATCGATCTCGCCGGCGATGCGCGGACGATGTCCGACGCGGCGCGGATTCTCGGACAGGCGATGGGCCGCGAGGTGCCGTTCGTCGAAGTGCCGATCGCAGAAGTGCGCAAGCACAGCGACGATTTGGCGACCATGCTCGAATGGTTCGTCCGCGTCGGCTACAACGCCGACATCCCCGCCCTCGAGCGCGAGCTCGCGTTCAAGTCGACGAAGCTGGACGCCTGGGCGCAGACGCACGTGGGGTAGCGGGCTGCGGTCCGCGGTCTGCAGTTCGCGGGCGCAACCCGGGCCGCCACAAGGGCGGCCCCTACGGTGGCTTCAGGCCACCGCTCGGGCTACGACAAGCCCGCGGACCGCAGTCTGCAGCCCGCAGACTGCCTAAACGGGTGATGCCGTTTCCTTGCCGGACTTCCACAATGGAGCATGGCATCCGCATCTCTTCCGCTGCGGCGGCTGACTCCTGAACAGAACGACGACGACCTGCTGGATGCGTACTCGCGCGCGGTGATTGGCGCGGTCGAGACGGCCGGTCCTGCCGTCGTCGGCATCGAAGTCGAATCGTCCGCGCCCGGCTCGCACGACCGGCAAGGCGCGGGATCGGGATTTCTGTTCACGCCCGACGGCCTCATCGTCACCAACAGCCACGTCGTCAATGGCGCGCGCCGCGTCGTTGCCGGGCTGCCGGATGGCCGGCGCTTCGACGCCGACGTGATCGGCGAGGATCCGGCGACCGATCTCGCGGTGCTGCGCATCGGCGGCGGCCCGTTTCCGTTCCTCGATTTCGGCGACTCGTCGGCGGTGCGCGTCGGCCAGGTCGCCATCGCGCTCGGCAATCCGTACGGCTTTCAACACTCGGTCACGACCGGCGTCGTCAGCGCGCTGGGACGATCGTTGCGCAGCCGATCCGGACGTCTGATCGACGACGTGATTCAGACGGACGCGGCGCTCAATCCCGGCAACTCCGGCGGGCCGCTCGTGACGACGCGAGGCCACGTGATTGGCGTGAACACGGCGATCATCATGCCGGCGCAGGGCATCTGCTTCGCGATCGCCAGCAACATCGTGCGCTTCGTCGCGACGCGGCTAATCAAGGACGGCCGGATCCGTCGGAGCTACATCGGCGTGGCCGGCGAGAAGGTCACCGTGCCGAGATCTCTCGCGCGCGCGCACGCGATTGCCGTGCCTTCCGGCGTGCGCGTTGCCAGCGTCGAGCCGCAAAGTCCCGCGTCCTCTGCCGGCGTGCAGGAAGGCGACCTCATCGTCGCGCTCGACGACCTGCCGACGCCCGGCGTCGACGATCTGCATCGGCTGTTGGACGAAGATCGCATCGGCACGCCGGGCCGGCTGACCGTGTTGCGTCGTGGCGAGCTGCGGCGGTTGATCGTGGTGCCGCGCGAAGGCCCGGGGAAGGGCTAATGCTGAACTTCGAACTTTGAACTTCGAACTTCGAACTAAGATCCGCCCGTAAGCCGTAAGCCGTAAGCCGTAAGCCGTAAGCCGTAAGCCGTAAGCCGTCCACCTCCGCCAAGGCTACGGTGGACAAGTAAGCCCCTACAACTCGATCAATCCCCGTTGAATCGCGATCCGCACCGCTTCCGTGCGGTTCTGCGCGCCGAGCTTGCCGGCGATCGATGCGACGTGAAACTTGACCGTCTGGTCGCTGATGCCGAGCCGTCGTGCGATCGCCTTGTTCGACAAGCCTTCGGCGAGCACCTGCAGCACGTCCAGCTCGCGCGGCGTCAGCGCCTCGACGTCGCGCACCTCGCGTCGCGCGGGCGCGGTCGCGACGATGAAAGCGTCGACGTCGCGTCCGATCGCGCGCGCGACCGCCAGCGTCGGGGCTTCGCCCACGATCTCGATTTGACTGAGCGCCAGCGATTGGCGCACGCGCGCGCGATCGCGCGCGTCACCGACCAGCACCACCCGCATTCATCGTCCGGATCGCGTGCCGACCGTGACGGACAGATCCAATCGCGTCTCGCCGCGCACGACGCGCACGGGCACCGCGCGGCCGACGCGATCGCCCTGAAGCAATTCGAGCAGATCCACGGGCGACTGGACGGGCTGTCCGTCGAAGGCGACGACCACGTCTCCCACGAGAATACCTCCGGCCTCGGCCGGACTGCCCGACGAGACGGCGACGACGAGCAGACCGGAGTCGCGATCGCCTTCGCGCTGGCGATCAGACAGACGAACGGTCTGGCCCGCAAGCCCCAGGTAGCCGCGCGGCACGGTGCCGTGATCGGCCAGACGCTGCGCGACGCTCCACGCGATATCGGACGGAATGACGACGCCGAGGCCGCGGATCGAGGCGGCCGTCGCCACGCCGATCACGCGTCCGCGCGCGTCGAGCAGCGCGCCGCCGGCGAATCCGCCGTGCATCGGCGCCGTCGTGCGGATGACGCGATCGATCGAACGGCCCGGGCCGGTCGGCAGCGGACCGCCGATGACCGACACGATGCCCGTGGTCGCGGTGATGTGATTGCTCCAGGAGCGCGCGAGCGCCAGCGCGAAGTGCCCGACGCGCGCCGGCGCGTCGCTCGTCGTTGCCGGGCGGCCGTCGAAGTCGGGCGCGCGGAGCAGGACGAGCGAGGTGGCGGGGTCCCATCCCGCGACTTCGGCCGCAGTGGCGTAGCCGTCGTGCCGGCAGACGCGCAGCCCCTCTTCGCGTCCCAGCGCGCGCGTCGTCGTCAGGATCAGCTCAGGACCGAACACGATGCCGGTCGCCGGACGCCGCCGTCCTTGCACCTGCACGACCCATGGCTCGGCCGCCGCGACGATGTCGGCCGTCTCGTCGGAAATTGTCTGAAGCGTGCTCATGCCGACATCGTGTCAGGAGATGGCGGCGCAATCTTCACCCGAACGGGTAGACGCGGGGGGAACTTCGAACTGCGAAGTTCGAACTTCGAAATTTCAGAACCCAGAACCCAGAACCCAGAACCTCGGAACCCCTTTTGCTATCGTAGCGGTGCCATGCGCTACGCGTTTCCGAACGATCTGGCCGAGCAGGTCATCGCGCGCTGGCAGACCTTCGTGGCGCGCCACGATCGCCCCGCGCCGCCGCTGCCGTCGCCCGAGTGCCTGCGCTACATCCTGGAAACCGCGTTCTTTGCCAGCTTCGCGCGTGAAGAAGACCGCGAGCTGCGCTTCGTCCTGTGCTGTGTGCCGGCGATGACCGTGCCGCGGGACGGCGGCGGCCAGGTACCGGTGATGCGGTTTCAGAGCGCGCGGCCGCTGTCGATCCAGTCGCTGCGATCGGTCGCGCCGGCGGTCAGCGCGCAGAACGCCGCGCTGCTCGTCCGCTTCGGCGCCGGCGTCGACGAGCCGTCCGGCTGCGAGCTGGCCGGCGTCCTGAACGTCGGATCGCACCTGTCGCGATCGCGCAGCGGACGGTCCTTCTACAACCGGCCGTCGCCGTATGCGCTGATCATCGACGTGCGCGACGCCGGCGAGATGCACATCTATCGCGGCGGCATCAAGCTCGCGACGCTGAAGTCCGGCCAGCTCCACGATCAGCTCGCGTACTCGGGCCTCGAGTTCCTGCCGATCAGCGACATCCTGGCGCGCGGACACGAGGCGCTGCGCGCGCGCATCCGGCCGCCGGACATCGAGCCGGCGCGCGAGAGCGCCGACTTCGAGTGGACGGCGCTGCTCAACACCATCCTGTGCATGGTCAACGGCGTCAACGAGCACGGCCACGGCGGCGTGCTGCTGCTGGTCGCGCCGGGATCGGAGCGGTCGCTGCCCGTGCGGATGAAGTTCGACGTCGACGAGCGCGAGTCGGTGGTCGCCGATCGGTTCGTGGACTTCGTCAACGCGCGCCATCAGCTCGCCGGCGCGCGGGCCCGCGCGCACCACAGCGGCGCGCCGGCCCGATCGGGATCGTTCTCGCACTTGAAGAACGCGACGTTCGTCGCCGAGGAGGATCTCGCCGACGCCGCCGATGTCACCGCACGGCTGAGCGCCGTGGACGGCGCGCTCGTCGTGCGATCGGATCTGGCGGTGCTCGGCTTCGGCGCGGAGATCGTGTCCGATGCGACGCAGCCGCTGAACGCGTTCGAGGTCACGGGCCACCCGCTGCGCGGCAGCGACTGGCCGGCGGTCGACGTCGAGAGCTTCGGCATGCGCCACCGCTCCGCCCTGCGCTGCATCGCCGCCGCCGACGGCGCCGCCGCCTTTGTCGTCTCGCAGGACGCCACCGTCACGTTCGTCTGGAAACAGGATGGACGCCTGCTGCTGAAACGCAACGTCAACACGTCGAACCCGAACATGGTCGGGGCCTGAGGAGGGACCAAGGGACCAGGGCGAGTTATCGCACTCGCTCACTATCGCGCTAGCGCACTATCTGACATCTGACTATCTCGCTATCTGCCGTCCATCTGGCTATCGCACTATCTATCGTCGTCCCCAAGCCCCAAGCCCCAAGCCCCAAGCCCCAAGCCCCAAGCCGCAGTACCATCCCCCCATGCCCCCGTCCCTATTCGACTTCGATGCGATCGCGATCGACGGCACGTCCGTCGCGCTCGATCGTTATCGCGGAGGCGTGCTGCTCGTCGTCAACGTCGCGAGCCAGTGCGGCTTCACGCCGCAGTATCGCGGGCTCGAGGATCTCTATCGGCGCCACAAGGACGCCGGGCTGGTCGTGCTGGGATTTCCGTGCGATCAGTTCGGGCATCAGGAGCCGGGCACGAACGAGGACATCCGCCGCTTCTGCACCGAGGCGTACGACGTGACGTTTCCGATGTTCGCGAAGATCGACGTCAACGGCCGCAACGCGCATCCGCTGTTCGTGTTCCTGAAATCGCAACGGAAAGGCGTGCTCGGCACCGAGGCGATCAAATGGAACTTCACCAAGTTCCTCGTCGACCGCGACGGACGAGTCGTCCGCCGCTTCGCGCCATCCGACACGCCGGAGAAGATCGAAGCCGCCGTCCGCGAGTTGCTCGGTTGCAAGCCTCACGCCTCGAGCCCCACGCCGTCCACCTCCGCCAAGGCTACGGTGGACAAGTAAGCCGTAAGCCATAAGCCGTTAGCCATAAGCCATAAGCCCCGTGAACCTCTTCCTCGTCCACCACGCCGACGCGCTCAGCCCGGCGATCGATCCGCAGCGGCCGCTGTCACAGGCCGGACTGTCGCACGCGCAGGCGCTGGCCGAGCGCGCGCGTGATGCCGGCGTCAAGCCCGCCGTCATCTGGCACAGCGGCAAGCTGCGATCGCGCCAGACGGCCGAAGCGTTCCTGCGGGTCTGCAATCCATTCGCGACGTTCAAGATGGTGCGTGGTCTTCGGCCGGAGGATCCGGCGACGACGATGCGCGACGCGCTCGTCGGCGAAAACCAAGACTTGATGCTCGTCGGCCACATGCCGCACCTGCCGGCGCTGCGCATGCTGCTGACCGGCGGAGGGCCGTTTCCCCTCCACGGATTGCTGTGGCTGGTCCGTGATGACGATGGGCGCTACCGCGAGGCGCTCGAGCTCTAGCGGCGTCGCAGCCTCGCCTACTGTTCGTGCGGGACGAGGATCGTGACGGGCGCCGTCAGGCGAACGGTCAGCGGCGCGCCTGCGGGAATGGCGGCCTCGTTGCGATCGCCGGCCATGACCGCCGCCGTGCCGCCCCCGGCGCCGGCCGCTGCGCCAATCGCTGCCCCCTTCTTGCCGCCGATCACCGCTCCGAGAATCGTGCCGATGACCGCGCTTGCGCCGATCTTCGACGAGGCTTCGTTGGAGGGCGACTCTCCGTCGCGGAAGATCGTCTCCGTCTGGATGGGCAGATGCTCGCGGCTGGCGAGCGTGAGCGTGTCGAATCGCACGCCGATGCGCGCGCGGTCGCGCATTTTGCCGCCGCGCTCGACCAGCGTCACCGTACCGGTCAGTTCCGCGCCGGCGGGAATGACCATCTGGCCGTCGATGCTCACGTCACGCGTCACGCGCGCCGTCACGCGATCTTCGACGCGCGCCGTCTCGCTCGACACCGAGGTGTCGAGCCGGATGCCGATCACCGACGCAGCCGGCACCGTGCGCTCGTCGTACGCGGGCGCCAGCGGAATCGGCGGCGCGGCGATGACCTCGTCCACCGGCGTGCTCGCGACGGGCAGCTCGGGCGCGCTCTCAGCGGCGGGCTCGACGGCCGACGCGCTCGTCGTCGTCGATCGAATCGCCGGGGCAGTGGGCTTCGCCGCCGACGGCGTGCTGGGAGATCGCTTCGGCGCAGGCTCGACGGCCGGGGCCTCGACGGCCGGCTGTGCCTGCTGGGCGGCGAGCGCGCTCGATGGCTCGCTGGCACCCGCCAGCGCCGCGGTCGCCGGCCGTGGCGCGGCCGAATCCGTCTCGGCGACGGCCGTTTGCGCGGCCGACGCCGGCGTGCCCGTCGCCTGCCGGGCCCCGAAATAGGCGCCGACACCGGCGGCGACGATGCATCCGGCGCCGACGAGGGTGACGACGACGGTCTTCGGATTCATGGTGCCTCGAACCTGAGCAAGGGACGTACCGTACGCGACGTGACTCTCCTTCTGTCGGCGGGACGGGCGATTCGCAGCAGGGGACACGGCCCGTCATCCGAAGCGAACAGTCCTCGGACCCAGGTAAACTTGTGCCGTGCGCGTCCTCGTCCTGGGCGCCGGGATTATCGGCGTCACCATTGCCGAAGCGCTTGCCACCCGCCGCGCTGAGGTCACCGTTCTCGACATGCGTTCCCCGGCCCGGGGATCGTCGCAAGCCGCCGCCGGCATGCTCACGCCGTACATCGAGGCCGACGGCAACAGCCCGTTGCTGGCGTTATGTACGCGCAGCCTCGGACTGTACGACGAATTCGTCGCCAGGCTGCTCGAGGCGAGCCGCGGCGGCATCGAGTACGCGCGAACCGGGACGCTCGAGATCGCGCTCGACGAGGACGGCGAGGCGCGGCTGCTGGGCACGAAGGTCTGGCTGGACACGACGGGCGTGGACTCCGAGTGGCTCGACGGCGACGCCGTGCGCGTCTTCGAGCCGAGCGTGACGCCTGCCGCGCTCGGCGGCCTCTTCACGCCGGACCACGGCCTGGTCGGCGCCGAGTCGCTCGTGCAGGTGCTCGTGCAGCAGGCGAAGCTCGCCGGCGCCACGTTCGAGTTTCCCATCGAAGTGCTGACCGTCGAGCAGCGCGGCGAGATCGTCGAGGCCCGGACGATCGATCGCACGTACACCGCCGACGCCATCGTCATTGCCACCGGAAGCTGGTCGAAGCGCGTGCGCATCGCCAACGTCGCGCCGCTGCCGGTGCGTCCGATTCGCGGCCAACTGTTGCACCTGCAGTGGTGCGAAGGCGATCAGCCGGGGCGCATCGTCTGGGGGCCGCACTGCTACGCCGTGCCGTGGTCGGATGGATCGCTGCTCGTCGGCGCGACGGCTGATGATGTGGGATTCGACGAAGGCACGACCGTCGCCGGCGTGCAGTCGCTGACGTCGGGCGCGATCGAGCTGCTGCCGCACGCGTCCGGCGCGCGGCTCGAGTCGATCCGCGTCGGGCTGCGGCCGCAATTGCCCGACGGCCTGCCCGCCATCGGGCCGTTCACCAACGCCCCGCGCGTGGTCGCAGCGACCGGACACTATCGCAGCGGCATCCTGCTCGCGCCGCTCACCGCCGAGCTGGTCGTGAAGTACCTGCTCGACGGTCACTACGATCAGGCGTTCGCGACGACGACGCCGGATCGATTCGTAACGATCGTGTGACGACCGTGCGCCTCCCCACGTACGCTCGTGAAGGAGGACGACATGAAGCTCAATCCATCGGAGATCGACACGCGCGTGCGCGCACTGGCGGGCTGGTCGGTCAAGGACAACGCGCTCGTGAAGCGCTACGAGTTCGCCTCGTTTCCCGACGCGATCGCCTTCGCGACGCGGCTGGCGTTCGACGCGGAGTCGCACGACCATCATCCGGATCTGACGATCAGCTATCGCAAGGTGACGATCGCCTGGAGCACGCACGACGAAGGCGGCATCACGGACAAGGACTTCACCGGCGCGGCAGACTCGGAGCGCATCGCCGGCCTGTTCCACGCGAAGCCGATGTGACGTCCGTGGCAATGGTCCTTGTGGCTGCCGAAGCCGTGTAGCCTGTGGCCCGTAGCCCGTAGCCTGAACCCCCATGCGTCTGAAAACCAGCTACAGCGCCCGCGAAGTCGCTGCTCTGACCGGCCTCTCGGCGCGTCAGCTCCAGAGCTGGGACGCCAGCCGCATCTTTCTGTCGGCCATCGCGCCGCGACGCACGAGCTCGGGCGGATTCACGGAGCGCCGCTACACGCCCGTCGATCTGCTCGAGCTGATGGCGCTCGCGGACTTGCGTCGCCGCGGCTTCACGCCGCTCGTCCTGCGGCAGATGATGGACGCCCTCCGCGACTACTTCCGTCGTCGTCTCTCGGAGACGCTGGACGATGCGGGGGATGTGCGGCTGCTGACGGACGGGCGAGGGTTGTTTCTGCGGACGCAGCAGGGACACATCTTCGATCTGCTCGCGGATCCGCATCAGCCGCTGATCACGGGCGACGGGCTGCCGTTGAAGGCGGTGAACGGCCGCGCGAAGCGGCGGAAGAAGGCGGGAGTTACTCGATCGGAAACACGTCGCCGAGGCCGTCAGCCGGCCGCGGAATGACGTGGACGCCGACGAGCTCGCCGACCTTGCGCGCGGCGGCGGCGCCGGCATCGGTCGCGGCTTTCACGGACGCGACGTCGCCGCGGACGATCGCGGTGACGAGGCCGGCGTCGACCTTCTGCCATCCGACGAACGCGACGTTGGCGGTCTTGACCATCGCGTCGGTGGCCTCGATCATGCCGACGAACCCGCGGGTCTCGACCAGGCCGAGCGCTTCGCCCGGCAGCAGTTGCGCGTTCTTGGAAGTCGGCGGCATAGCGACCGTCAGACTCTAACAGATCGTCGGATGCGCGTGCATCTGAGGCGCACGCGTTCGGAGGGCCGGACCGTCATCAAGCAAACCAGGATGTAGCCGCGGGGCTTTAGCCCCGCGGAGCCCGGCGGGCTAACGCCCACCGGCTACGATGGATCGAAAACCGCGCGTGCTACGTGCGCAGCAGTCCCAGCCGCTGCTTGTAGACGTAGCCCGGAAAGATCGGCGACACGTCGCGCGCGCCCAGGTGGCCGGTCACGAGCTCGGCGAACACGTCGCGGAAATCCGTGGTGATCGCGAGATCGCGGCCTTGCCACAGGTGTTCCGGATCGAGGCCCGGCCACCGGCCATAGACCTTGCCGCCCTTGACCGGTCCGCCGAGCACGAGCATCGCGTTGCCGTGACCGTGGTCCGTGCCGCGCGCGCCGTTCTCCTTCAACGTCCGGCCGAACTCCGACATCGTCACCAGCACCACGTCGGACATGCGATCGCCGAGGTCACGGTGGAACGCCGCGATGCCGCGCGCGAAGTCGTCGAGGCGGTTGGCGATTTGTCCGAGCGCCGCGCCTTCGTTCGCGTGGTGATCCCACTGGCCGAGCTCGGTGAAGGCGACTTCGAGTCCGACGTCGGCTTTGATCAGCTGGGCGACTTGTCGGAGCGCATCGCCGAAGCCGGAGCGAGGGTAGTCGGCCCCGTTGGCGGGCGTGATGGTCGAGAGGTTCGCCGTCTGCAGCAGGCGAACCGCGTCGAACGCTTCGTGCGCCGTCGGACGGAGCAGCGCGTCGGCGGCTTGCGCGTACTCGGACTCGAACGACGACGCCATCGCGTCGCTGGCGCCGCCGGCGTGGACGCCGAACTGCGCGAGCTGTCCGATTGCGAGCGCGGGCGCGGCGCCCTGCAGCGAGCGCGGCAATTGCGGCGCGAGCGCGACGGCGCGGAACGGGCTGGCCTTCTCGTGCGCCTTCGCGTGCAGGTAGCGGTTCATCCAGCCGTCGCGCGTGCTCTTCACGCCGGGCGTGCCGCTCTCCATGTAGTCCTGCGCGTCGAAGTGCGAGCGCGTCTCGTCCGGCGATCCGCACGCGTGCACGATCGCGAGCTCGCCGCGCGAGAACAGCGGCGCGAGCGCACCCATGCGCGGATGGAGGCCGAAGAAGCCGTCGAGATCGATCGCGCCGTCCGGCGCGTTCGGCTTCGCGATCGCGATCGACGGCCGGCTCGTGTAGTACGCGCGCTCGCCGAACGGCACGATCATGTTGAGCCCGTCGACCGCGCCGCGCTGGAACACGGCGACGAGGATCTTCTGCTTCGCCTCGGCCGCCCGCGCGCTCCGCGCGACGAACGCCGGCGCGAAGCCGAGACTCACCATCGCCAGGCTGCCGTTCTTGAGAAAGACGCGACGAGTCATCATGGGGAAAGCTCCTGTCCGGGCTTGAGGTGGCCTGAGGCGTGAGGCTTGGGGCTTGGGTATTCGGAGGGCCGAACCTTCAGGTTCGGCCGACGCGGGCGGACCTGAAGGTCCGCCCCTCCGTTTCCGCCCCACGCCCCACGCCTCAAGCCCCTCGCCCCAAGCCCTCCTACTTCCTCTGAAACTCCGGCGATCCCAACGCGAGCGCGATCAGGTGTTGCGGCGTGTCCGCGCGGGCGAGTGCGGATCGCGTGGCGTCCGATACGTCGCCGGGGAGGAGCGATGCGACTAGCGCCTCCTGCGACGCGGCGCTCGTGTCAGGCGCGAGGGCGCGCACGTCGACGCGCACCGGGGCGCGCGGTCCGCTGCTGACGAGGCGCACCGCGACGTTCATGCGATTGATGAGCGCGCCCGTATTGACCCAGTCCGTCGCGCGCGTGCCGTAGCCGGTCGGCGGCTGGCAGCCGTAGAGCGGCATGCCGAGCGTCTGCAGCGCGGCGACCAGCGGCTGCGCCGACTCGATCGTCGCGCCCGTCGCGCGCACGGCCGATGCGACGAATTCGAGCGGCGTCTTCACCTTCGCGCGTCGCGCGCCGCTCGCGAGAAATTCGGGCGACGTGAGGATCGCGCGCACGACCTCGCGCAGATCGCCGTCCGTGTCGCGAAACGTCTTTGCCGCGCGATCGACGAGCGCGGCCGGCGGCTCGTCGGCGACGAACCGCTGCGCGAGCTGATAGGCGATGTGATGCGCCGTCGCCGGATGTCGCGCGAGCAGATCGAGCGCGCGCTGGCCTTCACGCTCGCCGTCGGGCGCGAACGTCACGCCAAGCAGCGTCTTCGTGCTCGTGTCGTGCATCGCCGGACGGAAGACGAACGCGCCGCCCTGCCGGGGACGATCGATCGTCCATCCCGTCAGGATCTGCGCCAGCGCGACGACATCGTCCTGCGTGTAGCCGCCGTCGACGCCGAGCGTGTGCAGCTCCATCAGCTCGCGCGCGTAGTTCTCGTTGATGCCACGCGCCGGACGCTGCGCCTGTCCGCCGGCTGTCAGCTGCTTCTCCAGACGCTCGCGCTGTTCCGGCGTCAGGCGCGCGCCCTGCGCGCGCCGGCGAAGCAGATTCGCCCGCTGCGGATCGATCGACGCTGCCGGCGTGGAGCTCTGCCAGTTGTCGAGATAGAAGAGCATCGCCGGACTGTGCGCGACGGCGCCGAGCAAATCGCGGAAGTGTCCGAGCACGTGCGGACGGATCGCATCGCGCTCGTATTCGGTGAGGTACTCGCGCACCACGCCCTTGCCGACGAAGACGTTGAAGTGATTCAGCCAGAAGTCGGTCAGCACTTCCTGGAGCTGCCGCTCGGACATCGTCGCGCGCAGCATGCGCGCCTGCGTCAGCTCCGACAGCACCGTGCGCGGCGCCGTCAACGCTTGCCGTTCGGCTGGCGTCCTGTCGTCTTTCTTGTCGTCGTCCGTCGACGAGGCTTGCTTCGCCGTGCGCCGCGCGGCCATCGCCGGTTCGAAATACCGTTCGGCGAGCTCGGCGCTGGTCATCGTCAGCGTTTCGAACGCCGCGAGGCGCGCGTCGAGCGCGCTGTCGTCAATTCGCTCCGGATGCAGTTGCTCGTCGACGTACGCGTCCAGTCCCATTTTTGATACGCGCTCGGCGTCGCCGGGACGCGGACCAAAGGTGATCCGATTGAGGACATGGACGATGGCCGCCGTGTCCGCCGTGGCGTCCCGGCCCGTGCCCGCTGCGACGGGCGCGACGAGGACGACGCCTGCTGCGGCGACCGTGCAGAGCAGGCGGCGACCGGGTAAGAGATGCCGTGCTGGGCGCATACACCAGAGTTAGACCGCCCCGACGGCCAGAAGTACACATGCGCCGAAGTTGGCCGTCTTCTTGCGATCTCCTCCTATGGCTCTCCCGCTCGAGCCCGCCCGCCTCACGAACGGCGCGGGCCGTATCGCCCAGGAGGACGCCATGACCTGCCGTCATCTGATCGTGCCCGCCGCGCTCGTGCTGATCGGCGCCGCGTGCTCGCGCCAACCAGACGTCAAGGACGTGCCGATCGGCACAGAAGTACAGGTGACGCGCGACGACGGCGCGCTGGTCGAAGGGACGCTGGCTGACAAGAACGACATCGCCGTCAAGATCGACACGGGTCCGGTCGTGCGTGCCGTGCCGGTCGGCCGCATCGCCGATGTTCGCGTCGCGTCGACGTCGGTGCCCGACGTCCCGCCGAAGGCCACGTTTCGCGAGGTGCGCGTGCCGGCCGGCACGTCGATTTCGATCCGCATGCTGTCCGGCGTCGGCTCCGACACGAGCCACGCCGAGGATGTCGTCCACGCGGAGCTGACCAAGCCCATCGTCGTCGAGGGCATGGCCGTCGTCCCCGCAGGCGCAGCCTTGCGGGGCGTCGTCACGCACGCGACACCGGCCGGACGCGTGAAGGGCCGCGCGAGCGTCGGCGTGCGATTCGACACGCTCGTCGCCGGCTCGGATCGCTACGCGATCGACGCGCGCCTGGCGCGCATGGCCGCTGCGAGCACGTCGACGGATGCGAAGACGATCGGCATTCCGGCTGCCGGCGGCGCGATCATCGGCGCGGTCGTCGGTGGCAAGAAGGGCGCGGCGATCGGCGCAGCGGCAGGCGCGGGCGGCGGCACCGCCGTCGTGCTGACGACGCCGGGACGCCCCGTCATCGTCGCGCGCGGAGCCGTCGTCGCGTCGCAGCTCGAGCAGCCGATCGAAGTGCGCGTGTCGCTGAGGTGAGGAAGGCTCGGGGCGTGGGGACGGGCCGCCACAGGGGCTTCGGGCCACGGGCCACGGGCCACGGAATCAATCGTAGGGGCGGCCCCCCGTGGCCGCCCGTAGCCCGCAGCCCGTAGCCCGTAGCCGGTAGCCTGTAAGTCCGATCTAGCTTCTGAAAATGAAATACACCGCGCCCATCAGGCACAGGCCGGCCCACACGTAGTCGATCTTGAACGGCGCGCCCATGAAGAGCATCGCGAACGGCACGAACACCGACAGCGTGATCGCCTCCTGAAGCACCTTGAGTTGCGCGAGGCTCATCGCCGTGTAGCCGATGCGGTTGGCGGGGACCTGAAACAGGTACTCGAAGAGCGCCACCATCCAGCTCAGCACCGCGGCGACGTACCACTTCCGATCGCCGAGCGTGCGCAGATGGCCGTACCACGCGAAGGTCATGAAGCAGTTGGAGATGATCAGCAGCAGCGTCGTCTGAGCGATAACAGGCACGGGACCTCTGAGGCAGTAGGGGCGGCCCCCCGTGGCCGCCCGCGACCAAAATATCGCGGCTTACGATCCCGCTCCGATCGCCGCGTCGAAGAACTTGACGACACGCCGCTCGTATTCCTCCGGCCGCGCGGTGTCGAAACGCGCGTGCGCGACCTGCGGGTCGAACCACAGCTCCTTCGGATCGCGCGCGGCGTCGTACAGCCGCTGGCCGCTGCTCGTCGAGATCACGACGTCGGCGCCGCCTTGCATCAGCAGGATCGGACGC
>CAZNMF010000112.1:0-3404 GCA_964573795.1 uncultured Solibacteraceae bacterium
CCGAGCCAGTTCGGCGCACGGACGACGAGGCGCGCGATCGTCGTCACGAGTCGATCGCCTCGCCTTCGTCGGAGGCGGCTGCGGGAAACATCCCGCGCGGATGGCGGCCCGGCAGGTCGCGCCAGCGGCGGTGCATCCACAACCAGAGGTGCGGATAGCGGCGCACGTACATCTCGAGCACGTCCGTGCAGCGCTGCGTCGCCTCGAGGACCGGATCGGCTGACGCCGCGGGCGGCATCTCGACGGGATGCTCGTAGATGAGACGGCAGCGTCCGTCGGCGAGCGGAATCGCGAACGCCGGCACGAGCGGCGCGCCGGTGCGCAGCGCGAGCGTCGCGAGCGCGGCGGTCGTCGCCGCGGGCCGGCCGAAGAAATCGACCGGCACGGCATCCGCGCCGTGGATGTGCTGATCGATCAGAATCGCGACGCACTCGTTCGCCTGCAGCGCGCGCAGCACCTTGCGAAGCGCGCCCTGCCGGTAGATGACGTGGTTGCCCGTCGCGCAGCGCATGCGCTCGAGCAGTCCGTGCAGGTGCGGATTGTCGAGCGGCCGCGCGAGCACGGACATCGGCCCCAGCACGAGCGCGTGCACGAGCCCGTGCAGCTCCCAGTAGCCGAAATGGCCGGAGAAGATGATCGCGCCCTTCCCCGCGGCCAGCGCCGCGCGGACGCGATCCTCGCCTTCGACGTCGACCGCCGCCAGCAGCTCGGACGAGGTCAGCGTGCTCGCGCGCAGCACCATCACGAGCGATCGTCCGAAGTGCACGAACGTGTCGCGCGCGATTGTGCGGCACTCGGCCTCGCTGCGCATCGGAAACGCGGCCTGCAGCTGCGAGATCGCGAGGCGCCGGTGTCCGCCGTCGATCGCGTAGAACACGAGGCCGACCAGCGTGCCCGCGGCTTCGACCACGGGCACCGGCACGACGCCGACGCATGCGCGCATGGCGGCGACGACCCAGTACTCCAGGCGATGGCGCATCGCGGTCAGGATCACGATCGCACCTCGCGCAGCCGATTCAGCAGCCACGACGGGAGCTCGTCACGCTCGCCGATCGCGACGGTCAGCGGCACCGCGGCCATCGCAAATGGGAATGGCCGCAGCGGCAGCCATCGCATCGCGTCCTTCTCGGTCGTCACCACGCCGCTCGCGCCGGTCTCGGCGAGGGCCCGCGCGACGCGATCGCGATCGCGGTGCGTGAAGCGATGATGATCCGCGAACGGCACGAGACGCGCGATCCGCCAGCCGTCCTGCTCGAGCGCGCGCGCAAACCGCTCGGGCGCCGCAATCCCGGCCGCGGCGACGACCGGTGTCTCGCGCGACAGCGCGGGCCATCCGCGCTCGAGCATCCACGGCTCGCCGAGCCGGCGCGTCAAGACGAACCGCCGCGTGCGGCGGGCGTCGGACAGGCGATCGAGATCCGCCGCCACCGACTCGACCGTCGCGCTGTCGACGAGCACGGCGTCGGCCCGCGCGAGCGTGCGCGGCGACGAGCGAAGCCGGCCGAACGGCAGGCGTCGATCGCGCAGATCCTGCGGCGCGACGATGACGATGTCCACGTCACGTGCGAGCGATCGATGCTGGAACCCGTCGTCGAGCACGTGCACGGTGGCGCCGAGCTCCGACTCGGCCACCGCCGCGGCCTGCGCGCGGACGCGGCAGACGAGCACGGCCGCGCCGGGCACCTGACGCGCGAGCATCAGCGGCTCGTCGCCGCTGCGATCGAGATCGGCGCGCAGATGGCGGCCGTCGCTCACGACGACGACGCCGGCCTGCGGCGCGCGGCGGCGGTAGCCGCGGCTGAGGATCGCGGGACGCTCGCCGGCGGCCACGAGCAGGCGCGCGACGACGGCAACCGCCGGCGTCTTGCCACGGCCCCCCATCGCGAGATTGCCGACGCTCACGACCGGAACGTGCGCCACTCCCGCCTATCCGCGCCGGAATGGGCGCACGACGCCGCGGCTGCCGGGCGGGGGCAGCAGCGCGGCAATCGCCGTCAACGTGCGCTCTTTGGCGCCACGGTTCGCCTCGACCAGCGCGCGCGCCGCTGCGCCCAGCCGGGCGCGCTCCACCGAATCGCCCACCAGACGGACGACCGTCGTCGTCAACGCGGCGGCGTCCGGCACCTGGACGGCGGCCTGGTGCGCGAGAAACGCCTCCGCGATCTCGGCGAAGTTCTCCATGTGCGGGCCGAAGACGATCGGCTTGCCGTGGACGGCCGGCTCCAGGATGTTGTGTCCGCCCTGATCGACGAGACTCCCGCCGACGAAGACGACGGTCGCGACCTGGAACAGGTGCGCCAGCTCGCCGATCGAGTCGAGGATCACGACGTCGGCGCGCGGCTCGGCGTCGACCGCCAGCTCGGTACGCCGCATGACGCGGAGGCCCTCGCCGCGGGCGAGCGCTTCGGCCTCGGCGAACCGCTCCGGCTTGCGGGGCGCGAGGATCAGCAGCGTGCTGGGATGCGCGCGGCGGACGGCGGCGAACGCCGCGAGCACCGGCATCTCCTCGCCCTTCAGCGTGCTGGCCGCGATGAAGACGGGCCGCGCCGACGCGATGCGGAAGTAGCGCAGCACGCGGCCGGCCCCGCGGCCGGCGGCCGCGCCCGGCACGTCGAGCGAGTCGAACTTCAGGCTGCCCGTGACGATCACGCGCGACGGATCGGCGCCGATGTCGATGATGCGCCGCGCCGACTCGTCGCTCTGCATGCAGAAGCGATCGACGTCCTGCAGCACGGCCCGGAAGAACGGGCGAACCAGCCGATACCGCGGGTACGACCGCGACGAGATCCGGCCGTTGACCAGCATCGTCTTGATGCCGCGCCGCCGGCAGGCGCGCAGGAGATTCGGCCAGATCTCCGTCTCCATCATGACGAAGAGCCGCGGCCGCACGAGCCCGAGCGTGCGATTGACGATGAACGGCAGGTCGAACGGAAAGAAGAAGACGGCGTCGACGTCCTGGATGCGCGTGCGCGCGATCTGCTGGCCCGTCAGCGTCGTCGTCGAGAGGAAGATCCGCAGCGCCGGATAGCGCTCGCGCAGGTCGGCGATGAGCGCGCGCGCCGTCAGCGCCTCGCCGACCGAGACGGCGTGAATCCAGATCGACTCGTCGCCGTCGAGGTTGAAGCTGACCGGCAGCCGGCCCATCCGCTCCGAGAAATTGCCGATGTACTTGCGGTACACGAGCGCCTGGTACAGGAACCACGGCGACAGCAACACCGCCAGGACCAGCACGGCCAGCGTGTACAGGAGGTGCACGTCAGGATGATACCCGGTCTTGATACAATTCCTTTTTTCGTTCGCGGTCCTGATTCGAGGAGAGGAGCTTCCGGAATGGCCATCAAGGTGGGAATCAACGGGTTCGGGCGCATCGGCCGCAACATCCTGCGGGCGTCGCTGCCGTACAA
>CAZNMF010000113.1:0-15543 GCA_964573795.1 uncultured Solibacteraceae bacterium
GCGGCGCAGGGCATGGACATCTTCCGCGTGTTCGACTCGCTGAACTGGCTGCCGAACATGAAGGTCGCGATGGAGGCCGTGCGGAAGACCAATCGCATCTGCGAGGCCGCCGTCTGCTACACGGGCGACATCCTCGATCCGACGCGCGACAAATATCCGCTGCAATATTACGTGCGCACGGCGAAAGAGCTCGAGCGCATGGGCGCGCACGTGATCGGCATCAAGGACATGGCCGGTCTGTGCCGGCCGTACGCGGCCGAGAAGCTCGTGCGCGCGCTGAAGCAGGAAGTCGGCATCCCGATCCACTTTCACACCCACGACACGAGCGGCATCAACGCCGCGTCGATCCTCAAGGCCGCCGACGCGGGCGTCGACGTGGCCGACGCGGCCGTCGCGTCGATGAGCGGCACCACGAGCCAGCCGAATCTCAACTCGATCGTCGCGGCGCTCGATCACACGACACGCGCGACGACGCTGGATCTCGGCGCGCTGAATCAGTACTCGGACTACTGGGAAGCGGTCCGCACCTACTATCGGCCGTTCGACAACGCGCCGCCCGCGGGCACCGCCGAGGTCTACGAGCACGAGATGCCCGGCGGCCAATACACGAACCTGCGCGAGCAGGCGGACGCGATGGGCCTCGGCGATCGCTGGACCGAGATCGCGCGCACCTATGCGGACGTCAACCGCGCCTTCGGCGACATCGTCAAGGTCACGCCGTCGAGCAAGGTCGTCGGCGACATGGCGATCTTCCTCGTGACGCACGGTCTCACGATGGCGGACTTCGAGGACAAGGGGCCGAGCCACGGTCTCACGCTCCCGAACTCCGTCGTCGACATGTTCATGGGATCGCTCGGTCAGCCCGAGGGCGGCTGGCCGCCGAAGCTGGCGGCGCAAATCCTGCGGCAGCAGAAGCCGATCGACGGCCGTCCCGGCGAGCACCTGGCGCCGATCGACTTCGGCGCGACGTCTGCGAAAGTCGAAGCGCTCATCGGCCGCGCGCCGTCGCGCGACGAAGTGCTGAGCTACGTCATGTATCCGGACGTCTTCGTGAAGTTCGCGAAGGCCGTCGATCGCTACGGCGATCTCAGCGTGCTGCCGACGTGGCCGTTCTTCTACGGCATGAAGACCGGCGACGAGATCGCCGTCGAGCTCGAGCCCGGCAAGATCATCGTCGTCAAGTTCCTCACGTCGGGGGAGCTGCGGCCGGACGGGCAGCGGACGATGTTCTTCGAGCTGAACGGACAGCCGCGCGAGGTCAGCATCCGCGACGCGTCGCAGAAGATGAGCGGCATCGTCAAGGAGATGGCCGATCCGAGCCACCGCGGCCACATCGGCGCGCCGACGCCGGGCGTCGTGACGACCGTCGCCGTCGAGCAGGGGCAAAGCGTCGAGGAAGGGCAGAAGCTGCTCGTGCTCGAGGCGATGAAGATGCAGAGCACGGTCTACGCGCCCGTTTCGGGTAAAGTCGCGCGACGGCTCGTGCAGCCGGGACAGACGGTCGAGACGAAAGAGCTGCTGCTGGTGATCGAATAGCGCCCGTGGAGGCGACGATGAGGATGGGATGGACGGGGAAGCGCGCACGGACGTGGATCGCCGCGTCGATGTGCGCGGTGATCGCGCTCGCGGCAGCGGCCGACGTGGGCGCGCGTGAGCAACGCTCGTCAGCCGTCGAGTATCGCGTGCTGGCGACGACGAAGACGTCCACGATGGAGAAGGAGCTGAACGAGGCGGCCGACGCCGGCTTCCACTTCGACGCGGCGATGGGCGGCGACACGGCCATCGGCGGCAGCGAGGTCGTCGTGATCGTGGCGCGATCCGGCGACGCGCGGCCGCGCTACGCCTACAGGCTTCTCGCGACGTCGAAGACGTCGACGATGCAGAAAGAGCTGCAGGAGGCGGCGGACGCCGGCTTCGAGTATCGCGGTCAGACCGTGTTCAAGTCGGTGTTCGGCGGCGAAGAAGTCGTCTGCATTCTCGAACGCGACCGGAGCGACACGCCGCATCGATCCGAGTACAAGCTGGTGGCGACGACGAAGACGTCGACGCTGCAGAAGGAGCTGAACGAGGTCGGCGAACAGGGATACGTCGTGCTCGGGATGACCGTCGCGAAGACCGCGATGGGCGGAAAGGAAGTCGTCGCGATCACGAAGCGGGAACGTCCGCGGTAGTGCCCCACAGGGTGAGACACCTGCGATGACGTCTGACGAGCTTCGCGCCCAGGTCGACGCGCTGCGGTGGTACCACACCATCGAGCTCGGCCATGGCGTCGTCACGAAGGGCGTCGACGATACGCCGCTGCGGCTGGCGCGCATCGATCTGCCGGCATCGCTCGCTGGGCGATCGGTGCTCGACATCGGCGCGTGGGACGGTTTCTTCTCGTTCGAGGCCGAGCGTCGCGGCGCGTCGCGTGTCGTCGCCGCCGACTACTACGCGTGGCACGGACAGGGCTGGGGAACCGGCAAGGGCAAGGCGGGATTCGAGCTTGCACGGCAGGCGCTGGGATCGCGCGTCGAAGACGCGGACGTCGACGTGCTCGATCTCAGTCCCGAGCGCGTCGGCGGCACGTTCGACGTCGTCTTCTTTCTCGGCGTCCTGTATCACCTGCCGAATCCACTGCTCGCGCTCGAGCGCGTCGCGTCGGTTGCAAATGATTTGCTGATCCTCGAGACCGTCGTCGACATGGTCGGCGTGCGCCGGCCCGCCGCGGCGTTCTATCCGGGACGCGAGCTCAATGACGATCCGACCAACTGGTGGGGACCGAACGAAGCCGCCGTGCACGGCATGCTGCGCGCGGTCGGATTCAATGAGGTACGAACGGTGACGCCGCTGCCGTCAGCGCCGTATCGCGCAGCGCGTGCCGTCTCGCACTGGCTGCGCGGCAAGAACACGCTACGCGGCGCGTTCCGTCAGGATCGCGCGGTCTTTCACGCGCGGCGGGCGTAATTACTCCTCCCGCTGCAGCACGTACGTCGTCGGCGTCCCACCACCCGGTCCGACGAGCGTCAGCGTCGTGCCGCTGAGCGTCCATTCGTAGTTCTGCTGGACGTTGGGCGTCATCATCAGCGACGGACTTTTCGAGACGATGGGATGAAGGACGATGGCGCGGCTGTTCGTCGCGTATGTGCCGGACTGCGCCTGAAACGCCGGCCCACCATAGACGGCCAGCAGCTCGTCGCTCGTCGCGTCCGGCGCCCCGCACGATCGCTCGCGGCTGGGCGGTCGTCACCATCATGATGCTGTAGCGCTTCGGGGTGAAGATGATCACGCCCGGCTGGGCGGGCGTGATGAGCCCTCCGTCGATGTTCGTGATGCTCGCCATGCGCCAGACGCATCCCATCGCGATCGCCAGCACCGCGCGACGCACGCTCGCGGTCCGTCCCCTCAGGAGCCGCGTCAAGCCGAGCGCGACGGCCAGGATGACCGACGCCCGTATCGCGTCGCTCAGGAGGATGATCACGGCCGTCCGGATTTTCTGGTCTTCTCGATGAGCCGCTCGATCTCGTCGAGCTCGGCATCCGACAGGCGCACGTTGCCCGCGCCCAACAACGTCGTCATGACCTGGCCGACGGCGCCGTCGAAGAACGTGTCGACGAGATATCGCAGCATGGACTGCCGCGCGTCGCGCCGCGAAACCGCCGGCACGTAGACGTAGCGAAGTCCCTGTTCTTCGTGCCGCAGATGGCCCTTCTGCTCGAGCACGCGCAACTGCGCGCGCACGGTCGAGTACGCGGGCTCGCCGGAGAGCTGCGCCATGACGTCGGCAACGCTCGCCGATCCGCGCTGATAGATCACGTCCATGATCTGCCGCTCGCGGCGGGACAGCGTGTGGTGCGGGGTGCGGCGGTGTGCTATTTTCTTAGGCATTGTCCGGGATTGTTCCGCCGCGGCGGGCACGTGTCAAATGTCACGGGAGAAGGCCGTCTTGCGACGCGTACGTCTTGAGAGACTACGATCCCGGCCGTGCGTGCCAGGCGTTCCTGATCGCCGCGATCTGCGCATCACGCTCCGTGACGTTCGCCGGCCAGGTGAAGTGATATCGATCGGGCCATCGCGTCGCCATGACGAGCGCAGCCATGTCGCAGACGCGCGGATCGGCGTAGGACGTTCCGTCGTACGTGATCGAGAGTCCAACTCGACTTGCCGTGTCGTCGAGCGCGCGGACAAGCAGGCGATCGATTGCGCGTCCGGTCTCGCCTGTGGGCAGCGATGCGACGTGACGCGCGCCGAGGGCGAGACTCGCGCCATTGGCCTGTCCGTGGACGCCTGACCGAGTGTCCGGAGGTAACAACGTGTACACGACCGCCAATCGGACATCGACTGGTGCATCGGCATCGTCAGCCAGGGCGTCGAGAGCCGCGACGTCGTCGCTGCGGACGAACACTGCGATCAGTTGCGCCGTAGCGTCCAGGTCGTGAAAGGACGAGGCCTGCGGCTCGACACGTCGTACGCGATGCCAGACGTCGATCAGCGGCGGCACCCAATCCAGGCGGCCGTGCGCGAGGAGGGCATCCGCAGCCGTGACTTGCGACAGCAGATTGACGTTGGGCGCAAGCTGCGACGTCAGGAACGCGATCGGGAGATCGCCTGGAATCGTGCCCGCAAGGCTCACATACGCGGCGCGAATGCCGGCGTCTGATGTCGTTTCGATCGCGTGCACGAACGCGGGAATAGCGGCGTCGGGAAATGCCGCCACGAGGCGGCGCGCAGCACGAAGCCCTTCGGCATCGCCGGCGGCCGCTCGCTCGACGAGTGCGCGGCGTTCGACTGCAGATGACGCGCTCCGAATGTCGACGACGATCGCGTTGCTGATCAGAGACACGCGTCCGGCCGCGTCGCGTCGAATCGAAAACCGCGGACCCGCGAACGTGCGGACGCGAACGGTGTGTCGTCCTGGACGTATGTTCGCCGCCACGGCCGGAGTGTGGGTCGTGAACAACGGATTGTCCGCCCGAAGCAGATGGATGGCGCTCACCGATCCGGGCGTCACACGTTCAGGTCTCGCGCAACAGCTCCCCGCGTGAATCTGCAGATACCAGACGCCGTCGATTTCCATGTCGCCGAAGGTCATCGCTTCCGGCTCGACGGTCAGGACGTCAGAGCCGTGATTGCGCACCTGCACTTCGAAGACCGGAAGATCACCCGGCAACGGCGGCGGCGCGTTCGGCGCGACGGCGATTCGCATCTGCGCGCCGTCGACCGCTTCGCCCCACGCGACGGCTGGCGGCGACTGTCCGGCCGCGGCTGAAATCGCAGGAACGGGTCCGGCCTGTGTCCAGCCGAGCCCGCACACGCACGCCAGAACGCCGACGAGGTCATGTGCTAGTGTCTTAGACACACGATGCGGATTATGCGCCCAGCGTCAGGCCGGGTCAACGCCGTGACCGTGGCGATCGCGCTGGCCGCTGCGACGATGCCGGCTCGCGCGCAGGCGACCGACATTCCCGCCGTGGCCGCCGCCAAGGCGGCAATCGTCGGCGACATCGTCTCGTCGCTGCCGCACGTGCCACTCGACGCCTGGCTTCACGATCTCGCGGACGCCAACGGAGTGGTGACGTGGGCGGCCGGGGCGAACGACTGCGGCGAGCAGACCGGCAATCCCGCGCTGGATCGTGGGCGAGATTTTCCCCTGTGCGCGGACGTGCGCATCGCCCTGACGTCCGGCCGCGCGCTGTCGCTCTCATTTCTGGTTGGAACGATGCAGACAGGCGTGGGCGGCAAGCCCGTGCTGTTTGGCGGTCAGCTCATCGAGCCGAACCGGCCTACCATCACCGTGTCCGACCTCGCGCTCGTGCCGAGCTTCATGTCCGAGGCCGCGCGCGTGCGGCAAGCGCAGGCATGGACGGCCGAGCTGCGGCCGGGCATGACGCGCGCAGAGGTCGAGCGGCTGCTCGATCATCCCGTGAAGGACGGCGGCATCGTCGCGATCGGCCACTCGAGCTATTACCTGGGGCTGGACGTAAAGCTGGATGTGCCGTTTGCGCCTGAGAGTCGACAACGAGATGCGCCCACGGATCGCGTGTCAGGGCCCGCCGTCGTCTCTCGCGGCGCGTACGCGATGGATTGATCCACGAGCCCGCGTAAGGCGCCCATGGCCGGCCGCGTCAGCCGGGTCTGAAGACCCGGCTGACATCTATCCCCGCGCCTCGAGTCCGAGTCTGGCCTCGTAAGCCGTAAGCCCCCAAGCCCACATCGCATACACTCAACGGCCACGAGGCATCATGGTTCTGACCAAGTCCGAGTTGATTGGCTCCCTGCAGAACGAAGTCCGCATCCTTCTCCATCTGGCAACGAAAATCGATCGCGCGAAGCTGGACTATCGGCCGACGCCGAAGCAGCGCAGCACGCTCGAGCTGCTGCGATATCTGGCGATGATGGGCCCGGTGCTCGTCCAGGCCGCCAAGGCCGGCGGCTTCGATCCGTCGCATTGGACTGCGTCGCAGCAGAGCCTGGCGTCGAAAGATTTCGATCAGGTCCTGGACGTGATCGCGGGCTTGTCGGATCAGTACACGACGATTCTCGGCGACATGACCGACGCCGACTTCCGCGGCGAGATCGAGATGTTCGGCCGCAAAGCCACGCGCGGCGCCTTCATCGTCAACACGGTTCTCTGCGGCTATGCCGCGTATCGCACGCAGATCTTCCTGTATCTGAAATCGTGCGGCCGCGAAGAGCTCAACACCATGAACCTGTGGGCCGGGATGGATCCGACGCCGGTCTCATAGGAGTGAAAAGCGCTTGTCACGTTCGAACTTCGAACTTTGAAGTTCGAAATGATGATGCGCCTTCGGCGCGTGATGCTGACGCGCTGTCTACGAGACGCTTTGCGCGCCGCGCCTGAGCGCTGCCACGGCGATCGTCACGTCGTCGACCGGCGGCACGGGACCGCAGAAGTCGCGGACCGTGTCGAGCAGTCGCGTCAGGATGTCGGCCGGCGCCGACGCGCGCGCGGCGCGCGCGCAGGTCATGAGGCGATCCATGCCGAAGTCGCCGCCGTCCGGCGCGATCGCGTCGGTGACGCCGTCGCTGAACATCACGAGGCTGTCGCCGGCGCCGATCGTCAGCGTCGCCTGCGGGAACTCGGCGTCGTCGAACACCCCGAGCATCGGCCCGCCGACCGTCAGTCGCTCGATACCCGCCGCCGTCAACAGCAGGGGCGGGTTGTGGCCGGCGTTGGAGTACGTCAGCCGGCCGTCCGGCGAGAGCACCGCGTAGGCGAGCGTCGCGAAGCGCGGCTCGATGCCGCGCCGGCACAACGCGCGGTTGACGCGCGACAGCGCCATCTGCGGATGCGCGCTCTCGGTCGCCACGATCGAGAACATGCCCTGCAGCATGGCCGCGACGAGCGCGGCGGCCGGACCTTTGCCGGAGACATCGCCGACGGCGATCCCCAGATCGCCCGACGGCAGATCGATGTACTCGAGGAAGTCGCCGCCGATCGAGCGGCACGGCAGCGACGAGCCCGCGACTTCAGCGAACGCGCTGGCGTGATGCGTCCGGCACAACGTCCGCTGCACTGCGGACGCGACGGTCAGCTCACGATCGACGCGCGCCTTCTCCAATCGCTCCAGCACGCCACGAAAATCGTAGATGCGATGCTCCGACGCGATCCGATCGCGCACGAACGTGAACAGCCGTGCGGCGTGGTACTCCACGCGCTGGCCGGTCGGCGGCAGCCCGAACAGCGCGAGATGCTGCGTCGCCGTCACACGCGTGAACTCCGCCGCGCGATTGCCCTCGGCGATGAACAGCGCGTCCTGCAGGCTGACCGTGTAGTCCGGAAACAGCTCGAAGAGGTGCACGAACGACCGACGAATCGCGTCGCGCCCGCGCACCATGTCGAACATCGGACTGTCGATCACGGCATCGTCGGCGTACAGGGAGACGACCGTGTCGACGTCGTGCCGATTGAGCGCGTCCTGGTGGCGACGCAGCAGGGATTTGGTTTCGTCACGGGTCATATCGGGCTGCGGGCTACAGGCTACGGGCTACGGGCGACGACACGCCGGGGCTGAAGACCCGGCCTACATGTGTACGTGCGCGCCAGGCGGCCGCCCCTGCACCTGGCTTCTGGCTTTGAGCTTCGAACTCTTCATCGTCATCCTTCTCCCGTCCCCGCCGCGATCGGGGGCAGCTTCAGCGGCCGCTGCAGCGACGAGTACGACCAGCCGAACAGCGCGGTGCCCGTGAGCGCGCCGGCGAGCGCAGCGATCGCGTAGACCTTGCCCTCGCCGATGTTGACGAGGATCGGTCCCGGGCACATGCCGCAGATCGACCAGCCGATCCCGAACAGCACCCCGCCGACGACATTGCCGCGATGGAACGGCTTGCGATCGAGACGCAGCGGCGCGCCGCCGAGCGTGCGGCCGCGGCGCTTGAGCAGCCAGAGTCCGGGCGCCGTCAGCACGACGGCGGTGCCGATGATCCCGTAGAGCTGGAAGCGCGTGAACAGGAACATCCCCTGGATGTAGTCGTAGTCGGCCGCGCCAGACCGGCTGAGGATGAGACCGAAGATCGCGCCGAGGATTAGATAGACGACAGTCATGGTCCGCCTCAGGGCAGGAGCACGCGATAGAGCAGCTGCGTGGTGACGATGCCGCCGGCCATGAAGCTGACGGTGGAGACGAGGCTCGGCAGCTCGAAGTTGGACAGGCCGAAGATGCCATGCCCGCTCGTGCAGCCGCCGGCCATGCGCGTGCCGAAGCCGATGAACAGGCCACCGGCGAACATCCAGATCAGCTTGCCGAGCGGGTCGAGGCCGAGGCGCGCGTCGAGCATGCCCAGATTCCACGTCGGCGCCCAGCCGCCGCCCAGCACCGCCGACAGCACGCCGCCGATGAACAGTCCCGCGACGAACGGCAGGCGCCAGCGCCGCGCGCCGAGCAGGCTCGGCCGCGTGAAGTACGGCGCGCGCAGCGCGAGGCTGCACAGGTCCTCGAAGCCAGTCGAGATGCCGAGACGTCTATTGAGGACGAAGGCCAGCGTGAGCGTGACGGCCGCGATGCCCGCGCCCGCGACGGCCCAGTGGAGCGGCGTCAGGTTGTGGAGCAGGAGAGGCATGCCGCGATCTTACGACTCCGATGCGCACGATTGCCCGTCCCGAGACAAGATCGCGCCGCGCCGCGCCGATCGGGCCGGGAAACAGTGCTAATCTGCGCGTCGGCGCCCTTGAGCCCGGTGCTTTCATGACGTTATCGACGTGGTCGTGCGCGCTTGCCGCGGTGGCGCTCCTCGCGAGCGGCTGCGGCCGCGCCTCGTCGCACGGCAAGTACTTCGGCCGCGTCGCGCCGCCGGCGGGGCAGGAGCTTCGCTACGTCTCCGGCTCTGAGCCGGAATCGCTCGATCCGCAGATCAGCACCGGCCAGCCCGAAGCGCGAATCTATCTGGCGCTCTACGACGGCCTCACCGAGATCCATCCCCTCACCTCGCAGCCCATCCCCTCGATGGCCGAGCGGTGGGAGAGCCTGAGCGGCAACACCGAGTTCGTCTTTCACCTCCGTTCGGGTCTGCGCTGGTCGAACGGACGTCCGATCGTGGCGGACGACTTCGTGTACAGCCTGCGGCGAGGCCTGGCCCCGATGCTGGCCGCGCGCGCGGCCTACATGGCGTACGACATCGAGTACGCGCAGGCGTACAACGAAGGCGGCGTGTTCGTGCGCAATCGCGCGACCGGCGCGTTCGTGATGGATCCCGCGAGCCCTGAGCATCGGCTCGTGCTGCCGGGCGACGCGAACGCACGCAACGCGGCGCTCGCCGATCCCACGTTGGCGGCGGCGAAGGGACAGGAGATCGTGCCCGTCCGCGCGGAGGACGTCGGCATCGACGCCGTCGACGCCCGCACGCTTCGCATCCGTCTCATGCGGCCGGTTCCGTTCCTGCCCGGTCTCGTGACGCATCAGTTCTTCCGTCCCGTGCCGCGCGAGGCCGTCGAGCGCTACGGCGACGCGTGGACGCAGCCCGATCACATCGTCACCAGCGGCGCGTTCGTGCTGAAGGTCTGGAAGCCCTACAACCGCCTCGTTGTCGAGCGCAATCCCATGTTCTGGGACGCCGCGCACGTCAAGCTCGATCGGATCACGTTCTATCCGATCGAGGACTACACGACGATGATGAACCTGTACAAGGCGGGCGACGTCGACGCGGTGTTCAATCACACCGTGCCGGCGGCATGGGTCGACGACCTGCGCGAGTATCGCGACTACATGGACAAGCCCGAGGTCGCGACCGAGTACTACATGTTCAACATCACGCGTCCGCCCATGAACGACGTGCGCGTGCGCAAGGCGTTCAACATGGCGCTCGACAAGGTCGCGCTGGGCCACTATCGCCGGACGCAGAAAGCCAACACGGCGTTCACGCCAGAGGGCATCTTTCCCGGCTATCCACGGCCCACCGGCGATCCCTTCGATCCCGCGCGCGCGAAGGCGCTGCTCGTTCAGGCCGGCTACGGCGATAGCGCCGGCCGCTTCGACCCGTCGACGTTTCCCGTGCGTGACGTCGAGCTGACCTACAACACGAACGAGAGCAACCGTCAGGTCGCGGAGTTCGTCCAGGCGCAGTGGAAGCAGAACCTCGGCCTGACGATTCCAATCAAGAACGTCGAATGGAAGACGTTCCTCGCGTCGCGCGCGGCGCTCGACTACAAAGGCGTCGCCCGAGCGGGATGGGTCGGCGACTACATGGATCCGTACACCTTCCTCGGCTTGTTCGCGACAGCGGCCGGTGACAACGGCACCGGATGGTTCGATCCGAAGTACGTCGCGCTGCTCGAAGCGGCAAACCGCGAGCCGGATCCGCAGAGACGCTACGAGAAGCTGGCGAAAGCCGAGCAGATGCTGCTGGACGTCCAGCCCGTCGCGACATTGACGACGACGGCGACGAACTGGCTGAAGAAGCCGTACGTGAAAGGCATGTACGCCAACCCGCAGACGCTGCACGCGTGGAAGTTCGTCTACATCGAGCACGATCCTGCCAAGTGGGACGACGACCCGCTGCCGGACATCGACTGATCGCTCCCTCACCTCGCATGCTCCGCTTCGCTCTCCGGCGTCTCCTCGTGACCATCCCGATGGTCTTCGTCGTCGTCTCGCTGACGTGGGCGCTGATTCGTCTGGCGCCCGGCAACTTCTACAGCGGCGAACGTCCGATTCCGGCGGCGATCGTCGCGAACATCCGCGCGAAGTACGGGCTCGATCAACCGTGGTACGTGCAGTACGGCCGCACGATCGGCAACATTGCGCGCGGCGATTTCGGTCTGTCGCTCCGCTATCTGGGGCAGCCGGTCAACGACATCCTGTTCTCGGCGCTGCCGGTGTCGGCGACCGTCGGGACGCTCGCGTATCTGCTGGCGCTCGTGGTCGGCGTGCCGGCGGGCGTCCTCGCGGCCATGCGGCAGAACTCGAAGGTCGACTACTCGTCGATGGCCGCGGCGATGGCGGGCATCTCGATCCCGAACTTCGTCCTCGGGCCCGCGCTCGTCATGATCTTCGCGTTGACGCTGTTCTGGTTTCCGCCGGCGCTGTGGGAAGGCTTCAGCGTCAACCTGATCATGCCCGTCGTCACGCTGTCCGCGATGTACATGGCCTACGTCGCGCGGTTGACGCGATCGGGCATGCTCGAGGTGCTGCGCTCGAACTACATTCGCACCGCGCGCGCGAAGGGCCTGTCCGAGCGTCAGGTGCTGTTGCGCCACGCGCTGCGCGGCGGGCTGCTGCCCGTCGTCTCGTTCTCCGGGCCCGCGCTGGCGCTGCTCATCACCGGCACCGTCGTCGTCGAGCGCATCTTCGCGCTGCCGGGGCTCGGCAACTACTTCATCAATGCGAACCTCAACCGCGACGAGCCGCTCATCATCGGCATCGTCGCATTCACCTCGATCGCGGTCCTGCTCTTCAATCTGGCGATCGACATTCTCTACGGCCTGCTCGATCCGCGGGTGAGGCACTGAGATGGCCGTGAACGTTGCGCGGGCCGACTCGACGCTCGAAGCCGTTCGAGGCACGTCGCTGTGGCAGGACGCCTGGCGGCGGCTGTTCCGCAATCGTCTGGCCGTGTTCGGGCTGGTCGTCGTCGCCATCGTCACGATCGCGTCGATCGCCGGGCCCCCCGTCATCGAGCGCACGACGGGGTACACGTACGACTACATCCCGACGGACATCGAGCTCATCAAGGCGTTCGCGCCGTTCGAGGGGTCGGATGGATCGTTCTCCTGGACGCATCCGATGGGCACCGACAACGCGGGGCGGGACATCCTGGCGCGCGTGCTGCTCGGCGGGCGCATTTCGCTGATGGTCGGTCTCATCTCGACGCTCGTGTCGCTCGTCATCGGCATCACGTACGGCGCGACGGCCGGCTATTTCGGCGGCCGCGTCGACGAGGCCATGATGCGCGTCGTCGACGTCCTCTACGCGCTGCCGTACATGATGATCGTCATCGTCCTGCTCGCGATGTTCGGCAGCCAGTCGCCGTTCAATCAGTTGTTGCTGCTGTTCGTCTCGCTCGGCGCCGTGTCGTGGCTGACGATGGCGCGCATCGTGCGCGGGCAGGTGCTGTCGTTGAAGGCGCAGGAGTTCGTGCTGGCCGCGCGCGCGACGGGGGTGTCGCCGCTGAAGATCATCGCGCGGCATCTCGTGCCCAACACGCTCGGCCCCGTCATCGTCTATGCGACGCTCACGATTCCCACGGTCATGCTGTCGGAAGCGTTTCTGTCGTTCCTCGGCATCGGCGTGCAGGCGCCGCTCGCCTCGTGGGGCAGCCTCGTGGCCGACGGCGTGACGAACATCGCGATCTTCCCCTGGCAGCTCCTGTGCCCGGGCGTCACGATGGCCGTCACGCTGTTCTCGCTGAACTTCCTCGGGGATGGCCTGCGGGACGCGCTCGATCCGCAGATGAGGAAGAGCTAGCCGATGTCCGCGCCGCTGCTGTCCGTCAGGAATCTGCGCACGTGGTTCGACGAGGACGATCGCGTCGTGCGCGCGGTCGACGACGTCTCGTTCGAGATCGGCGCGGGTGAGACGCTCGGCATCGTCGGCGAGTCCGGATCGGGCAAGTCGGTGACGAACCTGTCGATCATGCGGCTCGTGCCCACGCCGCCGGGCCGGATCGTGTCTGGCGAGATCGTCTTCGACGGCCGGAATCTGCTGACGCTGTCCGACGCCGAGATGCGCGCGCTTCGCGGCAAGCGCATCGCGATGGTGTTTCAGGATCCGATGACGTCGCTGAATCCGTTCCTGCGGATCTCGACGCAGCTCATGGAGGTGACGCAACTGCACCTCGGCCACTCGAAAGCCCAGGCGCGCGAGCACGCGATCCGCATGCTCGAGACCGTCGGCATTCCCGACCCCGCGCGCCGCCTCGACGGCTATCCGCACGAGCTGTCGGGTGGCATGCGCCAGCGCGTGATGATCGCGATGGCGCTGTCGTGCCGGCCGAATCTGCTCATCGCCGACGAGCCGACGACGGCGCTCGACGTGACGATTCAGGCGCAGATTCTCGATCTGATTCGCGACCTGCGGCGGGAGATCGGGACCAGCGTGATCCTCATCACGCACGATCTCGGCGTCGTCGCTGGCATGGCGGACCGCGTGGTCGTGATGTACGCGGGCAAGGTGTTCGAGACCGCGCGCACGAGCGAGTTGTTCGCGCGGCCAGGCAATCCGTATACGCGAGGTCTGCTGCTGTCGGTACCGGACGTCACGGACATGGACGGCGGCAGCCTGTATCAGATTCCCGGTCTGCCGCCGGACGTCTCGCAGTTGCCTCCAGGCTGCCCGTTCGCCGCGCGTTGCGACCATGCGAAGGACATTTGTCATCGTGACTTTCCGCCGTACGTGAAGCTCGCCGACGATCACTTCTCGCTGTGTCACTTCGCTGAGGACGTCTATCGCGAGCCGCTGCAGCGCGCCGCCGCGCCGGTGCAGGCATGATCTCGACGACGGCGACAGGTACGAGCGAACGCGCGCCGGCGAGCGCCGAGCCGCTCGTCGCGGTCGAGCGCCTGAAGGTGTACTTCGAGCTGGCGGCGCGATCGCTGCTGAGTCATTTCAAGCAGAGCGGCGAGGCGCGGCAGACGGTCAAGGCCGTCGACGACGTGTCGATCGACATTCGGCCGGGCGAGACGCTCGGGCTCGTCGGCGAGTCCGGCTGCGGGAAGACGACGCTGGGCCGCGCGATCCTGCGGCTGGTCGAGCCGACGGGCGGCCGCGTGCGTTTTCGAGGAACGGACGTCCTGTCGCTGTCGCACGCCGAGCTGCGTCGCCAGCGCCAGCACCTGCAGATGATCTTTCAGGACCCCTACGCGTCACTCGATCCGCGCATGACGGTGGGCCAGATCATCGCCGAGCCGATCGAGACGTTCGGGCTCGCGAGCGGCGCCGAGAAGCGCGCGCGGGTGATGGAGTTGATGGCGACGGTCGGCCTGAGCGCGCGGTTCGTCAACCGCTATCCGCACGAGTTCTCGGGCGGGCAGCAGCAGCGCATCGGCATCGCCCGTGCGCTCGCGCCCGATCCCGACTTCATCGTCGCCGACGAGCCGATCTCCGCGCTCGACGTGTCGATCCAGGCGCAGATCATCAATCTGATGGAGCGGCTGCAGCACGAGCGGCGGCTGACCTACCTCTTCGTCTCGCACGATCTGCGCGCCGTCAGGCACACGTCCGATCGCATCGCGGTCATGTATCTCGGCCGCATCGTCGAGCTGGCCGACGCGAAGCGTCTGTACCACGCGCCGCTGATGCCGTACACGAAAGCATTGATTTCAGCGGTGCCGCTGCCGGATCCTGACGCCGAGTCGCGCCGCCGGCGCGTCGTGCTCAAGGGCGATGTGCCATCGCCGATCAACCCGCCGGCCGGCTGCCGCTTCCATCCGCGCTGCGCGTATGCCGTCGACGCGTGCCGGCGCGTCGATCCGCCGCTGGTCGAGATTCGGCCGCGTCATTTCGCGGCCTGCATCCGGATCAGCGCGGAGGAGCCGGACGTCGAGCGCGTCGCGCCGGGCGCCACGCCAGGGCTGTCGGCGTCAGCGCAAGCCTGAATCACCAGGCGCCGCCGCGTCCTCGACTGTCGCACTTTTGTGGGCGCGTGCTTGTTCACGGACATTCGTGTCGTATTCATGCAGTCTGGCCGCGCATTCGCCGGCTGACGCAGGTCCGGGCGGCAGCGCCGAGCGACCGAGCCCCGACATTTGAGTGGAACGACGAAGTCCATGCGACAAATACGTCCGTCTCTTCTCGGTCGATCGCGTGCGGCGGACTCGGCGGCCCCGCTGCCGTAAGTCCTTGATGGCGCGGCAAGTGCCGGACTTTCAGGCGCAAAATGTCTCGCGCCGCGTCGTGGCCTCCCGTTTGCAACCAGGAGGGCCAGCATGTTGCTGGGCCATCGCTCCTCAATCGCAGAGTCCACCAAGCAAGTCCGGCCGCCTACCAAGACGGAACTCCTGCACTCATCCGCATTTTCATCCCCAACGGCCTAGCACGGCACGGGACGATCAGCGAAGCAGCGGCCGGCTGCTTCGCGTCTCGTCTTGTCGCGATCGGCCGACGGCCGATC
>CAZNMF010000114.1:0-13707 GCA_964573795.1 uncultured Solibacteraceae bacterium
CATGCGCCAGTTGTTCAGGTACTGGCCGCCGCGCATCGTGTCGGCGAAGTGCACGCGCCAGTTGTCGCGGTCGTCGACGTTGCCCATCGCCGCGGCCATGCCGCCTTCGGCCATGACCGTGTGGGCCTTGCCGAGGAGCGATTTCGTGATGACGGCGACCTTGCTGCCGAGCGCGGAGGCTTCGATCGCCGCGCGCAGCCCGGCGCCGCCCGCGCCAATCACGAGGACATCTGTGTCAATGACGGGGAACTGCATATGAAAGTTAAAAGTTAGAAGCCAAAAGCCAGAAGCCAGAAGTTCCGGAGCCAGAAGTTCTGAGCCTGCGGCCGCGCGCGTTCCATACTTTTGGCTTTTGGCTTCGAACTTTTCACTTGTCCAGTGTCCCTAGAACAGCCGGTAGTCGTGCCAGACGCCCATCGCGCACAGGCGCACGTACAAATCCGTGAAGCCAACCCAGATCAGGCTCGTCCACGCCCACTTCATGTGCCAGCGGTTCAGGCAGCTCACGCACTTGTACGCGTTCTTGCGGACTGGCCTGCCGGACATCACGTCCAGCACACCGCCCACGAGGTGACGCAGCGAGTGGCAGCCGAACGTGTAGCAGCCGAGGAAGATCGCGTTGAGCGTCAACACGATCGTGCCGACGCCGATGCCGAACGTCGTCGGCGTGCCGGCCTCGAGCACCATCGATCCGTCGGCTGGGAACCACAGGGCTTTCCAGGCATCCCAGGTGAGGATGGCGATGAAGCAGATGGCGACGTAGAGAAAATAGCGATGGATGTTCTGGATGACGAGCGGGAACCACCGCTCGCCGAGGTACGTCTTGCGGGGCTCACCCACGGCGCACGCGGCCGGGTCCGCCCAGAACGCCTTGTAGTACGCGCCGCGGTAGTAGTAACAGGTCAGCCGGAACCCGACCGGTCCCCACAGAATCAGTGCGGCCGCGGAGAAGTGCAGGAACGACGGCCACCAGGCCGGCTGCGCCGGTCCGCGGAACCACGAGTGCGGCGACGGCCCGAACAGCAGCGGCGAGTACATCGGCGACAGATACGGGCCGAACTCGTAGTTCGCGTTCGAGAAGCCCGCCCACGTCGAATAGACGATGAACGCCGTGAACCCGAAGAAGACGATCGCCGGCTGCAGCCACCACGCGTCACGCCGGGTTGTTTCGCCGAATCGTCGCTGCGCAGGAAGGGGAGAAGAGGTCGCCACAGCCTTGAAACGATAACTGACTGCGACCGGGCAGGCAAATTGGACGGTCCACTTGGGATCGGTCAGCCGGCCTCGACGACTTCCTCGTCCGCCGCCGCCTCGGTCGCGGCCGGAGGACGCGCGAAATCGCCCTCGTCGACGAGCTCGTCGGTGATGTAGTCGATCGCCGCATCGTCATGGCGCGCGAGCAGCGCTTCGAGCGGCGATCGCGGCACGAAGGACGACTCGCGCTGCTGCATCGTCGGCCACGATCCGTCAGGCCGCTGCGGCGCGTAGCGCACCCAGAAGCCGACGTGCCAGCGCAGGAACTCGCGCAGGCGCTGGCGGCCGTAGTCGTCGAGCGTCGCGTCCGGCGCGGCGTCGTCCACGATGTCGCCGGGCCGGCGTCCCCAGTGCGCACGTGCGAGCTGGACGTAACGGCGATAGATCGCGACGCGCTCGTCCGCGGTGATGTCCCAGTAGCCCGCCTCGCGCTCGCGGAAAATCCACGGCTTGATGAGCGCGCCGCGCGCGGTCATCACCGCCGCGCAGCCGGACGCGCGCAGGTGCTCGTCGATCTCGTGAGGGAACAGCAGATCGCCGTTGCCGATGATGGGCACCGGCACGGCCGCGGCGATCTCGGCGATCGCGTCCCAGTCCGCAGGCTGCCGATAACGCGCTTCGCGCGTGCGGCCGTGCACGGTCAGTGCCGCGGCACCGCCATCGACAATCGCACGTGCGAGATCGAGATAGTTGCGGTGCGTCGCGTTCCATCCCAGCCGAATCTTGACGGTGACCGGCACCTTCACCGCCGCGCACATGGCTTCGACGATGCGCCGGACGCGGGCGGGTTGACGGCCGAGGGCAGCGCCGAGACCCATGCGCGTGAAGTGATCGATGGGGCAGCCGAGATTCAGATCGACGAAGTCCGCGCCGCGCGCTTCGACGAGCGCCGCGGCCCATGCCACTTCGTCCGGACGATTGCCCGCGAGCTGCACGCCGAAGCACGGCTCGCCCGGCGCGCGCCGGATCAGCGCGAACTCGCCGCGCCGCTTCTGCTTCAGCCGCCGCGCCACGACCATCTCGCTCACGAGCACCCGCGCGCCCAGCTCGACGCAGAGCTGACGGTACGGCAGGTTCGATCCCTTCGTCATCGGCGCGAGGATGAGGGATTGGGGAAGGGAAGAAAGAAACGTCGAACTGGGAACTTCGAACTTCGAAACGGAAGAGGGTTCCGGGTTCGAGGGCGAGGGCGTGGGATCAGACATATGCGACGCGATATAGAGCGTAGTGCAAAGAGCGATATCGTGGCGGGCGTCGTGCGTTCCGTATTGCCCATCGACGCATACCTTCCCGCGATCGTCGCCGCGCTCGCGCGTCATCGCGCGGTCGTCGTCACCGCCGCGCCCGGCGCGGGCAAGACGACGCGTGTCCCGCCGGCGCTCGTGCACGACGGCCCGGTGCTGCTGTTGCAGCCGCGGCGCGTGGCGGCCCGCTCGATTGCGCGGCGCATCGCGGACGAGCAGAGATGGACGATCGGACGTGAGGTCGGCTGGCACGTGCGGTTCGATCGCCGCGACTCGCGCGAGACGCGGCTGCTCGTCGCGACCGAAGGCATCCTCACCGCGCGCCTCCAGAGCGATCCGCTGTTGTCGGATTTTCGTGCCGTCGTCATCGACGAGTTCCACGAGCGCAGCATCCACGCGGATCTCGGCCTCGCGCTGGCGTGGCAGGCGTGGCACGCGCGCGACGATCTCCGCCTCGTCGTCATGTCGGCGACGATCGACAGCGCGCGCGTGTCGGCGTATCTGGACGGCTGTCCCATCGTCGACGTGCCGGGCCGCACGTTTCCGATCGACATCGCGTATCGGCCGAACGTGACGATGGAAGAGGCCGTCGCCGACGCCGCTGCGGCGGCTGACGGCGCGATTCTCGGTTTCCTGCCCGGCGCCGGCGAGATTCGCCGCGCGGTCGACGCGTTGCGATCGCGGCTCGGCAACAGCGTGCCCGTGCTGCCGTTGTACGGCGGGCTCGAGGCCGACGAGCAGGACGCCGCGCTCGCGCCGTCGGATCGCCCGCGCGTCGTGATCGCGACGAACATCGCGGAGACGACGCTGACCGTGCCGGACGTGCGCTTCGTCGTCGACGCGGGCTGGCAGAAGATCGCGCGCTACGACTCGGAGCGCGGCCTCGACAGCCTCGAGACCGAGCGCATTTCCGCGGATGCCGCCGATCAGCGCGCGGGTCGAGCCGGGCGCGTCGCCGCCGGGCGAGCCGTGCGCCTGTGGGATCCGCGCGAGCGTCTGCGGCCGCATCGCGAGCCGGACATCGCGCGCGTCGATCTCGCGTCGCCGCTGCTCGACGTGATCGCGTGGGGTGGCGATCCGCGCGCGCTCGCGTGGTTCGAGGCGCCGCCAGCCGATGCGCTCGAGCGCGCGATCGATCTGCTCATCGCGCTGGGCATCGTCGACGCATCGCTGCGCCTGACGCCGCTCGGCCACGACGTGCGGCGTCTGCCGCTGCACCCGCGGCTTGGACGTCTGCTGATCGAGACCGACGCGGCGCCCGCGGCCGCACGCGCGTGTGCGCTGCTGGCCGAGCGGCATTTCCTGCCGCCGGCGGCCGGATCGACGTCGTGCGATCTGCTCGCGGCCGTGGATCGCGACCAGATGCTGCCGCCGCACGTGCAGCGCGTGGCGCGCGACATCGGCGAGATCGCGCGGCAGGCCCTTCGCGGTCGGGCGCGCGCGTCGATCGACGACGAGACGCTCCGCCGCGCCGTGCTCGGCGCGTATCCGGATCGCGTCGCGCACCGGCGCGCGCCTGGCAGCGATCGTTTTCTGCTCGCGTCCGGCACGGGCGCCCGTCTCAGCCGTCAGAGCGGCGTCGTCCACCACGAATTCATCGTTGCCGTCGACGTCGCCGCCGGCACGAGCGCGCCGGGCGCGCCGATCGTGGAAGCGACGATTCGTCTCGCCACCGGCATCGAGCGCGACTGGATTCAGCCGACGTCATCGACGACCGGGCATCGATTCGACGAGGACGCCGGCGTCGTGCGCGCGGCGCGCGTCGAGCGCTATGGCGCGATCGTCCTGCGCGAGATTGCGGTAGATGCGGACGACGCGGAGCGTGCCCGGCTGATCGCGGACGCGGCGATGCGTCGTGGTCCGACGGATGAGCAATCGCAGCTCCTCCTGAGGCTCGCCGCCGCCGGTGTGCCGATGGCCTTCGGCGCGCTCGTCGACCAGGCGAGCCAGCTTGCGCGTCGTCTCGCGGACGTCGACATCGCGTCAGTGCTGCCGGCCGACGCGCGGCGCGCCGTCGATCGCATGGCGCCTGCGGAGTTGCCGGTGCCGAGCGGACGTCACGCGCGTCTGCGCTATCAGGACGACGGCCGCGTCGTCGCCGCCGTCAAACTGCAGGAGCTCTTCGGCCTCGCCGAGAGCCCGCGCGTCGGCATCGCGAAGACGCCCGTCACCTTCGAGCTGCTCGCGCCGAACGGCCGGCCCGTGCAGGTGACGTCGGATCTCCGCAGCTTCTGGACGACGGGCTATCAGGACGTCCGCAAGGAGTTGCGCGCACGATACCCGAAGCATCCATGGCCGGAAGATCCCTGGACCGCGCGAGCGACGCATCGGACGGTGCGGCGGAAGTAGGCGTGAGGCTTGGGGCTTGGGGCTCGAGGCTTGGGGATTGAGAAAAGTTGGAAGTTCGAAGCGAGAAAGCCAGAAGTACGCCCAAGCCCCAAGCCCCAAGCCCCAAGCCGTAAGGCGTACCATGTCCCCGTGCCCCTCGACGCCACGCTGGCCGCGCGGCTGCACGCGGACGCCGACGCCGCGCGATGGCGGGTCTCCGCCGACACGTTCGCCGCGGCGCTCGAGGCCAGCGTCGCGCGCGCGTTCGCGGGTCGCGCCGCGTCGCCGCGCGACGTCGAGCGCTACCTGCGATCGTTGCACCTCGGCGATCTCGCGCTCGCGTGTGCGTGCGCGGCCGGCGACGACGAGGCGTGGGATCATTTCGTCCGCGAGTATCGTCCCGTCCTCTACCGCGCGGCCGATGCGCTCGATCCGAGCGGCGGCGCGCGCGAGCTCGCGGACGCGCTGTATGCGGACCTGTTCGGCGTGCGCGAGACCGACGGCGAGCGCCGATCCCTGTTTCGCTACTTCCACGGCCGCAGCACGCTCGCGACGTGGCTGCGGGCCGTGCTGTCGCAGCGCCTCGTCGATCGCGCGCGAGCGGCGCGCCGCACCGACGCGCTGCCCGACGACGAGTCAACGGCGGCCGTTCGCGCGCTGGATCCCGCGCCCGATCCGGATCGCCTCCGGTTGACGACAATGGTACGGACGGCCCTGGCGGCGGCGGTCGGCGCCCTTGCGCCGCGCGATCGTCTGCGTCTCGGCTGCTACTACGCGCAGGACCTCACGCTCGCGCAGATCGGACGTCTGCTCGGCGAGCACGAGGCCACCGTGTCGCGGCACCTCACGCGCGTGCGACAGGACCTTCGACGCGCGGTCGAGCGTCATCTGCGCGAGACGCATGGGCTGGACGCGGCGGCCGTCGCCGAGTGCTTTGCCGCGGCCGTCGACGACCCGGGATCGCTCGACGTCGTGACACTGCTCGGCACCGACCGTGTGCGCAAGACTGCCGCCGTGGAGCGTTCTAGATCATGAGGAGGCCCAGTGCCCACCGCTGACGATCGCGACCGGACAATGGATCGCCTGCTGCGCGCATCAGCACCGGATGTGCTGACGGAGGAGCTGAGCGGCTGCATCGACGCCGAGCAGCTGGCCGCGTGGGCCGACGGCGGACTCGATGCCTCCGCCGCGCGCATCGTCGAGACGCATCTCGCGTCGTGCGCGTCGTGTCAGGCGATGGCCGCGGCGTTCGCGCGCGTCGCGCCGCCGGCGGCCGTACCGTCACGCGGCGCGTGGGCGTGGCGCTGGATCGTGCCGATCGCGGCGACGGCCGCAGCGGCGGGGCTGGCGATCTGGGTGCTCGCGCCCCGGCCTTCTGTCGAGCCTGCGGCGTCCGTCGAACGGACGATGGCGCAGAACGAGATCGCGCCGGTCACACCGCCGCCGGCTGCGCCCGCGCTCGAACCTGCCGCGCCCGCGGCCAGCATGCCGCCCGCGCGATCGATGGGAAAAGTAGTCGCGCCGACAGCGACACCGCGGAATCGCGACGCCTCGACATCGACACCGCCGCCAGCCGCGTCGTCGGGATCGCTGCGCCAGGACGTCGATCGTCCCGTGCGACAGAATGCCGCCGAGATCCGGCCCGAGCCGCCGCCTCCGATGCCGCCCGCCGCTGAGCTGCGGCAGGCCGATGCCGCCGGCCGCACTCTGCGGGCCGAGCCGCCACCGCGACCGGTCGCCGCGCCTGAGCCCGCCGCGACTCGGCCGCAGGAGACGGTCGACGTCACGGCCACGGCGCCGCTGATCCAGGCGCAGAGCGGGGAACGCGGCTTCACGGTCTCGACGACTCAAGCCGAGAATTTGCCGATCACGCGCGGATCGGTCACGCGCCTGCCCGCCAATACGGCCGGCACCAGCGTCGTCGCCGAGTTCGCCGTTCCGAACGTCATGATGAACGGCGTCTCCGCGATCGACGTCGGCGGCGCCATGGTCGATACGCGCGCGGCGGCGGCCGCCGCGGCGAGTCGCTGGCGCGTGCTCGCCAGCGGAGAGGTCCAGCGATCGGCGACGAACGACGGCCCGTGGCAAGCCGTCACGATCGATCCTGCCGTCCACATCACGACCGGCGTCGCGCCGCTGCCGTCGGTCTGCTGGCTCATCGGCCGCAGCGGCGTCGTGCTGCGCACCAGCGACGCGCAACATTTTGCGCGCGTGCCATTTCCAGAGACGGTCGATCTCGTGCTGATCCACGCGACGAACGGCGCGTCCGCTACCGTCACCGCCGCCGACGGCCGCATGTGGACGACGACGGATGAAGGGAAGACGTGGCGATAGCTGGCTGCGGGCCACGGGCTACGGGCTACCGTGCTGACCACCCGATGACTCGATAGCCAGATGTCCAGATGTCCCGATGTTCAGATGACCCGATAGCCCGATGACCCGATAGCTCGACGTCCCCATGATCCACTGTCGTCACTTCTCCGTCTGCGGCGGCTGCAGTCTGCCCAACGTGCCGTACGCGGAGCAGTTGGCGCTCAAGCGTGCGCAGTTGTCGGGCCTGCTGAAGCTTGACGTCCCGCCGCTCGTCCCGTCGCCGCGCGACGAGCGATTCCGTCACAAAGTCGCGTTCGTCTTCGGCGCCGACGCGTCGGGGCGCCGCATCGTCATGGGGCACTACGCGGCGCAGACGCGGACCATCGTGCCGATCGACGAATGTCCCGTCCACAGCGATCGCGGCAATCAACTTGCGTTCGGGCTGCGCGATGAGCTCGTCCGCGCGCGCGTGCCGCCGGCACTGCTGCGACACGTGCTCATCCGCACGACGGAGAGCGGCCGCGAGGCCGTCGTCATGCTCGTCGTCACGCGAAACGATCGGGTGCTGCGCGCGCCGGTACGCGCGTTTCTGTCACGGAAGAATCCGCCCGACGGCTTCTTCGTCAACGTCCACGATCGGCCGGGACCCGCGATGGTCGGACGGGAGACGATCCGGATCGCGGGACGCGCGCACGCGCGTGAGGATGCGCTCGGCGCGTCGTTCCTGATCGGGCCGACGGCGTTCTTCCAGACGAACGTCGGCGCTGCGGGCGAAGTGCTGCGGATCGTGATGGACGAGGTCGCCAGCGCGAAGACCGTGCTGGATCTCTACAGCGGCAGCGGCTTGTTCACGGTGCCGATGGCTGCGTCGGGGACGTCCGTCACCGCGGTCGAGGAACACCCGCAGGCCAGCGAAGACGCTGCGCGCAATCTGCGCTTGAACCGCGTGCCTGACGATCGCGTTCGTCTCATCCGCGCGCGTGTCGAGCATGCGTTGCCGCGACTATCGCGTGCGCACTTCGACGCGGTCGTCATCGATCCTCCGCGGCAAGGCTGCGCGGCTCCCGTGCTGCTCGCGATCGTGCAGGATCTGAAACCGCCGCGGTTGATCTACGTGTCCTGCAATCCGCAAATCCTCGCCGTCGACATCCCGCTCATCCGCCGCGCCGGCTACACGATCGCGCGCCTCCAGCCGATCGACATGTTCCCGCACACGGAGCACATCGAGACGGTCGTGACGTTCGATAGAGATTGAGGGGCCGCCACAGGGGGCGAACCCTTTCCGGCCCGCTGCAAGTTTTCCCATCCCCTCCGTTCTAAGGACAGCGCGCTTCGAAAGCGTGCTGACTCGGAAAGGAGTCGGTCATGTCCGCACGATCGTGGGTGGCGGCGGCTTTCGCGGCCGCTGGCGTGTGTCTTCTTCCATTCGGGCTGACGGCGAAGCCGTCGGCCGCCGGCGGCGCGGCAGCGCCGCAAGGCGCGTCGACGCTCGACGATCAAACCGATCTCGCCGTCACCGTCTACAACTCGAACATCGCGCTCGTCCGCGACGTCCGTCAACTGCAACTGCCGCGCGGCACGTTCGATCTGCAGTTCGAGGACATCGCCGCGACGGTCAATCCGGCGACCGTGCACTTCCGATCGCTGACCGAGCCTTCGCGCGTGAGCGTGCTCGAGCAGAACTACGAGTACGACCTCCTCGAGCCCGACAAGCTGCTGCGCAAGTACGTCGGCCGCGACGTCACGCTGGTGCGGCGTCGCACCGACAGTGGCGGCGTCACGCACGACGAGGACGTCACCGCGCGCCTGTTGAGCTTCAATACCGCGCCCGTCTGGCAGATCGGCGGCGAGATCGTCACGGGCCTGCAGGCCGATCACGTGCGCTTTCCGGAAGTGCCCGGCAACCTCCACGCGCGGCCGACGCTGATCTGGTCGCTCGAGAACACCGGTGGCAGCGCGCATCGCGTCGAGGCGTCGTATCTCGCCAGCCAGCTCTCGTGGAACGCGGACTACGTCCTCACCGTCGCGCGCGACGACGCGAGCGCGGATCTCGACGGGTGGGTGACCGTGAAGAACGGCAGCGGCACGGCGTTCCGCCGCGCCACGCTGCAACTCGTCGCCGGCGATCTCAGCCGCGTGCGCCAGAACGTGATGATGGACGGCATCGGCGCGATCGCGGCCGAGCGTGCTGCGGCGGCGCCGAAGATGGCGCAGGAGTCGTTCTCCGAGTACCACCTCTACACCGTCGCGCGGAAGACGACGATCGAGAACAGCGAGACGAAGCAGATCAGCATGCTGACCGGCACCGGCGTCCCGGTCCGCAAGCGCTACGTCGTCGACGGCCAGGCCTTCTACTACCGCAACGCGCAGCATCCAGGCTCGCCGATCACGGACGTCGTCCAGGTCTTCTACCAGTTCAAGAACGACGAGAAGAGCGGTCTCGGCATGCCGATGCCGGCCGGCACGGTGCGCGTCTACCAGGCGGACTCGCGCGGCGGCGCGCAGTTCGCGGGCGAGGATCGCATCGGCCACACGCCGAAGGACGAGACGCTGAATCTGAAGATCGGCAACGCGTTCGACGTCATCGCCGAGCGCAAGCAGACCGACTTCGAGCGCATCGCCAGCAACGTCTATGAGGTCGCGTACGAAGTCACGCTCCGCAATCACAAAGCGACGCCGATCACCGTCGAGGTGAACGAGCCGATCGGCGGCACGTGGCGCATCCTGCAGTCGACCCACGCATACACGAAGACCGACGCGTGGGCCGCGCAGTTCGAGCTGCCCGTGCCAGCCAACGGCACGACGACGCTGACGTATCGCGTGCGGGTGACGTACTGAACACATTGGGGGACTCCTTGCTCTCGCCGGAGGGGCGGACCTTCAGGTCCGCCCGCTGCGGCCGAACCTGAAGGTTCGGCCCTCCAATCAGAATTGCGGGAGCCCGGTTTCGTGGACAGTGCCCGGCATGCCGACTCTTGGGACTCAAGTCGCGCTGCTGTTCGTGCTCGCGCTGCCGATCGCGTGCGTGGCGTGGACGGTCACGCACGAGGAGGTCTTCCGCGAGCCCCGCGAGTACTGCGTCCGCCGCAGCAAGACGTGCCGTCACCTCCTGCAGCGGAAGTTCTTCTATCTCTTCACCTGCGAGTACTGCTTCAGCCACTACGTGACGGCGCTCGCGCTGTTCATCACGCGCTATCAGCTCATCTACGCGGACTGGCGCGGCTACGTGCTCGCGGGCTTTGCGCTCGTGTGGATCGCCAATGTCTACATGAGCCTGTTCGGCCGGCTGCGGCTGGACATCCGCGAAGAGCGGCTCGAGATCGAGATGCAGGAGTACGAGAACCGCGCCGTTACCAAGCCCGCGCGCGCGGGGTGGGAATCGGAAGACAAGCACAACGAAAAGTAGATTTTTCGAACTTCGAACTTCGAACTTTGAACTTCGCTCCTCGACAGGCTCAGGGCGACGCGAGCGAAGTCGAACGTCGAAATCACGCCTGCGCCAGCACCAGCCCAATCCCTGCCAGCGCCGACGCGAGCACGGCCCAGACGACGAGATGCGCGTGCTCGATGCATAGGCCGGCGACGACTGGCGCGACGATGGAGGCGAGGGAGGTCATCGATTGGGTGAGGCCGAGCACGACGCCCTGTTCGTGGCGGCCGGCCTGATGCGTGATCAGGCTCGTCAACGCCGGCCGCAGCACGCCGTTGCCGAACGACGCGATCGCGGACACGACGAGCAGCGCCGCGATCGAGCTCGAGAAGCCGAGTCCCAGATAACCAATCACGAGCGACGCGAAGCCCATCACGGCCAGCCGCGGCTCGCCGAACGTGCGGACGAGACGGCCGATCAACCCACCCTGAAGGATGATGCCGAGGAAGCCGACGAAGCCGAACACGTAGCCAATCTCGCGCGGGCCGAACGGATGGCCGTTCCAGACGAAGCGGCGCTCCGCGAACAGCGCGAAGCCCGAGATGAACGTCGAGAACGACAGCATGAAGCACAGGAACTGCAGCAGCCGCGCGCGCAGCACCGGCCGCGAGAAGTACTGCGCGTAGGTGCGCCAGTCGAGTGCCGCGCGCTTGTGCGCCAGCGACGTCGTCGGCTGGCCGCCCTGCAGGAGGACCGTCGTGCAGAGGACGCTCGTCGCCGACATGATCGCGGCGAGATAGATCGGCGCGGTCAGGCCGTAGCGCGCGGACAGGTAGCCGGTGATCGACGGGCCGACGAAGAAGCCGAGGCCGAACGCAATGCCGATCAGCCCGAACTTCCGTGCGCGATCCTCCGGCGGCGTGTGGTCGGCGATGTACGCCTGCGCGAGCGAGAGGTTGCCCGCCGTCGCGCCGTCGATGACGCGCGAGAGGTAGATCATCCACAGCGCCGACGCGCGCGCGAGCACGATGAAGCCGATGCACGTGCCGATCTGGCTGATGATCAGCATCGGCTTTCGGCCGACGTGGTCCGAGGCCAGGCCGATGAGCGGACCCGACACGAGCTGGCAGGCGGCGAAGACGGACACGAGCAGCGTCGCCTGGAGCGGCGTCGCGTGAAAGCTCTCTGCGTAGATCGCCAGCAGCGGAATGACGAGCGTCATCCCGAAGACGTCGACGAGGACGATCAGAAAGACGGGCAGGAGCGAGACCGGCGCGGACGCTTGGTCCGAAACGGCCTCGGGAGACGCGGACATCGTCCCTATCGTACCCGACGCTTCCGATTCCCCTCGTCCCCTCGTCCCTTGGTCCCTTCGTCCCCTGGTCCCGACTAGAATCTTCCCGTGCGTTCGATTCTCCCCCCGTCGTACAAGAAGCAGCACGGGCACGCGCAGGTGATCGAGCTGGCGGCCGATCGGCAGTTCCGCGCGTTCAACAAACCTCGCTACCGGCTGGCCCACTGGCCGATCTGGATCTACGTCTTTTTCATCGCACCGGGGCCGATCACGTTTCGTCTCTTCGCGCACGGTCCCGATCGCCAGATGTTGATCTGGCTCGCAATCGTGCTCGCCGGCACGGGCATCGCGGGTTGGCGCGGCCGGCTGCCGGGCGTCGAGCCGTCGCCGTACATCCTGCGCTTCGAGGAAGATCGCCCGAACCCGCTCTATCGTCGCGTCTGCTACACGCTGGCGTGGAGCGAAGCGATCACGTACGCGGTGCTCAACATCGCCGCGATGGTCGACGCGATCGTGCACGGCGCGTGGCGCATCGGCGCGATCTACAGTGCCGGCTACTTTCCGATCGCCGCGTCTATCTGGCTGCTCGGCGCCCTCGGCCAGTTGCCGCGCGTGAAGGCATCGACGAAAGGCGAGGGCCGCGAGCGCCGCTACTTCTACGGATCGGTGTGGGCCGTGTCGATCGCCCAGCCCGTGCTCTGGCTGATGTGGAAGACGCTGCCGCAGACGCGCTCCGCCGACACGATCAAGCTCGTCGTCTTCGTCGGCATCCTCGTCTACGTCGGCAACCTCGCCCGCCGCGGCTTCCTCCCGCGCACACGGCCGATTCTGCCGGGGGAATGGGCGATCGACTGAGACAAGAACATTGACAAGTTAAAAGTTACAAGCCAGAAGCCAGAAGTCAGGAACGAGATGGTCCTTCCGCACCTTTGGCTTCTGGCTTCTAACTTTTAACTTTTCTCGTATCTACTTTTTTCTTCACCATGGTCACGCGCGAAGGTTGGCACGGCTGGGACGAGTACGCGCCGTTCTATGACTGGGAGAACGCGCGGACGCTGGGACGGCGCGATGTCGCGTTCTGGCAGCGCATCGCGCGACGCGAGCGCGCGCGGACGCTCGAGCTCGGGTGCGGGACCGGTCGATTGCTGCTGCCCGTCTCGCGCACCGGCGTGCGCGCGGTCGGGCTCGATCGATCCGTGCCCATGCTCACGCGCGCGCGCCAGCGCATCGCGCGTCTGCCGCGGGCGAAGCGGCCGGCGCTCGTGCGCGGCGACATCCGCTCCCTGCCGTTTCCCGATCGATCTTTCGGTCTCGTCATGGCGCCGTACGGGCTGCTGCAGTCGCTCGTGCGCGATCGCGATCTGACGCAGACGCTCGCCGACGTCGCGCGCGTGCTGCGACGCGGCGGGCTGCTCGGCATCGACCTCGTGCCCGATCTGCCCGCGTGGTCCGAGTACGCGCGCAAGGTCAGCCTGCAGGGCACGCACGCAGGCGGCCGCGTCACGCTCATCGAATCGGTCCGTCAGGATCGCCGCCGGAAGCTGACGATCTTCGACGAAGAGTTCGTCCACCAGCGCGGACGCACGACGACGCGTCACACGTTCTCGTTGACGTTCCGCACGCTGACCGTGCCCGCGATCGTCGACCGCCTCGAGCGCGCCGGTTTCCGCGTCGGCCGCCTCTGCGGCAACTATCGCGGCGACCCGTGGACGCTGGACTCGACGGTCTGGCTGCTCGAAGCGCGTAAGCGGTAGGGCGCCTCGGGGCCGCCACGGGGGGCGGCCCACAGGAGACCAGGAGACAAGGGCCGCGGCCCCAAGGGCCGCCCCCACGGGGTATCCCCTGGGCCGGAGGCCCCGCGGCCCGGGAAGGGCCGCCCCGGGGGGCCCCCCCCCCGCGGCGGG
>CAZNMF010000115.1:0-12050 GCA_964573795.1 uncultured Solibacteraceae bacterium
TACTTCGGATCGCGCGGGAAGATCTTCAGCGTGCACTTCCGCAACATCGAGGGCGGGCTCCTGAACTTCCGCGAGACGTTCATCGACAACGGCAGCGTCGACATGCTGCAGGCGATGCGCGTCTACAAGGAAGTCGGCTACGACGGCATGATGATGCCGGACCACGTGCCGGCCGTGCCCGGGCTCGACAGCATGACGGGCTTCGTCTTTGCGTTCGGCTACATCAAAGCGTTGATTGCCGCCGTGTCGGCCGAGAGCTAGACGCTCGCTCGCGTCTTCGCGCCATGCCTGCGTCTCCGTCCACCCGCCCCGAGCGCAGCCGCGTGCGCTACGCGATTCTGCTGATGCTGTTCGTCGCGTCGTCGATCAACTACGCCGATCGCGCGACGCTCTCGATCGCGGGCAGCGACGTCTCGCATCAGCTCGGTTTGAGCAAGATCGCGATGGGCTACGCGTTCTCCGCGTTCGGCTGGGCGTACGCGCTCGGTCAGATTCCGGGCGGCTGGCTGCTGGATCGCTTTGGATCCGCGCGCGTCTACCTCTGGAGCATCGTCGCGTGGTCGGTGTTCACGTTTCTCCAGGGATTCGTCGGCGCCTTCGACGCGGCTGGCGCCGTCCTCGTCCTGTTCCTGCTGCGATTTCTGCTGGGGCTGGCCGAAGCGCCGTCGTTTCCCGGCAACGGCCGTATCGTCGCCGCCTGGTTTCCAACCGCGGAGCGCGGCACGGCGTCCGCGGTGTTCAACTCCGCGCAGTACTTCGCGACGGCGATGTTCGCGCCGATCACGGGATGGATCACGTTCCGGTTCGGCTGGCCGTACGTCTTCTTCGTCATGGGCGCGCTCGGCGGCGCGCTCGCGATCGTATGGATGAAGGTCGTGCACGCGCCGGCGGATCATCCGCGGGTGAGCGCGCACGAGCTCGAGCACATCGCGCGCGGCGGTGCGCTCGTGGACATGGACCGTCCGTCGCCAGCGGCGGCGACCAGACCGGCACCCCAGCGCTCGTACGTCCGGCAACTGCTGGGCAACCGCATGCTCCTCGGCATCTACGTCGCGCAGTACTGCATCACGACGATGACGTACTTCTTCCTGACGTGGTTTCCGGTTTATCTCGTCGAACAGCGGGGCATGTCGATCCTGCGGGCGGGCATCGCGGCGTCGCTGCCGGCGATCTGCGGCTTCGTCGGCGGTGTGCTCGGCGGCCTCATATCGGACCGGCTCCTGCGCCTCGGCTATTCGCTGAACATCGCACGCAAGGTGCCGATCGTCGCCGGCATGCTGCTCTCCACGAGCATGATGCTCTGCAACGGCGTCGAGTCGGCGGCGGTCGTCGTGGCCTTGATGGGGCTGGCGTTCTTCGGCAAGGGCGTCGGCTCGCTCGGCTGGGCGGTCGTGTCGGACACGTCGCCCAAGCAGATCGCGGGCTTGAGCGGCGGGCTCTTCAACATGTTCGGCAACACCGCCGGCATCACGACGCCGATCGTGATCGGCTACATCGTGCAGTGGACGCACTCGTTCAACGGCGCGCTGATTTTCGTCGCCGCCAACGCTCTCGTCGCCATCGTGGCCTACGTGTTCGTTGTGGGCGACATCAGGCGCGTCGAGCTGGATGTCGCGTGAGGGAATCGACGGGCACCCCGCTCGTGACCGCCATGCGCGTGGTGCCCGTGGCGGGCCACGACAGCATGCTGCTCAACCTGAGCGGCGCGCATGGGCCGTTCTTCACCCGCAACCTCGTCATCGTCGACGACGCGTCCGGCCGCACGGGCGTGGGCGAAGTGCCCGGCGGCGAAGCCATTCGCCGCACGCTCGCCGATGCGGCGCCGTTCGTGATTGGCGAGCCCATCGGGTCGCACGCCCGCACCCTCGCGCGCGTCCTCGAGCGTTTCGGCAATCTCGACGCCGGCGGGCGCGGCGTGCAGACGTTCGATCAGCGCACGGCGATTCACGTCGTCACGGCCATCGAAGCGGCGCTGCTCGATCTCGTCGGCCAGTGCCTCGGCGTGCCGGTCGCGTCGCTGCTCGGCGAAGGCCAACAGCGAACCTCGGTCGAGACGCTCGGCTATTTGTTTTATGTCGGCGATCGCCGCAAGACCGATCTGCCGTACGAGACGCCGGCATCGAGCGGCGATGATTGGCTGCGCCTGCGGCGGGAGCCGGCGCTGACGCCCGACGCGATCGTCGCCCTGGCGGACGCCGCGCAGGCGCGCTACGGGTTCAAGCACTTCAAGCTCAAGGGCGGGGTCTTCAGCGGCGGCGACGAGATGGAGGCCATGTCGGCGCTCCGCGCGCGCTTTCCCGACGCGCGGCTCTCGCTCGATCCCAACGGTGCCTGGTCGCTCGATGACGCGATCGCGCTCTGCCGCGATCGCCGCGACCTCCTCGCGTACGCCGAAGATCCGTGCGGCGCCGAAGGGGGCTACTCCGGCCGCGAGATCCTGGCGGAGTTCAAACGCGCGACCGGCCTGCGCACGGCGACGAACATGGTGGCCACGGACTGGCGCCAACTGACGCACGCGCTGCACTTGCGCGCCGTCGACATCCCGCTGGCCGATCCGCACTTCTGGACGATGGCGGGATCGGTGCGCGTGTCGCAGCGCTGCCGGGACTGGGGCCTGACGTGGGGATCGCACTCGAACAATCACTTCGACGTGTCGCTCGCGATGTTCACGCACGTCGCTGCCGCGGCCGTCGGTGACGTCACGGCCATCGACACGCACTGGATCTGGCAGGACGGCGAGCATCTCACGCGTGAGCCGCTGAAGATCGTCGGCGGCGCGATTGCCGTGCCCACCGCGCCAGGCCTCGGCATCGAGCTCGACATGGATCGCGTCGAGCAGGCCCACGCGCTCTATCGGCGCGTGGCGCTCGGCGCGCGCGACGACGCGGTGGCGATGCAGTATCTGGTGCCGGACTGGCGCTTCGATGCGAAGCGGCCGTGCCTGGTGCGCTGAGGGCTGACGGTCGGGCGCGGCCTACTCCAGCCGGACGAGGCCGCGGCGCGTCGCGATCTTCACGGCTTCCGTGCGGCTCGTGACGTTGAGCTTCTCGAACAGGTGGCCGAGATGCGTCTTGACCGTGCGCTCGCTGATGCCGAGCGCGGTCGCAATCTCCTTGTTGGCCTTGCCGTCCGCCATCAACTGCAGCGTCGACAGCTCGCGCGGCGTCAACTGCACGCGCGTCACGCGCTCGGCGAGCTTGGCGGCGGCGGCCGGCGCCAGGTAGGTCTTGCCCTCGAGCACCTGGTGGATGCACGAGACGAGCGCGTCCGCCGAGATGTCCTTCAGCACGTACGCCTTCGCGCCGGCGTGCAGGGCGCGCGCGATGTCCTCGTCGGCGTCGTAGGTCGTGAGCACGATGACTTTCGCGTTCGGCTCGATCGCGCGGATCTGCCGCACGGCTTCGACGCCTTCCATGACGGGCATGCGCAGGTCGAGCAGCGTGACGTCGGGCCGGTGCGCGCGGAACGCGTCGACGCCTTCGGCGCCGTTGGCCGCCTCGGCCACCACGTGCAGGCCGGGCTCCTGGTTGATGATGTTCGCCACGCCGGTGCGCAGCAGCGCGTGGTCGTCGACCAGCAGGACGCGCGCGACAGCGGCCGGTGATGCGGTCTCAGCGTGCAGCATCGGGCATCACCGGGATGGAAAAGGACGGCGGCTCCCACGCGAGCACGACTTCCGTGCCGGCGCGCGGCGCCGTCACGATGGTGAGCGAGGCGCCGATACGCTCGGCGCGCTCGTGCATGCTGGTCATGCCGAAGCCGCGCGATCGGAGATCGCCGGCGATCCCGCGGCCGTTGTCGGCCACCGAGAGGCGGAAGCCGATCGATCGCACGGTCGAGGCGCGAATGCTGATCTTGCGCGCGCACGAATGCCGCACCGCGTTGTTCAGCGCCTCCTGCGCGACGCCGATGATGTCGCGCTCGAGGCCGCCGAGCGGCGGAATATCGTCGATCGCCAGCTCGATCGGCACGTCGCTCGTGCGCCGCGCGAACGCCGTCATGCGCTCGAGCGCAGCGGGCAGCGTCTCGTCGCCCGCGGCCTGCGGCCGCAGCGCGCCCACCGATCGCCGCGCTTCGATCATGTGCGTGCGCGCGACGTCGACCGCGACGTCGATCGCGTTGGCCACCGCCGGCGGCAGCGGCTCGGGCAATCGCTGCGCGCCCTGCAACTGCATGAGGATCGCGGCGAAGCCCTGCGTCAGCGTGTCGTGAATGTCGCGCGCGATGCGGTTGCGCTCCTCGAGCGCGCCCTGCCGCCGCGCTTCGAGACGGCTCGCCTCCGCGAGGCGGCTTTGCTGCAGCGCGAGCGTCGCCTGCTGTGCGGTCGCCTCGAGCACCGCGCGGCGCCAGGTGATCTCGCAGTCGCTCGTCGTGGCCGAGCCCAGCGCGATCCAGCCGAGCGTGCGCGGTCCCAGCGCGAGCGGCGCGATTTGAACGGACGTGATGCCGGTCTCGCGGTTCATCGCGCGCAGTGTCTCCGGCAGCCGCGCATCATCGCCCGCGAATTCCAGCGTGTCCGTCCAGCCCGCGCGATTGCGGACGAGATACTCCGCCATCTCCTCGCGCGCGGCCTCGCCCTGATCCGCCTCGTGCGTCTGGCCGAAATGGCCGTCGCGATAGGTCAGCCACTTCTCGCAGCGCGATTCGTCGCTCGCGAGCAGCCACACGCCGCAGGCGCGGCTCTCGGTCTCGTCGACGAGCGTGCGGATGAACTCTCGGAAGAAGCCGTCGATGCCCGTCTCGCGCACCATCAGGTCGAGCGCCAGCGCGACGGCGTCGCTCTGGATGCGCGCCATGCAGTCGGCGCGGCGGCCTTCGTCGATCGCATCCGACAGCGCGCGTCGCAGCACGTCCTCGCCCGCGTTCGGCTCGGGCGTGCGACGCAGACCGAATGCGGAAGGCGTGTCCGTAGAAGACGTGGCCGCGCGGCTCATGGTCCTTTGATTATGGGACAGCGGCGCCGCCGCGTCGATTCGGCCATCGGGCCGATCGGGCCATCGTCCAAGAGGACGAGGCGCGGATCGGCCGTCGGGGGAATCGGCCGGCGTCCATTCGCCGCAGCTTCGCATCGGCCACCTGCCTAATTGTGAAGGCGTGCTCAACGCGGGACCATCGTCCACATGTTGAGCCCGTTCAATTCATCCCAACGCCGACGCTTCACACCATCCGAACACATGTTTCGCGGCGCGTTTCTGCACTTGCTCGGCTTCGCGCTCCTGGTGAGCACCGGGTGCGCGGCCCCGGCCGCACAGGGCGCCGCACCGCCCGCGCCGGAGATCACCGCCGCCCGCGCGCTCGAACGGCCGGTCACCGAGTGGAGCGAGTTCACCGGCCGCCTCGAAGCCGTGCACCACGTCGACGTCCGGCCGCGCGTGTCGGGCCTCGTCGAGTCGGTGCGCTTCACCGAAGGGGCGCTCGTCCACCAGGGCGACGTGTTGTTCCAGATCGATGCGCGTCCGTACCAGGCGGAAGTCGATCGGCTCCGCGCCGAGCTCCTGCGCGCCAAGTCGACGCTGAGTCGCACCGGATCCGAGCGCGACCGCGCGACGCGCCTCTCGGCGGAAAACGCGATGTCGGACGAAGAGCACGATCGCCGCGTCTCATCGGCCGACGAAGCGGAGGCCAACGTCGCCGCGGTCCAGGCGGCGCTGCGGCTCGCGGAGCTCAATCTTGAGTTCACGCGCGTGACGGCGCCAATCGAGGGCCGCGTCGGCCGGGCGATCGTCACCGACGGCAACCTCGTGTCGAGCGGGCCCGGCGAGGCCACGCTCCTGACGACCGTCGTGTCGCTGAATCCGATCTACGCGACGTTCGACGTCGACGAGCAGACCTATCTCGCGCTGCCGAAGGCCGGCCGATCGGCCGGCGGGTCGCGTGCGCCAGTTCGCATGGCGCTGGCGGGCGATACGGACTTCCCGCGCGAGGGTCAGATCGACTTCTTCGACAATGAGCTCGATCCCGCGACCGGCACGATTCGTGTGCGCGCCATCTTCCAGAATCGCGACCGCGCGCTCACACCCGGCGTGTTCGTGCGGCTGCGCATGCCGGATGCCGGCGCGCGCACGACGGCACGTGGCATCCTGATTCAGGACCAGGCGGTCGGCACCGATCTCGACAAGCGCTACGTCTATGTGGTCGGCAACGATTCGACGATTGCGTATCGCGCCGTCACGCTCGGACCGATGGTCGACGGGCTGCGGGTCGTGCGCAGCGGCGTCGCGGCGAACGATCTCGTCGTCGTGAACGGGCTGCAGCGCGTACGTCCGGGCGCAAAGGTCAAGGCACAGATCGCGTCGATGGATCTCGCGCCGGCGGCGCAGGGAGCGGCGCAATGAAGTTCTCCCGTTTCTTCATCGACCGTCCGATCTTCGCGGTGGTGCTCTCGCTGCTGATCACCGTGGGCGGCGCGCTCGCGCTCATCCGCCTGCCGATCAGCGAATATCCGCAGGTCGTGCCGCCAACGGTCGTCGTCCGCGGCGCGTATCCCGGCGCCAACCCGAAGGTGATCGCCGAAACCGTCGCGTCGCCGCTCGAGCAGCAGCTCAACGGCGTCGAGCACCTGCAGTACATGTTCTCGCAGGCGACGTCCGACGGCCTGCTCACGCTGACGATCACGTTCGCGCTCGGCACCGATCTCGACAACGCGCAGGTGCAGGTGCAGAACCGCGTGTCGCAGGCGCTGCCGCGCCTGCCGCCGGAGGTGCAGCGCATCGGCCTGACGACGGAAAAGGCGTCGCCGGATCTGATGATGGTCGTCCACATTGTCTCGCCGGACGAGCGCTACAACATGCTCTACCTGTCGAACCTCGCGCACCTGCAGGTGAAGGACGAGCTGGCGCGCATCGATGGCGTCGGCAGCGTGCAGATCTTCGGCGCCGGTGAGTTCGCCATGCGCGTCTGGCTCGATCCCGACAAGCTCGCGGCACGCGAGCTCACGGCGACCGACGTCGTGCGCGCGATCCGCGAGCAGAACATCCAGGTGGCGGCCGGCGTGCTCGGCGCGCCGCCGGCGCCGACGAATCAGACGTTCCAGCTCCTCATCAACGCGCAGGGACGTCTGTCGACAGAGGCCGAGTTCGAGAACATCGTCGTCCGCGCGACGCCGGCGGGCCAGATCACGCACGTGAAGGACGTCGGCCGCGTCGAGCTCGGCGCCAGTCAGTACGCGCTGCGCAGTCTGCTCGACAACAAGCCGGCCGTCGCGATCGGCATCGCGCAGCGGCCGGGCTCGAACGCGCTGCAAGCCTCGGCCGACGTCCGCGCTACGATGGCCAGGCTGAAGGAGTCGTTCCCCGAGGGCGTCGACTACCGCATCGTCTACGACCCGACGGTCTTCGTCCGCGAGTCCATCCACGCGGTCGTGACCACGCTGTTCGAAGCCATCGTGCTCGTCGTCATCGTCGTGCTCGTGTTCCTGCAGACGTGGCGCGCGTCGATCATTCCGCTCGTCGCCGTGCCGGTGTCGCTGATCGGCACGTTCGCCGTCATGCTCGCGGTCGGCTTCTCGCTCAATACGCTCTCGCTGTTCGGCCTCGTGCTGGCCATCGGCATCGTCGTCGACGATGCGATCGTGGTGGTGGAGAACGTGGAACGGCACATCGAGCACGGGTTGTCGCCGCTCGAGGCGACGCGCGTGGCGATGGAGGAAGTGTCCGGGCCGATCATCGCCATCGCGTTCGTCCTGTGCGCGGTGTTCGTGCCCACCGCGTTCGTGAGCGGCCTGACCGGGCAGTTCTACCGGCAGTTCGCGCTGACGATTGCGATCTCGACCGTCATCTCCGCATTCAACTCGCTCACGCTGAGCGCGGCGCTGGCGTCGCGTCTGCTGCGGCCGAACGGCGCGCCGCGCGACCGGCTGCAGCGCGCGGCCGACGCGCTGTTCAGCCGGTTCTTCCGTGGATTCAACCGCGTCTTCGCGCGCGGATCGCACGGCTACGTGTCCGGCGTGACGCGCCTCCTGCGCGTCAGCGCGGCGGTGATCGTGGTCTACGGCGGATTGCTGGCGTTGACGGCGGTCGGATTCTCGAAGGTGCCCGAGGGCTTCGTGCCGACGCAGGACAAGGACTATCTCGTCGCGTTCGCGCAGCTTCCCGATGCGGCCACGCTCGATCGCACCGACGCGGTGATTCGGCGCATGTCCGACATCGCGCTGAAGCAGCCTGGCGTCGAAAGCTCGATCGCGTTTCCCGGGCTATCGATCAACGGCTTCGTCAACGCGTCGAACGTCGGTATCGCGTTCGTGAAGCTGAAGCCGGCGGCCGAGCGGCGATCGCACGAGCTGTCGGCGAACGCCATCGTGCAGCAGCTGAACATGAAGTTCGGCAGCATCCAGGAAGCGTTCGTTGCGATCTTCCCGCCGCCGCCGGTGCAAGGGCTCGGGACGATCGGCGGCTTCAAGCTCTACGTCGAGGATCGCAGCGGCGCCGGCTTCGAGGAGCTGTACCGGCAAACGCAGGGCGCGATCGCGACGGGCTACACGAAGCCGGAGCTGACCGGACTGCTGTCGAGCTTCCAGGTCAACGTCCCGCAGATCGACACGCACATCGACCGCGAGCGCGCGAAGACGTACGGCGTCGCGCTCACCGACGTCTTCGAGACCCTGCAGGCGTATCTCGGATCGGTCTATGCGAACGATTTCAACCGGTTCGGCCGCACGTATCAGGTGAACGTGCAGGCGGAGCAGGGCTTCCGCCTGCAGCCGGAGCAGATCACGCGGCTGAAGACGCGCAACGCGGCCGGCGAGATGGTGCCGCTCGGATCGCTCGTGAGCGTGCGCCCGAGCTACGGACCCGATCAGGTGATGCACTACAACGGCTTCCCGGCCGCCGAGATCAACGGCGGCCCGACGCCTGGACACAGCTCGGGACAGGCCCACGCCGCCATCGTCAAGGTGCTCGACGCACAGTTGCCTCGCGGCATGGCGTACGAGTGGACGGAGCTCGCCTATCAACAGCAAATCTCCGGCAACACGATGATGATCATCTTCCCGCTCTGCGTGCTGCTGGTGTACGTGGTGCTCGCCGCGCAGTACGAGAGCTGGACGATGCCGCTGAGCGTGATCCTGATGGTGCCTATGACGCTCGTGTCGGCGCTGGCCGGCGTGTGGCTCACCGGCGGCGACAACAACGTCTTCACGCAGATCAGCTTCCTCGTGCTCGCCGCGCTCGCGTGCAAGAACTCGATCCTCATCGTCGAGTTCGCCAAGCAGCGCGAATCGGAGGGCGAGAGCCGCGTGCAGGCGGTCCTCGACGCGTGCCGCGTGCGTCTGCGGCCGGTCCTGATGACGTCGGTCGCCTTCATCATGGGCGTCGTTCCACTCGTGTTCGCGCACGGCGCGGGCGCCGAGATCCGGCAGGCGATGGGCGTGGCGGTGTTCGCCGGCATGCTCGGCGTGACCGTGTTCGGGCTCGCGCTCACGCCGGTGTTCTACGTGGTCATCGGCAACCTCGTCGAGCGCGTCTCGCGCCGTGAGGTCGAACCGGCCGCGCCGCTCACCGATGCCGCCGTGGAGGGGAATTGATCATGGTTCTGAAAAACCACGTGTCAACTTCGAACTTTGAACTTCGAACTTCGAAGAAGTTGCCCGGCCGGTTGAAAGGCGCCGCCCTCGGCATCGTGCTGCTGATCGGCGCGGCCGGCTGCGCACTGCGGCCGGCGTACCAGGCGCCGCAGGCGAAGCCGGTCGTGCTCGCGGGCGCCGCATCGCCAGTGTTCGTGCCGCAGAAGTACGACCCGCGGTGGTGGACGCAGTTCCAGGATCCCGTGCTCGAGCAGCTCGAGGCCGGTGCCGTCGCAGCGAATCTCGACATCCGCCAGGCCGTCGCGCGCGTCGATCAGGCGCGGGCGGTGTTCGACGATGTCTCGCGCGATCGCTATCCGGTCGTGGGCGTCGACGCGTCTATCGACGCACGCGATCAGGTGATCCCCGGCTTCACGGATACGCCGATTCGCACGACGACGTACTGGGCGGGCTTGGACGCGTTCTGGGAGATCGACCTGTTCGGCGGCGTGCGCGCGTCGGTGAATGCGGCGCGTGCCAACGCCCAGTCGTTCGAGGCATCGCTCGAGGACGTGCGCGTCGCCGTGGCCGCCGAAGTCGCGCGGACCTACTTCGCCTTGCGCGGACTGCAGCGGCAGATGGCTGTCGCCGAGCGCAGCCTCGCGAATCGCCAGGAGACGCTGCGGCTCGCACGGGTGAAGCGCGAGGCCGGCACCGGCGAGGAGCAGGACGTCGCTAGCGCCGCGGCAAGCGTGGCCGGCGTGGAGGCGAGCATTCCGCCGATTCGCGCCGGACTCGAGGTGACGCAGCATCGCCTGGCGGTGCTGCTCGGCGTACGGCCCGGCGATCTGACGGCGGATCTCTCGCCGCGTCCCTATCCGGTGCTGATGACGGCGCTGCCGCTCGGCAACAGCGGCGATCTGCTGCGCCGGCGTCCAGACGTCCGCGCCGCCGAGCGCCGCCTCGCCGCCGCGACGTCGCGTGAAGGCATCGCCGTCGCGGACATGTTTCCGCGCGTGTCGATTGCCGGCTTTCTCGGCCTGATCGCCGGACGCGGCAATCTCTTCGGCAAGGCTGATTCGAAGGCGTGGGCCGTCACGCCGGCGCTGAGCTGGGCCGGGACCGATCTCGGCAGCGCGCGGGCGCGCGTGCGCGGGGCCGAGGCCGCGACGCGCGAGACGCAGGCTGCGTACGAGCAGACCGTGCTGCGCGCAATCGAGGAGGCCGAGAACGCGCTCGCCTCGTATCGCGAGGATCAGGCGCAGCTCGACCGGTTGATGGATCAGGCCCGCGAGAGCACGCGCGCCGCCGATCTCGCGCGCGTCCGCTATCGTGAGGGCCTGTCGGACTTCCTCGCGCTGCTCGACGCGGAGCGGACGCAGCTCGGCGCCGAGGACGCCGTCGCGCGCGCCGAAGCCAGCGTGTTCACTGGCGTCGTCGGCGTCTACGAGGCGTTCGGCGGCGCGGGAGAATAGACGGACGCTGATGTGACGCGTACGCGCGCCGCGCTATCTGAAACGCGTCCACCGCTGAGGGACGCCATCCGGCAAGAGCGTTGGACGACCGCCGGCTGTGCGCGTCGGCTGCGCGCTCGCGAGCGCGATGTCCGTAATCGTCGCGTTCACCGTGGCGTGCCCGGCGATCGACGAGTCGGACCACTCCTGACGAAGCGTGCCGGTCATGTGTCCCGCCGTGAGCACGTTGATCGACCACGTCTCGCCGACCGTCGTCGTCTCCAGCACGGAATCCACGGAGAACGTCAGGCTGCCGTCGCCGTTGATGGACACGGAGAAGTTGGAGGAGTTCACCGATCCCAGCGTCGCGATACCCGTGACGTTCTTTCCGCTTTGCGCCAGCAGGAAGCTCGCCGGCCCCTGCAGACCTGGCGCGAATATGGCGCAGAGACCGCCGGTGTGGAAATCTTCGGTGTCCGTGCAGTCGTTGACCGTATACGTGCCGCTCCACTGGCCTTGATAGTTCGGCACGACGTTGATCAGCTTCGTGCCTCTGACGCCCTGCGCGTCGACGAACACGGTCACGGCGCCGGACGCGAGACCCTTCACCACGCCAGTGCTTCCTTGGACTGATGCAATGGTCGGCGCGTCGAGACCCCACACGCCGCCCGACAACGGCTGCGTGGTGCCATTGGCGAGCGTCGCCGTCGCCGTGAACGTCTCGGTGTTGCCGACGAGCAGCGTCGGTCCGGATGAGCTGACCGAGATCGACGTGATCGCCGTCGAGCTTGGACCTGTGGGTGTTCCGTTGAATTGACCGTTGTTTCCTTTACCGCAGCCGGCGCCAAGAACGGCAGTGACAGCCAGTAGTCCACTGATACACGCAATTCGCATACTGGGGGACCTCATGCGGGAGCAGGGAGTTTATATACGAAAACGATCAGAAGCGCCCCTTTGCGCTAAGATTCAACACCTATGCATCCAGCCGCCAAAGCGCTGTTCACCGTCGGGTTGTGTCTGGCCGTCGTGATCTCGACTCGGGCGCAGACGCCCGCGTCCTACACGGTCACCGTGGTGCCGCCGGTACACGGCAAGCT
>CAZNMF010000116.1:0-19279 GCA_964573795.1 uncultured Solibacteraceae bacterium
GCGCGCCTGCTGATCGACGCGCCCCCCGATCTCGATCTGCTGGCGCGCGTACTTCGTCGTCAGCGCCGCGCGCTGGATCTCGTAGTCGCCGACGTTCATGAACGTGCCGTCGAGCACGATCGTCGCCGCCGCGTCCTGCCACTTCCCGACCGGCACGCGGCCGTCGATCGTGCCGTTGATCGTCAGCGCCTTGGCGCGATCGCCGTAGGCGAGCTGATGCCCGCCGAGGTCCGCGTGCACGCGCCACTCGTCCGGCGGCCCGGTCACCGTGCCTTCCGCGTGTACGGCGCCGCGCAGATCGGCGAGGCCGACGGCCGCCAGCGCGGACAGATCGGACGCGTCGATGACGTAGTCGAGCGCCGAGTCGGTGGCGGCCGGCGCGTCCGACGGCACGGCGAGATGCCCGTGCGCGGTGATCGACGCGAGCGCGCTCGTCACGTCGAGCTGCCGGACGTCGACGAGGCCGTTCGCGATCGACGCGTCGACGTCCGCCGTCGCGGACGTCTGGTCGGGCCCAGCCTCGCCTTCGAGATGTCCGCGGAGATCGCCTTCGATCGCTGCGAGATCGCCGGGGGTGTCGACGTTTGGAATCACGACGCGGCCGGCGATGCGACCGCCGAGCGTGAGCGGCGTCGAGGCGGGCACGCCGAGCAGCTCACCCGTCACGTGCTGCACGGTGCCGTCGATGGACGCCTCGAGGCGCTTCTCCCGCCCCGCCGCGCGAACGATCGTTCCCGGCGCGACGGCGATCTCCCTGACCGTGGAGTCGTCGGCCGTCAACTGCGCCTGCCACGCCGCCCCGTCGTACGCGAACGTGTACGCGCCGGACACGTCCGTCTCCAGCCCTTTGTCGGCAGCCATCGGCAGCTTGAGAGCATTCAGATGCGAGACCGTGCCCGTGCTCTCGATCGGCACGGGCTCGCCTTTCACGGGAATTCTCGTCCGCAGATCGAACGTCGCGTCCGCATCGTAGGCGTGTGCCTCGCCCGAGGCCTGGATGCCACGTTCGCGAAGCCGGCCGCTCGCCGTGATGCGATCGGCGGCGTAGCCCGCAATCGCGATCGACCGTCCCTTGAACGTGAACCGTGCCGACGACCGCGTCACGTCGTCGGTATCGATGACGCCGTCGATCGTCGCGTCGCCGGTGATGCGGCTCTTCAGATCCGGCTGGCGCGCGAGCACCGCGAGATTGCACGCGTCGCACGTGATCGCGCCGCGGATCGGCAGCGACGCGCGTGTGACGTCGAGCTGCATCCGTCCCGTCGATCGGCCACCGCCGTTCGGCACGGTGAGCGCCCAGGACGTCGCGAGCGCATCGCTCGCGCCTCGCGCGGCGACCGTGCCGGTGAGCACGGGGATCTCGGCAAGCGCGGGCACGAACGTCATGACGGGGCCGCCGTGCCAGTCCTGCAACTGGGCCGTGGCGTCGAGACCGTCGATGCGGCCCGACGCCAGTGCACCGTCGAAGCGCGCGTCGAGCCCGGGCGCGATCACGTGCATGTCGCGGAACGTCACCGCCTCGGCGATGCCCACGCCGCCGGTCAGCTCGCTGATGGTCTGTCCGCTGGCGGCGTCACGCACGGACCCGCGCGCGATAGCGACGTCGACGCCCTTCGCCCCGATGTCGACGCGAGTGTCCGCGTCGAGACGATCGAGATCGATCCGCGGACGTCCGTTCAAATCGAGCGCGACGCGGCCGTCGTCGATCCGCACGCGCTCCAGCGCGATCGCGACGGGCCCGGCCGACGGCTTGCCCGTGGGCTTCGTCAGGTGCGCAACGTTCCAGCCCGTCGCCGTCTGCACGAGGTGCACGTACGGCTGCTCCACGCGCACGTCGGTGAAGACGAGATGTCCGCGCAGCAGTTGCAGCGCGTCGTAGCTGGCCGACACGCTCGCGGCCTCGATCACGGTGTCGCCGTGCTGGACGATGCGGAAGTTCCTGACGGTGACGTCGTGCAGGAGCGAGCCGGAAAGCTGGCCGATCGCGACCTCGCCGTCGAGGATCGCGTTCAGCCGCATGACGGCCTGCGCGCGCAGCCACTCGTGCACGCGCCCCGTGCGCAGGAGCACGGCGATCGTGACCGTCAGCAGAACGATCAGCAGCAGCGCCGCGCAGACGATGGTACGAAGACGTGGTCGTCGCATGCCGGGCTCAGAACGACTGGCCGATGCTCACGTGGACCCGCCAGTGCCGCGTCTCGGGCTCGCCGTCGACGAGCAGGCCGGGAATCGGATTCAACTGCATCGCCGCGTCGCCGCGCAGCAGGCCGACAGGCGTGCGATAGCGCACGCCGAGGCCGAGGTCGCTGCGAAATCCGCCGACCGTCGCGTCGAGGCTGCCCGCCCACACGTTGCCGCTGTCGCCGAAGCCGACGATCTGGATCGGGCCGCTCACCGGCACGCGCCACTCCAGCGACACCTGCGCCATCGTGCGACCGCCGATCGGCACGCCGTCGCTGAGCGGCGCGACCTGATAGCGCGACCAGCCGCGCAGGCTCGACGCGCCGCCGAGAAAGAACCGCGACGAGAACGGCAGATCGGCGTCGGTGCGCGCGAGCAGGCTGCCGGCATTGGCCTTGACGGCGACGACGGTCCGTCCCACGGGCAGGTAGCCGCGCACTTCGCCGAGCACCTCGCGATACCGGAACGTGCCGCCGAGCGCCGGCGATGCGATCTCGCCGTGCAGCGTAAGCGCCCACCCCTGGTGCGGATCGGCGAACGTGTCCGTCGCCGTGTGCTGATACTCGCCGACGACCGCCGTCTTCGTGCCCTTGCCCGCGCCGGTGACCGGATTGAGGCCGAGCGCAATCAACTGGCCGACGTGCGTCAGGTCCTCGAGCGTCTCCGGCCGCACCTGATAGCTCAGGAACTCGTAGTCGTACGCGAGCCGGAACGAGTCCGGCGGGCGTCCCGTGCCGCGCCCGCGGCCGCCGCGCCGATAGTTGATCCCGACGCGGCCGCCGTACGTGCGTGACGTGTAGATCTCTTCGCCCGTCCACCACGTCGCCCCGCTCGCTTCGAGCGAGAAGCCCCGGCGCAGGAAATACGGCTGCAGCAGGCTGACGCGCGCGCCGCGCTCGATCGACGACCACTGTCCCGTCAGCGACGCCCGCCGCGCACCGCCGAAGAAGTTCAAGTGCGACCACTCCACCGATGCGCGCGCGCGATCTTCGGTCCCGTAGCCGACGCCGATCTCGAGCCGCCGCGGCTTGTCCTCCGCCACGATGACGCGCACGGGAATCGCCGCCGGCTGCCCGTCCTCGGGCGGGCGCGCGTTGATCGTGGCGAAGCGCAGGATGTCGAGCGAGGCCAGCCGGCGCTGGCTGATCGACACGCGGCTTTCCCGGTACGGCTGGCCCGGCACGATGCCGAGCTGACGGCGGATGACGCGCTCGTCCAGACTGCGCGTGCCGACGATCGTCACCGGCCCGAACACGGTGGCCGGCCCGGGCGTCGCCACGAACCGCAGCGCAACCTGATGCGGCCCGGTCTCGGTCTCTTCGAGCGCGACGGTGCCGTACGCGTAGCCGTGATCGTGCAGCAGCTCGGCAGCGCGCTGCCGGACGGCCGCGACCGACGCCCGGTCGCGCACGTGCCCGTCCTCGACAGCGGATCGATCGAGGCGCGCGAGAATCGCGGGGTCCAGCGTGTCGAATCCTTCGAACGTCGTGTGCGCGATCGTGATCGGGTCGCCCTCGTCGACGACGACGCGGACCTTGACGGCGTCGCGGGCGTCGTTGAAATCGACGTGGACCTGGTCGACGCGGGCGTCCGGATACCCGCGATCCTGATAGAGCTGGCGGACGCGATCCAGATCCTGCTCGAAGACCTGCTGATCGAACGGCTCGGGCCGGGACCACGGCCAGCGCCCGCTCGGCCGCGAGGCGAGCACGTCGCGGATCTGGGATGTCGCGATCGCGTGGTTGCCGTCGAACGCCAGCGCGTTCAGCCGGACCGTGACGGACCGTTCGGCACACGCCTGGGCCCCGAGACCAAGCAGGCACAGAAGGCCGGCCAGACGCGTCGCTGCCCGCATCCCGCGCATCGTACCGCGGGCGATGCACGGTCCGTGCCCGCGTGCGTTCACACACGAGTCACACGGCTGGATCGGCCACGTGTAAGAAGTACCGAGGCGCCGGCGGCCGGGACGTAACTTCATCGTCCGTCGCCCGCTGGGGCCGAATGGCCCGACAAGGGCCGGCGCACCGCCTTTGGCAAAAGGATTGCCCAAAGTGCATCCGAGCATGCCCGCTCGCGTGCAGACGTTTTCGATCGACCGGAGGCCCCTATGACAACCGCCCGCCTCGCGCTCGTCGACGACGATCCGGCCTTCTCGACCTATCTCTCCGCGCGGTTGCGTGCGCGCGGCTATGCCGTCGCGACGTACGCCAGCGGCGCCGAGCTTATCAACGCGCTCGGCCAGACGCGGCCGGACGTCGTGCTGCTCGACGTCCTGATGCCGGGCATGGACGGCCTCGAGACGCTGCGCGCGATCAGGCAGGTGCACCCGACGCTGCAAGTCGTCATGTTGTCCGGCATGCAGGTGCCGTCGACGATCGTCGGCGCCGTGCGTCTCGGCGCGACCGACTACGTCGTCAAGCCGGACGATCCGGACGGCTTCGGCGAAGCCGCCCTCGAGGCCGCCATCCGCAACGCGATCGAGAAAGCGCAGCTCGCGAGCGAGGTCACCCGGCTGCGCCTCCAGACCGCCGAGGATCCCGACACCACCCAGTGCTGCTGGGGATCCGGGACCGCGATGCGGCACGTGGTCGCGATGATCGAGCGCGTCGCGGACAGCGACATCGGCGTGCTGATCTCGGGCGAGAGCGGCGTCGGCAAGGAAGTCGTCGCGCGCGAGCTGCACCGGCGGTCGGCGAGACGCGCGCGGCCGTTCGTCAAGGTGAACTGCGCGGCGCTGCCGGCCGAGCTGCTCGAGAGCGAGCTCTTCGGCCACGAGCGGGGCGCCTTCACCGACGCGCAGAACACGCGCATCGGCAAGTTCGAGTTCGCCACGGGCGGGACGATTCTGCTCGACGAGATCGGCGAGATGCCGCTGGCGCTGCAGGCCAAGCTGCTGCACGTGCTGCAGGATCACGAGCTGACGCGCCTGGGCAGCAACCGCGCCGTCGCCGTCGACGTGCGCGTGATCGCGGCGACGAACCGATCGCTCGAACGGATGATCCGTGACGGGCAGTTCCGGGAGGATCTCTACTACCGCCTCCAGGTCATCGAGATTCGCGTCCCGTCCCTGCGCGAGCGCGCCGACGAGATCCTGCCGCTCGTCGATTTCTTCCTGGGCCGCTACGCGGCGCGGTACGGCCGCACGCCGATTCGGCCGTCGTCCGCGCTCAGGCGCGCGCTGCTCGCGTATGCGTGGCCGGGCAACGTGCGCGAGCTCGAGAACGTGATCAAGCGATTCGTGATCCTTCAGGACGAGACGCTGGTGCTCGACGAGCTGATGCACCCGCGCCATGGCATCGAGGCGGCCACGGTTGTCCCGCCGGAGCCTTCGTCCGTTCCGGCGTTCGCGGCGCCCGCCGAACCGACTGTCGAGATCGTCGAGGACTTCGCTGCGCTGATGGCTGGCACGGATGATGCGAGGCCAATGACGCTGCCGGATCTCGCGCGGCGCGCGGCGATGTCCGCCGAGCGCGACGCCATCCAGCAGACCCTGGACCGTCTCCGATGGAATCGTCGAAAGGCGGCTCGACAACTCGGCGTCAGTTACAAGACACTCCTCAACAAGATGAAGGAATGCGGGATCGGCGCGCCGGTCGAGGTGTCAGCGGACTCGTGACGCCGCGCGAGCCAGCCACGGGCCGCGCGCGCGCCCGCACGCGGCCGGCCGCCGTCAAGGCGCCGGCCCGGACGCTCCCGATTCGCGCCGGCGATCCGGACCGGCTGGGCGCGCACTGGACCGGCGCCGGCACGACGTTCGCGGTGTACTCGTCGGTGGCGTCGAAGGTCGAGCTGTGCCTCTTCGTCGACGGCCAGGAAACTCGCACGCCGCTGCCGATGCGCACGCGGCACGTCTGGCACGGCTTCGTCGACGGCATCGGCCCCGGCGTCGAGTACGGCTTTCGCGTGCACGGCCCGTGGCAGCCGGAGGCCGGCCTGCGGTGCAACCCGAACAAGCTGCTGCTCGATCCGTACGCCCGCCATGTGCGCGGCGACGAAGTCCCCGGCACGGCGCCGCTGCCATACGTGCCCGGCGAAGGCCAGACGATGTCGGACGAAGACAGCGCCGGCGCCGTGCCGCGCGGCGTCATCGTCGACGAGACGTTCGACTGGGGCGACGATCGGCTGCCCCGGCGCGCGTGGACCGATACGGTGATCTACGAAGCCCACGTGAAGGGCTTCTCGCAGCAGCACCCGGACGTTCCCCCGGAGCTGCGCGGCACGTACGCCGCGCTCGCCCATCCCGCGTCGATCGATCACTTCCACGCGATCGGCGTCACCGCCATCGAGCTTCTGCCCGTGCACGCGTTCGTGCACGACGCGCTGCTCATCGGGCGCGGCCTGCGCAACTACTGGGGCTACAACTCGATCGGCTTCTTCGCCCCGCACGCGGCGTACGCATCCGAGGCGGGACGCGGCGATCCGGTGCGCGAGTTCAAGACGATGGTCAAGGGCCTGCACGCCGCGGGCCTCGAAGTGCTGCTCGACGTGGTCTACAACCACACGGCCGAAGGCAATCATCTCGGGCCGATGATCTCGATGCGCGGCCTCGACAACCAGGCGTACTACCGGCTGGTCGACGGCGATCCGCAGCACTACATGGACTACACCGGCACGGGCAACAGCCTGAACGTACGGCATCCGCAGACGCTGCGGCTGATCCTCGACTCGCTGCGCTACTGGGTCACGGAGATGCACGTCGACGGCTTCCGCTTCGATCTCGCGGTGACGCTGGGCCGCGCCAACGGCCACTTCGACGGCTGGTCGTCGTTCTTCGCCGCCGTGCAGCAGGATCCCGTGTTGCGCCGCGTCAAGCTCATCGCCGAGCCGTGGGATCTCGGCGACGAGGGCTATCGTCTCGGCGGGTTCGCCATCGACTGGTCGGAATGGAACGGCCGCTATCGCGACACGGTGCGCGACTTCTGGCGCAGCCAGCACGAGCTGCTGCCCGATCTGGCGGCGCGGCTCACGGCCAGCGCCGACGTCTTCGCCGGCAGCGGCCGCGCGCCGCACGCGAGCGTCAACTTCGTCGTCGCGCACGACGGCTTTACGCTGCGCGATCTCGTCTCCTACAACGACAAGCACAACGAGGCGAACGGCGAGAACAACCAGGACGGCGAGGCGCCGGGCCGATCGTGGAACCTGGGCGCCGAAGGGCCGACCGACGATCCGGCCATCAACGCGCGGCGCGCGCGTCAGGTGCGCAACTTCCTCGCGACGCTGCTCGTGAGCCAGGGCACGCCGATGATCGCGCACGGCGACGAGCTCGGCCGCACGCAGGGCGGCAACAACAACGCGTACTGCCAGGACGACGCGATCACGTGGATCGATTGGTCGCATCGCGACCGCAACCTCGAGGCGTTCGTCGCCGCCATGACGCGCGTGCGCGCCGAGCATCCCGTGCTTCGCGCAACGCGATGGGTCACGGGCGAGCCGCGCGAGGGTGATCCGGCGCCGGTCGCGCGCTGGTATCACCCGGCCGGCCGCGACATGCAGCCGGAGGACTGGGATCATCCGGAGGCGGCGTCGCTCACGCTCCGCCTCGATCCGTCGAACGCGTCCGAGCCGTCGCTCTGTCTGCTCTTCTGCGCGGCGCTCGAGCCGGTCGACTTCGTGCTGCCCGAGGCACGTCCCCGGTGCTGGCGCGTGCTGATCGACACCGATCGCGAGACGCCGATCGACGACAAGGTCTTTGCCGGCGGTGACACGATCACGCGCGGCGATCTGTCGTTCCTGTTGCTCGTCGCCGACCGTTGAAGTGGCACGCCGCGCCCATTGTTTGGCGTCCGCGTGCTCGCCCGCTGCCGCGCCCACGTCCTCGCGCGCGACCGTCGGCGTCGGAGCGACGCTCCGGCTGGCAATGCCCTTGCAACTCGATGACGCGGAGGTCAGCGCACATGGACCAGCACCGACAGGCGTTCGAGGAACCCGAACAGTATCCTGCGCACGATCCGGCGCGTCTCCAGCGGATCAGCGAGCGCGCGTTCGCGCACTTCGAAGCGCGCGGCGGCGAGCACGGTCACGATCTCGACGACTGGCTCGCGGCCGAGCAGGAAGAGAGCGCGGAGACGACCGCGCGGCGTTCGGCCGACGACGCCGAAGAAGGCCTGCGCGGAGACGGACAGGTGGGAGGACCGTATGGCCAAGTACGGCAGGAAAGCCTCGGAAAAGGTCGAGCGGGCGATGCGCGAGCGTCGTCGCGGCACGCTCAAGAGCGGCCGCTCCGGTAAGAAGGTCACGAGCCGCAAGCAGGCAATCGCGATCGGCCTCTCCGAGGCGCGTCGCGCGGGCGGCAAGGTCCCGAGCCGCAAGGGCGCGCGAAAGAAGTAGACGCAAGCGCTACGTCCCCGGAGGGGCGGACCTTCAGGTCCGCCCAACACGGCCGAACCTGAAGGTTCGGCCCTCCACGCGGCGCGCTCTCATCGTCCGTGCACGGCGAACGCGACAGGACAGTCGCGCAGCAGATCGGCGACGCGCACGCGGCCGTCCTCGGCCGTGACGCGCGCGCCTGTGAAGACCTCCGCAAACGTCGCGCCGGACAGCTCAACGGGCATGGCGATCGTGCTGTCGCCCCAGACGTCCTCCCCCATCGGCCACTGCCCTTGACTGGCGAGCCGCGACGAGAATCGAGGAACCGCGATCAGCGCCGCGTGTTGCGCCGTGCGGCGCAGGATGGCGACGACCTGCGGGCGGGACTCCCGCTCGACGTCGAGCGCCACATACTCGCCCGTCGTGAACAGCTCGGCCAGCCGCCGGCGCTCGCGCAGCGCCAGCGTCGTCACGTACATCTTGATCGCGCCGTCGGGCCAGGCGTCGAGCAGACGCCGCACGATCGCGGCGCGATCCGCATCGGCCGCGGCGAGACTCTCGTCGATCGCACGCAACACGCGCGCGCGATAGTCGAGATCGACAATGGCGCGGTTGTCGGGATCGGTCAGGCGAAGGCTCCACAGCTCCGTGCCCTGATAGAAGTCCGGGACGCCGGGCGATCCGATCTTCAGGACGACCTGTGCCAGCGAATTGATCATCCCGGCCGCGGCGATCGCGCGGGCCACCGACGCCACAGACGCGACGAACCTCGCGCCGGTCGCCGGATCGAGCGCGCGCCGCACGAACCTCGTCACGCCGTCCTCATAGGCGCCGTTCGGCCGGACCCAGCTCGTATGGCGCCGGGCCTCCCGCGCGCTCTTGATCATCGTCGCGACGAGCCGATCCGCGAGCGATGCCGGCGGCGTCTCCGCATCTGCGGGCCAGAGGCCGATCACGAGCTGATAGAACCGGTACTCGTCGTGGCGATCCGGCATAGCGCCGTCAGGCGTCTGCGTGCGATGACGCTGATTCCAGCGCCGCCACACCGTGAGATGGCGTTGCCAGACGTCGTCGAGCTCCGACAGCACGTTCAGGCGCGCGCGCACGTCCTCGCTGAGCTTGGTGTCGTGCGTCGTCGTCGCGAGCAGACCGTACGGCGCGCCGGCCGCACGCGCTTGATTGGCCGCGTGAAACTCGGCGACGCCCGTGCCCGGGTGCGCCGGATCACCGCCGACCTCGTTGAGCGACAGCAGCAGATTGTCGCGATAGAAGGCCGTGTCCTCCACCGCCTTGGCGAACACCGGGCCCGTGAGCTGCTGCCAGCGCAGCGTGAACGCGAGCCGCGCGGCATCCTCCGGCGCCCGCAGGATCGTGTCCTCGATGAACGCGAACAGCGCGGACTCGATGTCCGGATTCCGGCGATCCGCCCGGCGCACGGCGTCGGCGAGCCAGGCGCGATCGGCCGGCACGGCGCCGGCGGCGCTCACGTACGTGCGATAGACGGCCAGCGCGGCCGTAACCTCGATCAAGCCGCGGCGCAGGCGGTGCGGCGTCAGATCGCGCGTGCGGCGATCGGACTCGGCGATCGCGCTGAGCATGTCGGCCAGCCGATCGAGATCGCTCGTGAACGCGGTCTCGATCACCTGTCTGCGCGCGACGTACTCCGTTTCCGCGAACGGCGGACGACGGCCGGCGAACCGCGCGTAGATGCGTTCGAGCTGCCTGACGCGATGGCGCGCGACGAAGATGCCGCTGAGCAGATTGAGGAACTCGTATCCCGTCGTGCCGTGCACCGGCCACGTGTCCGGCACGACCTCGCGGCCGAGCACGATCTTCTCGACCACGACGTAGAGCGATGACGGGATGAGCTCGTCGTTGAGATCGCCGAGATCGCCGGACGCAAGGCCGTGCAGGCGGCGCAGATAGTCGGCGGGCAACGCGAGACCGTCCGGATGATCGACGCGCAGGCCGTCGACGATGCCATGGCGGATGAGCCGGCCGATCCAGTCGTGCGTCGCCGCGAAGACCGCCGGGGCGTCGACGCGCACGCCGACCAGGTGCTCGATGTTGAAGAACCGGCGATAGTTCACCTGCTCCGGCGCCGTCCGCCAGTCCGCGAGCCGGTACGCCTGACGCTCGAGCAGCGCGTGCAGCCGATCGAACGACGCCGGCGTTCCCGGCTCGCCGTCGATCGCGGAAAGATCCTCGCCGGGCTGGACGTTCAGCGGCAGATCGCGATCGCCGTAGCGCAGCGTCCACGCGTCGCCCGCGCGCTCGACGCGCAGCTCGCCGCGCTCGAGCGTCGCGCCGTACGCGTCGCCGAGGATCGGCAGCAGCACCTTGCCGGCCATCGACGGCCGCGACGAGCGCCAGTCGACGTCGAAGACGTTCGCGAACGACGACGCCGCGCCGTGCATCAGCACGTCGCGCCACCACGGATTGTCCCGCTCGTCGGCCGCCAGATGATTCGGCACGATGTCGAGCAGCAGCCCCATGCCGCGCGCACGGAGCGCGCGGGCCAGCTCGTCGAGATCGTCCGGCGTGCCTAGAACGGGATCGAGCACGTTCGGATCGCAGACATCGTAGCCGTGCGTGCTGTCGCGACGAGCCTTGGCGATGGGCGACAGATACAGGTGTGTGATGCCGAGCGCGTGCAGATAGCCGACCGCCTCGATTGCCTCGCGCAGCGTCACCCCTGACCGCAACTGCAGTCGGTACGTGCTGCACGGGATCCTCATGTCGCCGTCTGTCATCCCGTGCGAGGGGCTGCAGAAGCGGGGCCAGGAGGGCCAAGCGCGCACGTGCCGCGGCGGGCCGCGCGGCCGACGGCATCCGGCGGCCCAATCTCAGCAGTCTCTTGCCCAGCACGACCGCGCGCCGACGCGCGCGCCGGACGCCGCCTTGGCGCGTGTCTTGCTGACATTGCGCGTGACCAAGGAGCATCGCCATGCGCACTCTGCTCGTCGTTTCCCTCGCCGTTTCGACGTCAATCGCGCTCGCCGGCCGCGCGCAGACGCCCTCCAAAGCGGACGCCGCGGCGACGTCGCTGCCCGTCAAATACACGGCGCTCGCCGTGAACATGGCGGCCGGCGGCGCGGGACCGGCAACGGCGTCCATCACGTTCACGGTGACGCGCTGGTCGACCGATCAGGAACGCGACACGCTCGTGAACACGCTGATGGAACGCGGCCCGGACGCGACGCTGTCCGTGCTGACGAAGATGCCGCGCGCCGGGTCGATCGCGCCGACCGGCGGCGTGGGCTTCGACATCCACTTCGCGCGCCGCATCGTCAATCCGGACAAGAGCGAGCGCATCGTCCTTGTCACCGATCGCCAGATGAGCCTGTGGGAGCGGCGCGCCGGCACACGCTCGGTGGACTATCCGTTCACGCTCATCGAGCTGCGTCTCGGCCCGAACGGCAAGGGCGAAGGCAAGGCCTCGGTCGCGACGCAGGTCACGGTCGACAAGGACAGCAAGACCGTCGTGCTCGAGAACTACGGCGATCAGCCCGTGCTGCTGCAGAGCGTCGAGCGGCTGTAACGGAACTTCGAACTTCGAACTTCGAACTTCGAACTTCGAACTTTTTCAAGAATCGCACCAAGGAGCTTCCATGAACACCTCACAGATCAAAGGTCAGTGGCATCAGTGGAAAGGCGCCGCGAAAGTACAGTGGGGCAAGCTCACCGACGATGACCTGACGCAGGTGGAGGGCAACGTCGAGCAGCTCGCCGGCCTGCTGCAGGAGCGGTACGGGTACGCCAAGGAACGCGCACAGCAGGAAGTCGACGACTTCGTGCGGCGTCAGCAGGTGGAGCAGCCGCGCTGACCGCCCCTCGCACGCTCTCGGCCGCGACGGGTGAGATCGCCGTCCATCGCCGGCTGCCGATTGGCGCGGAGCCGCAACCGCTCGGCACGCACTTTCGCGTCTGGGCGCCGGTCCACGATCGCGTCGACGTGATCGTCGACGGCCGCGCGCCGGCGGCGCTCCGCGCCGAAGGCAACGGGTACTTCGAGGGCCTCCTCGCCGACGTCGCCACCGGCGATCGCTACCGCTTCTCGCTGGACGGCCAGCCGCCGCTGGCCGATCCAGCCTCGCGCTTCCAGCCCGAAGGCCCGCACGGTCCGTCGCTCGTCGTCGATCCGTCGCGCTTCACGTGGACCGACGACGCCTGGTCGGGCATCCGCCGATCGGCGCTCGTCGTCTACGAGATGCACATCGGCACGTTCACGCGCGACGGCACGTGGGCCGCGGCCCGGCGCGAGCTACCGGCGCTCGCCGAGCTGGGCGTCACGTGTCTCGAGATCCTGCCGGTCGCGGATTTCGCCGGCGCCTTCGGCTGGGGCTACGACGGCGTCTGTCTCTACGCGCCGACGCGGCTGTACGGCACGCCGGACGACTTCCGCGCGTTCGTGGACGCCGCGCACGGGCTCCGTCTCGCCGTCATCCTCGACGTCGTCTACAACCACTTCGGGCCGGACGGCTGCGGCGTGACGTCGTTCTCGCCGTACTATCTCGGGACCGAGCCCACCGAGTGGGGCGTCGCGATCGACTTCGACGGCGCGCACGCCGCGGGCGTCCGCGAGTTCTTCATCGGCAATGCGGCGTACTGGATCGGCGAGTTCCATCTCGACGGTCTTCGGCTCGATGCGACGCAGACGATCCGCGACAGCCGTGAGCCGCACATCCTGGCGGAGATCGCGGCCGCCGCGAAACAGGCCGCCGGACCGCGCGCGACGTGGCTCGTCGCGGAGAACGAGCGGCAGCACGTGCGGCTGGTCCAGACGATCGACGAGGGCGGCTTCGGTCTCGACGCGCTGTGGAACGACGACTTCCATCACAGCGCGATGGTCGCCGCCACCGGCCGGCGCGAGGCGTACTATCGCGACTATTGCGGCACGCCGCAGGAGCTCATCTCCGCCGCGAAATACGGCTTCCTCTATCAAGGGCAGTGGTACGCCTGGCAGGATCAGCCGCGCGGCACGCCGGCGTTCGGACTCCCCGCCGACGCGTTCGTCGCGTTCCTCCAGAATCACGATCAGGTCGCGAACTCGTCGGACGGCCGCCGGCTGCACCAGATCACCAGCCCCGGCAGGCTGCGCGCGCTGACCGCGCTGCTGCTGCTCGGTCCCTGGATCCCGATGCTGTTCCAGGGGCAGGAATTCGGGGCCCATGCGCCGTTCCTCTATTTCGCCGATCACGGCGGCCCGCTCGGCGACGGCGTGCGCCGCGGCCGCCGCGACTTCCTGTCGCAGTTTGCCAGCGCCGCCGACGCCGCGCGCGCCGGCACGCTCGCCGATCCGTGCGATCGGCGCACGTTCGAGATCTGCAAGCTCGATCGCGGCGACGGCGTCGATCGGTCGCCGATGCGGAACCTCCACGCGTCGCTGCTGCAGCTCCGTACGTCCGAAGCCGCGTTCCGGCTGCACGATCGCCGTGATGTCGACGGCGCCGTGCTCGGCCCGCACGCGCTCGTCCTCCGCTTCTTCGCGCGGAACGCCGGCGGCGGTCCGGCGCACGACGAGGACCGCCTGCTGATCGTCAATCTCGGCCCGCAGCTCGACATGCCCGTCGTCCCCGAGCCGCTGCTCGCGCCGCCGGCGGAGCGGCGATGGGCGATGATGTGGTCGAGCGACGATCCCATGTACGGCGGTCCGGGCGTCTCCGCGGCGCTCCGGCCCGGCGCGTGGTCGCTACCGCCCGAGTGCGCGATCGTCCTCGCCCCGAGGCGGCCCGCATGGAGACCCTGAGCGCGCCTCCGCCGATCGCACTTCCCACGCGCACGCTGACGTTTCCGGCGCCGGCGTCGCGGCGGCCGGCCTCCGGTCTCGAATGGCTCGTGACGAACGGCCTCGGCGGCTACGCATCCGGCACCGTCGCCGGCGGCCTCACGCGCCGCTATCACGGCCTGCTCGTCGCCGCGTTCCCTGCGCCGCTCGGACGTCTGCTCTACCTCTGCCAGCTTCGCGCGACCGTCGAGATCGGCGGACGCACGTGGCTGCTCGAACACGAAGATCTCTCGCGATTGCAGCACGACGATGTCCTGGCGCTCGCGGAGTTCCGCCTCGAAGGCGGGCTGCCCGTCTGGCGCTATCTCGCCGGCGAAGGCTGGATCGAGAAGCGCATCGTGATGGCCCACGGTCACAACACGACGGCCATCACCTATCGTGCGCACGGCATCGGCGCCGCGCGCCTGCGGCTGGAGCCGCTGCTGCAGGTGCGCGCGCACGACGCGCAGGTCTCGCTCGTGCGGGCGGACGGCGTGTCCATCCACCGCGAGGCGCAAGGCTGCCATCTCACGCTGCCCGGCGGTCTGCCGGACATGCGCTGGCAGATCGACGGCCCGGACGTGCGATACGACTTCTCGACGCCGGAGGAGGCGCCGCTCGACTACGTGCTCGAGCGCGACCGCGGCTATCCGCACGCGGGATCGCTCTGGCGGCCGGGCACGATCGACACGACGCTCGAGGACGGCGACGAGATCGTCTTCGTCGTGTCGACGGAGACCTGGGAGCGCATCGAGGCGGTGCGCACCGCGGACGTTCTGCGCGCCGAGGTCGAGCGCCGCGCGCGTCTACTGCAGCGCGCGCCGGCCATCGTCGATCCGCTGGCCGCCGAGCTCGCGCTGGCGGCCGACCAGTTCCTGATCGTTCCCGTCAGCCGCAGCGCGGAGGTCACCCGCACGCAGGCGGCGGGCGAGGACGTCCATACGATCATCGCGGGCTACCACTGGTTCACCGACTGGGGCCGCGACGCGATGATCTCGCTCGAGGGCCTGACGCTCTGCACCGGCCGCATCACGGAAGCCGCGGGCATCCTGCGCGCGTTCGCCCATCACGTGCGCGACGGCCTGATCCCGAACTTCTTTCCCGAAGGCGAGCAGGCCGGCGTCTATCACACGGCGGACGCGACGCTGTGGTTCGTCCACGCGCTCGATCGCTACGTCCAGCGCTCCGCCGATCGATCGTTTCTCACCGAGCTGCTGCCCGTGCTCGACGACATCGTCGACCATCACCTGCAGGGCACGCGATTCGGGATTCGCGTCGATCCCGGCGACGGCCTGCTGACGCAGGGCGCGGAGCACTATCAGCTGACCTGGATGGACGCGAAGGTCGGCGACTGGGTCGTGACGCCGCGGCGCGGCAAGGCCGTCGAGATCAACGCGCTGTGGTACAACGCGCTCCGCAACGTCGCCGGCTGGATGCGCGATGCCGGCCGGCACGGCGACGCGGACAAGTGCGTGGCCGCCGCCGACGCCGCGTACGCGTCGTTCAACCGCCGCTTCTGGAATCCGGAGACGTCGCAGCTCTTCGACCTCGTCGACGGCGAGCGCGGCGACGACCCGGCGTCGCGCCCGAATCAGCTGCTCGCGATCTCGCTGCCCCATCCCGTGCTCGCGCCCGAGCGGTGGCCGGCGGTGCTCGAGGCTGTCCATCGATCGCTGACGACGCCGGTCGGATTGCGATCGCTCGCGCCGGGACATCCGGACTACAAGGCGAAGTACTTCGGAGATCTGCGCGCGCGCGACGCGGCCTATCACCAGGGCACGGTGTGGGCGTGGCTCATCGGGCCGCTGGTCGACGCGTGGCTGCGCGTATACCCGAACCGCCGTCATGAAGCACGCGAGCTGTTGAACGGCTTCGTCCAGCATCTCGATCGTGCGGGCGTGGGCTCGATCAGCGAGATCTTCGACGCGGAGTCACCGTTCACGCCCCGCGGCTGCATCGCGCAGGCGTGGAGCGTGGCGGAAGTGCTCCGCGCATGGCTGATCGCGACGCCATAGCGCGTGCCGAAGAGTGGCAGCGCGATTCGCATCGACCGTCATGCCGGCGCGGGACCGGCACGGGGCATCGCGCGCGTCGTGGTCTTCCGTTTGCAGCACGGACAGGCGGAGACCAGCCATGCCACGCCGCCAGCCGAAGCCGCCGTTTCCGCCGCAGCATCAGCCCAAGCCCGGACGGGAGTCGGCGCTGCGGCCACGGCCCCGTTTCGACGCGCCCGACTACAAGGCGGCGGGCAAGCTCGACGGCAAGGTCGCGCTCGTCACCGGCGGCGACTCCGGCATCGGACGCGCCGTCGCGCTGCTGTTCGCCCGCGAAGGCGCCGACGTCGCGATCACGCATCTTCCGGAAGAAATCGGCGACGCCGAGACGGTCCGCGACGCCATCGCCGGCACCGGACGCGACGTCCTGCTGCTGCCGGCGAATCTCGAGGACGGCCGTGCCTGCACGGCCGTCGTCGAGAACACGATCGCGCACTTCGGCCGGCTGGACGTCCTCGTCAACAACGCCGCGTTCCAACAGCATCAGGGGTCACTCGACGCCTTGCGGGACGAACAGATCGAGCACACGTTTCGCGTCAACATCCTGGCGATGTACCGCATCACCCGCGCGGCGCTCCGTCACCTCGCGCCGCACAGCGCGATCGTCAACACGGGCTCGATCACCGGCCTCGAGGGCAGCCCGGAGCTGCTGGACTACGCCGCGACGAAGGGCGCCGTCCACGCGTTCACCAAGTCGCTCGCACGGAATTTGATCGACCGGCACATTCGCGTGAACTGCGTGGCCCCGGGACCGGTGTGGACGCCGCTCAATCCGTCCGACAGCCCGGCCGAGGAGGTCGCCGAGTTCGGCAAGGACACGCCGATGGGCCGGCCGGCGCAGCCCGAGGAAATTGCGCCAGCCTACGTGTTCTTCGCGTCGGCCGCCGACTCGAGCTACATCACTGGAGAGGTGCTGACGCTGCTCGGCGGCAAGACCGCGGCCGCCTGATCGCGCATGCTACTTGCGCGGACGCGGCGGCGGCTCCGATTCGTCCTCGCCGTGATTCGTGTCATGTTCGTGCAAGGTCGACGCGCCCGCGTGCTCTTCCGCGTCTTTGCGCGCGGCAGGAATCTCGGGCGACCGGCCCTTGCCCTTCGGGATCTCCGGACCGCGCACCTGCTCCTCCGGAAGATTGTCCTTCCGAAAGCTCGCGTCGTCTGTGAGGCCAATCTCGAGCTTGTCTTTCCAGGTCATGGCGGCCTCCGCGAAATAAGGTGACGTGCGCTCAGCCTGCGACTACGGACGGGCGATTACCAACAAGTGGCACGCGACTGCCCATCGGTTGGCACGCTCGCGCCAGATGTCTGCGGCGCGATCAAGCGCTCGATCGCGCGCAGCAGCATCGCCGGATCGCACGGCTTGAGGATCATCGTGTCGAAGCCCACGGCGCGGGCCTCGTCGAGCTGCCGGCCGTGCGAGTACCCGGTCGCCGCGATGAGCGGCAGGCCGCGCGTATCCGGCGACGCGCGCAGGCGCCGCCCCGCTTCCACGCCTGTGATTCCGGGCAGATCCAGGTCCATGATGACGACGGCCGGACGGCAGTCGGACGCGAGCTGGACGGCGCTGTAGCCGTCGCGCGCGGTCAGCACGTCGTACCCCGACAACTCGAGGAACAGCCGCCAGCTCTCCAGCGAGTCCTCGTAGTCGTCGACCAGCAGGACACATGGCCGTGTGTTCGTCATGATTGCGGAGCGCGAATCGCGCAGCCTCCTCCTCGCTCCCGCTTCAATCATGATGCCAAGCCCGGCGTCGAATCGCGATCGCGTGTATCAGAAATGGCATCGCGTGTGCTTCTGGCCTTGCGCGCTCCCGGCGATCGCGCGCGGCCGGGCGTGCAGGACGACAACGTTCCTCTACGGCGCGCGACGAGGCCTGCATGACCATCGCCCGTGTGGCCGTCGTCGACGACGACCCCGCATTCTCCACGTACCTTGCGACGTTGCTGCGCGACCGCGGCTATGCCGTCACCGTGCACGAGAGCGGCAACGAGCTGCTCGCGGCGCTCGCGACGGGCCGGCCGCCCGACGTCGTGCTGCTCGATTTTCTGATGCCGTCGATGGACGGCATCGAGACGCTGCGCGGCGTGCGGGCGGCCCATCCGAACCTGCAGGTGATCATGCTGTCGGGCACACAGGCGCCCTCGACGATCGTCGACGCGGTCCGTCTCGGGGCCGTCGACTACGTCGTCAAGCCCGACGATCCCGGCGGGCTCGGCGAAGCGGCCATCGAGGCCGCCGTGCGCAGCGCCATCGAGAAGGTGCGTCTCACGAACGAGGTGGAGCGCCTGCTCGCGCAGGTGCCCGACGATCCCGACGGCGCGCAGCCGTGCTGGGGATCGGGCGCGCGCATGCGGAACGTCCTGCGGCTCGTCGATCGCGTGTCCGACAGCGACGTGAGCGTGCTCATCACCGGGGAGAGCGGCGTCGGCAAGGAAGTGATCGCGCGGGAGATCCACCGGCGGTCGCCGCGGCGCGCCAAGCCGTTCGTCAAGGTCAACTGCGCGGCGCTGCCGACCGAGCTGCTCGAAAGCGAGCTGTTCGGCCACGAGCGCGGCGCGTTCACGGGCGCGCAGATCACGCGCATCGGCAAGTTCGAGTTCGCCAGCGGCGGGACGATCATGCTCGACGAGATCGGCGAGATGCCCGCGGCGCTGCAAGCCAAGCTGCTGCACGTCCTGCAGGACAACGAGCTGACGCGCCTGGGCAGCAACCGGCCCGTGTCGGTCGACGTGCGCGTCATCGCGGCGACCAACCGCGATCTGGCGCAGATGATCCGCGCGAGCCAGTTTCGCGAAGATCTCTACTATCGCCTGCAGGTGATCGAAGTTCAGGTGCCGCCGCTGCGCGAGCGCGGCGACGAGATCCTGCCGCTCGTCGAGTTCTTCCTGATGAAGTACGGCGCGCGGTACGGGCGGCCGGCGACGCGGCCCTCCGCGCGACTGCGCGACGCGCTGCTCGCCTACGACTGGCC
>CAZNMF010000117.1:0-4629 GCA_964573795.1 uncultured Solibacteraceae bacterium
GACGCCGGCGGCGGCGACGCGGCGTTGTACGGCACCCATACGCGTGCACGTGCGTCCGGGAATCGGAAGCTGGCCGGCATCACGCCGACGATCTCGTAGTCGCGCTGGTTGATGGCGATGCGCTCGCCGACGATGTCCGGACTGCGCTGGAATTCGCCGGCCCAGAACGTGTCGCTGATCAGGATGCGGTGATTCGAGCCGGCCTGTCCCTCGTCGCTCGTGAATAGACGGCCGAGCCTGGCCGCAGCGCCGAGACGTGCAAACAGATCGGGCGTGACGACAGCCCCCTGAACGACGGTCGCCTGGCGCCCGACTTGCGAGACGAACGACGCAGGGCCATATGCTTCCACCCACTCGAACAGGTCGTGCTGCCGCTGCCAGGCGAGGATCTGTTCTCGTGTCGCGCTCCTCATGCTGAAATCGGAGTGCTCGTTACGAATGTGCGACCAGATTTCGACCAGACTATCGGCGTCTCGAAACGGCACACGATGCCAGATCGCGGAGTCGAGCATGCTGAAGAGCGCCGTGACGACGCCGATGCCGAGCGCCAGCGTCACGACGATCGGCGCGGCCTCGCCGGGCCGCGTCATCGTCGATCGCCACGCGATTCGCGCGTCGCGCCAGAGCGCGTCGAGCGCCGGGAGGCCGCGGATGCGCCGATGCTGCTCGGCAAGCGGCTGAGTCGCGCCCAGCCGGAGCCGTGCGGCTCGCCTGGCCTCGGCGGCCGGCACCCCGCCGCGGACGAGATCGCCGGCCAGCATCTCGACGTGCGATCGCAGCTCCTCGTCCAAGTCGCGATCGAGCGACGCGGAGCGGAGCCAGGCGTGGACGCGAGCGCCAAGCCGGAACAGCCAGGCCCGCACGCGTCCAGTGGATTCCCGATGGCCTGGGCTCATGGCTTCCGTCCCCTCGTGGCGTGTCGTTCCATGCGGGCGCTCGTGTGTGGTGTATAGAGGAGAGTAGGCGCGGCTCTTGTGTGATGTCAAGAGGAGCGCCGGCGTGGTCCGTAGCCCGTAGCCCGTGGCCCCAAGCCGGCACTATTCCAGCCCCAGCACCCGTTCCGTCTCGACGAACGTCTCCGTGTCGAAGGACGGCGCCGGATACGGACGTCGATGGAAGAGATGAAGAATCGCGGCAGCCGCGAGCGCGATGGCGGTGATGGCGCCAGTGCTCACGAGGGAGTCGTGCGCGGCCCATTCGAGTTGCGGGAGCGTGCGCGTGAGGGCGATGAACCCGAACAGGTACGCTGGCCACCAGACTCGCAGATTGACATGCTCGGGACGCCACGGGCGATGGTGCGGCAGTGCATCGAAGTGCCAGAGCGACAGCTCGACGAGCAGCGCGCCGACCGCGGCCATCACGACTGCGTGTTGCGCGGCCATCGGCCAGTTCCAGATCCACGCATGCAGAGCGGCGAAGACGCCGATGAGCGGCACGACGATCGCGCCATACAGCGCGCGCCAGAGGCCTGAGCGAAGGACGCGCCCCGGCACGTCGATGACGGGCACCATCCACGCGGCACGAAGATCCGAGGGCATGGCGATCGCAATGCGCGCGCCGACGATGACGAACGCCAGCGCGGCGTAGGACAGGCCGAACGTCGTCGCTGCCGACGGCGGCTGCTCCGCGGACGCCATCGTCACGAGCGCCGGCACGAGCCACGCGCAGAGGATGCCAAGCGCGATGGCGAGCACGAAGCGCAGCCGCTCGACGCGTCCGATCGACGTGAAGAAGAATTGCGCCGACGCCCGGCGTGCCGGTGTGCGCGACAGGCGACGCGCGATCCAATCGGCCGCCGCGCTCACGAGTCCGGCCCTCGCGCTGTCTTCCGGCGCCTCCACGACGCGCACCATGATTCGGCGGTAGGCCACCGCATATGTCACGACGGTGATCGCCGCAACGCCGGCGAACGCGACGATGGCCGTCGCGGCCAGCCGCGTGAATACCGGCTCAGCACCGCCGAGGATCCATTCCTCGAGCCCGAGGAACCAGACGGGCGGCGTCAGCAGCAGCCACGGTGCCGGCGGCACGACGCGACCGGGCTCGTTGAACGCGGCGACGCCCTGGATCACGCGTCCAACATTGGTGAAGCCCACGATGACGGCGGCGACGAGTGCCATCTGTAACACCGTCGAGACCCGCCGGAATCCCGCTGGTCCAGTCAGCACGAGCGCGAGGCCCTGGATCGAGGTCACGCACAGGAACACAAACGCGCACGCGGCCACCGCGCCGATGAAGTGCGCGAACGGGCTCAGGAGCGCCAGACGCCACGTCGTCGCGTGATCCGCCAGCGCGAAGCCGTAGAGCACCGAGGACACGGCATGCATCGCGACGGCGATGCCTGAAACATAGACGGCCAGCGCCGCGAGCTTCGCGACGACGACGCTGCGGCCGCGCACCGGCAGCGTGCCGAGGATCAACCCGTCGCGACGTTCCAGCATGAGGCTGCTCCACACGAGCGCCGAGATCATCGCCGCCGCCATCATGCCGACGACGATGAACGCCGTCTTGTCCGGACGCGAGAGCAGCCGCAAGGCGTCCGGGCCCTGCAGCAGTACGATCACGCGATAGTGCAGCATGGCCTCGACGGACATGAACGTGAGCGGGCCCGCGAAGAAGGCGACCAGCCAGAAGAAGCTCATCGCGAGATCCTGCGAGCCGCCCGTGATCTCGTTGTCGAAGAATCGGCGCAGGAACGTGCGCGCGAGCGTGCGGCGCACCGCGCGATCCGTCGGGAGCCGAACAGGCGAAGGCGTCACAGCCGTACGGCGTCGAGCAGCGCGTCGGCGGTGATGCCGAGATCCTGCTCGACGGTCAATTGCGCGAACACGTCTTCGAGCGACGGCGCGTGCGTCAGCTCTCGCAGGCGCGCCGCGGAGTCGTCGGCGACGATCTCGCCGGCGCGCAGGATGATGACGCGCGTGCTGATCTTCTCGATCGTGTCGAGCTCGTGCGAGCTGTAGAAGATCATGCGTCCGTCGGCGGCGAGCGATCGCACGACCTCCCGCAGCATCAGCGCCGTCGACACGTCGAGCCCGGACACCGGCTCGTCGAGCACGACGATGCGCGGGTTGTGGAGGAGCGCCGCGGACAGCAGGATCTTCTGACGCATGCCTTTCGAGAACGCGGCGAGCGGCGCGTGGATGTCGCGATCGAGCCCGAAGATGCGGAGAAACCGTTGGATCTTCTCTTCGAGCGGCCCTTCGTGGATGCCGCGGAGGCGGCCCGTCAATCGCAGATATTCGGGGCCGGTGAGATAGGTGTAGACGTGCGCTTCCTCGGGCACGTATCCGACCTGCGCCTTGTACTCGAGCAGGTGCTCCTGCACGTCCTCGCCGTCGAGCAGGATGTGACCGTGCGTCGGCGGCATCAGCCCCACGATCATCTTCACCGTCGTCGACTTGCCGGAGCCGTTGGGGCCGAGGTAGCCGAGGACCTCCCCGGGCTTGACGGAGAAGTTGATGTGCCGAACGGCGGTCAGCGCGCCGTAGCGTTTCGAGACGTCCCGGACTTCGAGCACGATCCCCTCCAGTCGTCGGTTTGGACGTTCATGCGCGTAGGGGCGGCCCCCTGTGGCCGCCCGAACGGTGACGGGCCGGCACGGGGGCCGGCCCCTACGAAGAATTGCGCGACGCGATGCGTGCGAGCGACGTCACGTTGGACACCGACCGGGCGTGAAACGTTCGCCGCTATTCCTGCCGCAAGGCCGTTGCCGGCGCGATACGCGTGGCGCGAGCGGCCGGCCACGCGCACGCGATGAGCGTGACCACGACGAGCACGACAACGACCGGCGCAAACGTGATCGGGCTGAGCAGCGGATGCTCACCCGACGTCGCGTTGACGAAGATCCGCTCGAAGAAGTACGTGCACGGCAGGCTCGCGGCGAAGCCGAAGGCCACGTAGGCGAAGGCGCGTCGCAGGACGAGCCAGACGACGGCGCGTGAGGATGCGCCGAGCGCCATGCGGATGCCGATCTCCGGCGTCCGCTGGGTGACCGATTGCGCAATCACCGCGTAGAGCCCGACGACGGCGAGCAGGAACGCGATCGTCGTGATCGTGAGCAGCATGTTCGCCGACACACGGCCGTTCCAGCCGGCGTCGTGAAGCACGTCGGACAATGGCGCGACGCGGTCGAGAGGAAGATCGCGATCCAAACCTGCCACGGCGCGGCGCAGCGCCTGACTCGCCGCGGCGGGATCGTCGGTCGTCCGAAACACGAGTGTGGTCGATGCCGCGGCGTCCTGATCTGGGACGTAGGCGATCGGTTCAGGAACATTGCCGTCGCGAAGGTTGGGGATGACGCCCACGACCGTTCGCCACGCCGACGCAGCCATCGTGTTCTGGGGATCTCGTAGAGCCATCAGCTGACCGACTGGCGGCCGCCCTGCGAAGAAGAGATCGGCGAACCGCTGGTTGACGACGACGCCCTCGTGACCGGGCTGTTCGTCCTCGATGGTCAAGTCGCGGCCGGCGACCAGCGGCACGCCAAGCGTTTCGAAGAAGCGTGGTCCCACCGACGTGCTGTAGGCGAGCGCATCCGTGTCGCTCGGCTCGCGCCCCGGCAGGACCAAACGTCGTCCGTCGTGGCTTGGAGGCATTCGCGCGGACGCGGTCATCGACGAGACGTTG
>CAZNMF010000118.1:0-9795 GCA_964573795.1 uncultured Solibacteraceae bacterium
CCTGCGGAAGGTCTACTCGCACCCGCAGGCGCTGTCGCAGTGCACGGCGTTCCTGGCGTCGCTGCCGCAGTGCACGGTCGAGACGTTCATCGACACCGCGATGAGCGTCGAGCGCGTCAAGGCCGAGAACGATCCGACGCACGCGGCGATCGCGAGCCCGGAAGCGGCCGCGCTGCACGGCCTGCACCTGCTGCGGCGCGACATCGCGAACCACCGCGAGAACTACACGCGCTTCCTGGTGATCGCGCGCGAGGCCGAGCCGTTCGATCCGCGCGTGCCCTGCAAGACGTCGGTGATGTTCGTGATGCAGCACGAGCGCGGCGCGCTGCTCGCGTGCCTGGGCGTGCTGGCCGGCCACGGCCTGAACCTGACCAAGCTCGAGTCGCGCCCGATGCCGGGCCGGCCGTTCGAGTACCTGTTCTACGTGGACTTCGAGGGCAACATCGCCGACGCGTCCGTCCAGGCCGCCCTCGACGAGCTCGCCGGCATCACGCGATCGCTCAAGATCTTCGGGTCCTATCCGTCGCGGACGTCGAGAAGCGAAGAAAGCTAGACGCCTTCGGCGTCAACTTCGAACTTCGAACTGAGAACTTCGAAATCGAGCGTGCAAGCTTTCTTTCGAAGTTCAAAGTTCGCAGTTCGAAGTTGACACGTCCGAGTCTTCACACGGCGTCAGTAGGTGTGAAGACTCGGATCCACGCGCGCGATCCACTCGAGAATGCCGCCGCGCAGGTTCTTGACCCGCGTGTAGCCCTTCTCGCGCAGCAGGTTGACGGCCTTCGCGCTGCGGACGCCGGACTTGCACTGGACGACGATCTCCGGACCGGTCGTCGGATCCGGCAGCTCCGACAGCCGCTTCGGCAGCTCGCCGAGCGGAATCAGCGTCGCACCTTCGATGTGCGAGATCTCCCACTCGCGCGGCTCGCGCACGTCCAGCAGGAACACGTTGTGCTGATCGAGGCGCGCCTTGAGATCGCTGACGGTCATCTCCTGATCCGCCGAGACCTTGCTCTGATCGGCCGCCTTCGTCGGCGGCGTGATGCCGCAGAAAATCTCGTAGTCGATCAGCTTGGTCACCGTCGGGTGATCGCCGCAGACCGGGCAGCTCGGATCGCGCTGCAGCTTCAGCGTGCGGAACTTCATCTGCAGGGCGTCGAAGAGCAGCAGCCGGCCGATGAGCGGATCGCCCGCGCCGAGGATCAGCTTGATGACCTCGGTCGCCTGGATCGTGCCGACGACGCCCGGCAGCACGCCGAGGACGCCGCCCTCCGCGCAGCTCGGCACCAGGCCGGGCGGCGGCGGCTCGGGATACAGGCAGCGATAGCACGGCCCACCCTTGGTCGCGAAGATCGAGACCTGGCCGTCGAAGCGGAAAATGCTGCCGTAGACGTTCGGCTTGCCGGACAGCACGCACGCGTCGTTGACGAGGTACCGCGTGGGGAAGTTGTCCGCGCCGTCCAGGATGATGTCGTAATCCTTGAAGATGTCGAGCGCGTTGGCCGACGTCAGCATGGTCTCGTGCGAGACGATGCGGATGTTCGGGTTGAGGCCGCGCAGCCGATCGCTCGCCGCGCGCAGCTTCGGCCGGCCCACGTCGTCCGTGCTGAAGAGCACCTGGCGCTGCAGGTTGCTGAAATCGACGGCGTCGAAATCGCAGAGACCGATCGTCCCGACGCCGGCCGCGGCGAGATAGAGCGCGGCGGGCGAGCCGAGGCCGCCCGCGCCGATGCAGAGGACGCGCGCGTCCTTCAGCTTGCGCTGACCCTCGACGCCGACCTCCGGCATGATCAGGTGCCGGCTGTAGCGCCGGACTTCGTCGCTGTTGAGCTCGCTCACTGGCGCACCTCGCTGGACCCGCCCGCCACGGACGGGACGATGCTGACCGTGTCGCTGGCGCCGATCGGCGTCTGTTCCTTCTTCAGGTACCGGATGTCCTCGTCGTTGACGTAGACGTTGACGAAGCTGCGCAGTTTGCCGTCCGCGCTGAACAGGTGGTTGCGGAGCTCGGTGTGAACGGTCACCAGGTTCTGCAGCACCTCGCCGACGCTGGCGCCGGCCACCTGGACCGTCGCCTGCTGATCGGTGAACGGCCGGAGGGGAGTGGGGATGAACACGGTCGTGGCCATGCGGATGTCCTCGTCTACGTCTGGAACGGCAAACAAAAAAGCCCGGAACGGCGTGCGCTCCGGGCCCGGAAGGCTGTGCGAACTGGGACGTGCTGACGAGCTGCGGCTCGTCGACCTGCGCTCAGCGTGCCTGCCGGGACACGGATGCCCGACAGCGGCAACACGACAGGCGCGGTATTTCAGTCCACATACCTCCTACGTACATACCGCACCGGCCCGGCCGGTGGCAAGGTCACTTGCCGGTCAGGAGGAAGCTGACGAGGCTGTCGATCTCGTCCAGCGTCATCGCGGCGACGAGATGTTCCGGCATGAGCGAGATCGTCGACTCGGTTCGCTGTTTGATCGACGACACCGGCAGCACGAGCGGCCGCTCGAGATGATCGCCGTTCCGAACGGCGACGGCCGCCGCGGTCTCGCGCGCGATCATTCCGCTGACCGAGCTGCCGTCCTCGAGCTCGAACGTCGTCATCGCGTACTGGTCGGAGATGGTGTGAGACGGCCAGAGGATCGAGTCGAGGATCTCCCGTTTGCCGAAGCGGCTGCCGACCGTCGAGAGATCGGGACCGACCGACGCGCCGATGTCGCCGAAGATGTGGCAGCCCGAGCACGTTTTCTCGAACAGCGTCTTGCCCGTCTCGACCGACGGTGTCGTGCCGGCCGACGTCGACGTGAGCTTGTCGAAGACTTGCTGGCGCGTCAGGCCGGAGGCCGGATAGGGGGTGTCCGGCGGCGTCTGCGCCGCGGCAAACGGCATCCAGGCGGATGCGCACAACGCGAGCGAGACGACCGCGAACGCGTGGCGTGGCATGTGCGCAGTGTAGGGCACGGCGCCCACGCGCCGCGCCAGGTCAGGCGCCCGAACGGGCGTTTCGCATGCCGAAACGACCGCCGTTCCCCGCGAACGGACGTCGTGCTACCGTGTGGGCCTCGACAGCACCCGTCCGCCCTCGCCAAGGCTACGGCGGACAAAGTAAGGCGTAAGCCATAAGCCGTAAGCCGCAAAGGCTTGGGGCTCGTGGCTTGGGGCTTGGGCTTGGGAATGCCCCCGCGGTGTCCGGCCGAGATGTCGATGAGCAAGTCGGATCGCAAGTCCTACGTCATCCAATCCGTCGTCCACGCCGCGGAAGTGCTGCGCGCGTTCCGGTCGCGCGGCGAGATGCTGCGCCTCCGCGACGTCGTGGAGCGGACGACGTTCAACAAGGGGCTGTGCTTCAGGCTGCTGCACACGCTGCGGCACTGCGGGCTGGTGGAGAAGGTCGACGACAGCCGCTATCGCCTGACGTCGGAGATGCACCGGCGCAAGCGCTATCGGGTCGGCTACGCCGCGCTGGGGCACGACAGCTCGTTCCAGCGCGCGGTGCAGGACAGCCTGGTGCTCGCGGCGAAGACCGAGGACGTCGAGCTCATCACGCTGGACAATCGCCGCAACGCGAAGACGGCCCTGCGCAACGCCGATCAGCTCATCAAGGAGAAGGTCGATCTGGCGATCGAGTTCCAGATCGACGAGGCCGCGGCGGCCGCGATCTCCGCGCGCTACGTGCAGGCGGGCATTCCGTTCATCGCCGTGCACGTGCCGCATCCGGGCGCGACGTACTACGGCGCGAACAACTATCAGGCGGGCTTGCTGGCCGGACACTATCTCGGCCGCTGGGCGAAGAGCCGGTGGAACGGGCAGGCCGACGAAGTGCTGCTCGTCGACGCGGCGCGCACCGGGTCGCTCGTCCACAGCCGCATCGACGGCGTCGTCGCCGGGCTGCGCGAGACGCTGCGCGAGGCGATGGCCACGTGCCCGATCGTGTCGATCGACGGCGACGGGCAGTTCACGCTGGCGCTCGAGCGCGTGCGGCAGCACCTGAAGCGCAGCGATCGCAAGCGCGTGCTCGTCGGCGCGCTCAACGACTCGAGCGCGCTCGGCGCGGCGCGGGCGTTCCAGGAGAGCGGGCGCGCGGCGACGTGCGCCATCGTCGGGCAGAACGCCGAGCCGGACGCGCGCGCCGAGCTGCGGCAGCCGCGGACGCCGCTCATCGGGTCGGTCGCGTACTTCCCGGAGCGCTACGGCGAGGAGCTGATCGCCCTGGCGCTCGACATCCTCGATCAGCGGCCGACGCCGCCGGCCAAGTTCGTGCGCCACCAGGTCATCACGGCGGCGAACCTCGATCACTACTATCCGAACGACGCGCTGCTCGACGTGGCGGGGCGGCCGATCTCGTCCTGACCGGCGCCGGCCCGAGGCGGGCGTTCCGCAGAGCGCAACGCCACGAGCAGACGCGGCCGCGCCCGCGATTCCGTCGCGGGCGCCAGGATGCTGTCCGACAGGCCGCGGGCGGCGTGCCCGGCGGTGCCCGGAGGCGCCGTGGCGCCGTTCCGCAGGAAAAAACCCGGCGTTCAGGTGCGCGTGCCGTTTGAGCGCGCCGCGGCGCATCCGCAGACTACCTCCGCAACGCACAACCTCGTCCCGACCGGCGCGCGCCCACGTGCCGGCCTGGTGTTCGACGCGAAGGAGGAAGATGTGAGGTCCATCTCATTCCGACGGAGTCGTCTCGTCTGTACGCTCGCTCTGATCGTGCTCGGCACGCTGGCATCGCCGGCGTGGGCGCAAGGCCTGACGGGCCAAATCGGCGGCACGGTGCTCGACACGCAGAAGGCCGCCGTGCCGGGCGCGACCGTGTCCGTGCGGAACACGTCGACCCAGGTCGCACGCGAGACCGTGACCGACGCGCAAGGCGCGTTCGTCATCACCAACCTGCTCGCCGGGACCTACGACTTGAAGGTCACGCTGGCCAGCTTCAAGACCTACGAACAGAAAGGCGTCGTCGTCACGGCGACCGAGCGCGTGGCGCTGCCGCCGATTGCGCTCGAGCTCGGCGGTCTGAGCGAGGCCGTGTCCGTGCAGGCCGAAGCGCTGCGCGTGCAGACGCAGAGCGGCGAGCGATCGGCGACGATCAGCGCGCAGCAGATTCAGGACATCGGCCTCAAAGGGCGCGACTTCATGGGCAGCCTGCAGCTGCTGCCGGGCGTCATCGACACGCGCAACCGCGACGCGCCGGGCTGGGGATCGGTCGGCAACATGACCATCAACGGCCAGTCGTCGTTCAACTTCTCGTACGACGGCGTCACGAACAAGGACACCGGGTCGAACTCGGGCAACTACGCCGCGCCGGCGCTCGATTCGATCGCTGAAGTGAAAGTGCAGGCGTCGAACTTCCAGGCGGAGTACGGGCGCAGCTCCGGCGCGACGATCACCGTCGTCACGAAGAGCGGCGGCCGCAATTTCCACGGATCGCTCGCGTACTACAAGCGCGACGAGCGCTTCAACGCGAACGCCTGGGATCGCCAGGACCAGTGCGATGCCGCGCCCATCGTCAACGGCGCGCCGAACGCCAATTGCAGCAAGCCCCGATACCGCTACGACAACACCGCGTGGACGATCGGCGGGCCGGTCGTGCTACCGGGCGTGAAGTTCAACCGCGACCGCAACAAGCTGTTCTTCTTCTGGTCGCAGGACCTGCTGCCGCGCACCGACCCCGGCGATCTGCTCCAGAGCACGATGCCGACGGCGCTCGAGCGCATGGGCGACTTCTCGCAGACCGTGAACACGTCGGGTCAGCGGATCTGGATCAAGGATCCGCTGCTGGCGGCGCAAGGGCTCGCGTGCAACGTCAACAGCGGCGGACCCGGGTGCTTCGCGAACAACGTCATTCCGGCCAATCGCATCGACCATTACGGCGCGATGATGCTCAACCTGTTCCCGATGCCGAACACGACCGATCCGACGGGCAGGCGCCAGTACAACTACGTCTACCAGAACGTGCTCGACAAGCCGAAGAACGACCAGGTCCTTCGCGTGGACTACAACGCGCGCGACGGCACGACGTTCTACTCGCGCGTCCAATTCGGCAACGAGGTCAACTCGCGCGGCTACAACGGCTTCCTCGGCGCCGGCACCGGCAACGGCGGCAACGCGAGCTGGCCGCAGTTCAACACGTCGTACGAGATCAAGACGGTCAGCCTCGTCAACACGCTGCTCCATACCTTGTCGCCGACGAGCGTGCTGGAGGTGACCTACGGCATCAACTGGGCGCAGCAGTCGGTCGACTGGATGAGCCAGGAGACGCTGGACCAGAACAACCGTGCGATTGTGCTCGACAACCTGCCGCAGTTCTTTCCCGAGGCCAATCCGCTCAACCTCATCCCGAACATGAGCTTCGGCGGCACGAATGCGCTGCCGAACACGCGCGGGATCGGCATCTCCAACCGGTTCCCGTTCAACGCGAAGAACATCACGTCGGACTACAGCGCGAACCTCACGAAGCTCAAGGGATCGCACAACATGAAGGCCGGCATCTTCATCGAGCACACGGCGCGGCCGGCGCCGCGTGCGGCGGTGTTCAACGGGACCTACGACTTCAACGCGAACACGAGCAACCCGTTCGACACGAACTTCGGGTTCGCCAACGCCCTGCTCGGGTCGATCAACGCCTACACCGAGTCGACGGCGAAGCCCTTCGCGCAGGGCCGCTTCAACCAGGTCGAGTTCTTCGCGCAGGACAATTGGCGCATCAACCGGAAGTTCACGGCCGATTACGGCATGCGCTTCTACTACCTCGGGCCGACCTACGTGAAGAATCAGGACATCGCGTATTTCGATCCGACGTCGTGGGCCGGCGGCAGCGCGCCGCTGCTGTTCGAGCCGGTCTGCGCCAACGGTGCCGCGACCTGCGCGGGCACGACCCGCGTGGCCAGGAATCCGCTGACCGGCGAGATCGTCAACAACACATACATCGACAAGCTCGTGCCGGGATCGGGCGACTTCTACAACGGCATGAACATCGTCAAGCAGACGGTGTACGACGGCAAGGGCATCTTGTTCGCCCCGCGCGCCGGGTTCGCGTGGGACGTGGCTGGCGACGGCCGCACCGCGGTCCGCGGCGGCGTCGGCATCTTCTACGACCGTTACAGTGACGACATCATCCTGTCGCTCACCGAGCAGCCGCCGCTCATCGACACACGGACCACGACGTTCACGACGGTTCCGCAACTGCTGGGATCGCAGCTCGTGCAGAGCCCGCGCGGCGTCACCGCGTTCGCGCCCTTCGAGGTGCCGACGGTCTACAACTGGAGTCTCGGCGTGCAGCGCGAGCTGCCGTTCAAGATGGTCGCCGACGTGTCGTACGTCGGCAACGCCAACCGCCACAGCGCGAACACCGTGCAAATCAACAACGTCCCGTACGGGACGACGCGCGTCGATCTGAATCCGCAGAATGCCGATCCGACGCAGAACAACACGGTCGCCTATCCAACGAACTACCTGCGCGACTATCGCGGGTTCGGCGGCATCGGCCGGCAGGAGTGGCGCGGGTACGCCAACTATCACTCGATCCAGGTGTCGGTGCAGCGGCGGTTCGAGAACGGCTTCGGGTGGGGTCTGGCGTACACCGGGTCCCGGCGGCGATCGATCGGCACGTTCGATCCGTTCCTCTCCGAGGCCGACAATCTCGCGCGCAACTACACGCTCAACGGCAGCCGGCCGCACGTGTTGACGATCAACTACAACTGGGACGTGCCAGGGCTCGGCCGCGTCTGGGACAATCCCATTGTCAAGGGCGTGACCGACGGTTGGCAGATCTCGGGCATCAGTCAGTTCCTCAGCGGCACGCACAGCGGCTTCTCGTACTCGTTCTCGGGCGCGCCGTTCAACGACATGACGGGCGGCGGGCTCGGCGGGCCGCGCGTGACGCTCGTCTGCGATCCGAACCTGCCGAGAGGGGAGCGTACGCAGGACCGTCAGTTCCGCACCGAGTGCATTCAGCCGGGCGGACCGACGACGAACGCGTCGGACATCTACTACCTGGGCACGTCGACCAATGACGAGTGGATCAGCCCGGGCTACATGAACCACGACATCACGATCTTCAAGAACTTCGCGATGCCGAACCGACGCAACCTGCAGGTCCGGATCGAGATGTACAACGCGTTCAACGCGAAGCAGTACGGCAACGTCGATACGGGCGCGCAGTTCAACTTCGCGACCGGCGAACAGACGGACACCGGGTTCGGCTCGGTGACGAGCTCTCGCACGGCGTCGTATCGCATCATCCAGCTCGCCTTGCGCTTTACGTTCTGAGCCCCTACGCGGAACCCCCGGGCTTCCCAATCTGCGGAAGCCTGGGGCCGTTCCGTCTTTTCGTTCTGCACGGCAGAACGCGATCAATCAGATCTTGCGGCCCATGGGGCGTCGGTGCGACGCTGTGTCGGCCTGAACTTCGAACTTCTTCAGTCTGCTCGCAGGAGGCGTGTGTCATGTCGCGCGCGTTGATTGAACGTCTTCGCACATCCCGGATGCCGCTGCTCGCGTTCGGCGTTGCGGCCGCGCTTGCGGTCGCCGTGGGCAGCATTGGAATCGCGGCGCAGGGGGCTGGCGCGCCGGCGGGTCAGGCGCCGGGCGGCGGACGCGCCGGCCGGCGTGGCGGCGGTCGAGGCGGGCCGCAAGGCGGGACGCCGATCGCCTACGACAATCACACGGGGTTCCGATCGATCTTCGACGGGACGACCCTCAACGGCTGGGACGGCGACCCGACGTTCTGGCGCGCCGAGGGCGGCACGATCGTCGGTCAGAGCACGACCGAGCATCCGATCACGCAGAACACGTTCCTGATCTGGCGCGGCGGCGAGCCCGCCGACTTCGAGCTCAAGGTCGAATATCGCATCAACTCGACCAACAGCGGCGTCCAGTACCGCAGTGTGCAGCTGCCCGAAGGCGGCGCGCAGAACATCGGCAAGTGGGTGCTCAAGGGCTACCAGGCCGACATCGACTACGCGAACCAGTACACCGGCCAGTTGTACGAGGAGCGCGGCCGCGGCTTTCTCGCGCTGCGCGGGTCGTTCGGCTACTTCGGGCCTGACGCGGCCGGTCCGCGCGGCCCGCTCGCGGCGCTCGAGAACGGCGACGCGCTCAAGGGCTACATCAAGCCGGACGACTGGAACCAGCTCGAGGTCATCGCGCGCGGCAACGTGCTGATTCACGTGTTGAATGGCCACGTCACGTCGCTGTTCGTCGACGACGATGCAGCGGGGCGCGCGGCGAAGGGGCTGTTGGGCTTCCAGATCCACATGGGCGCCCCGATGAAGGTAGAGTTTCGGAACGTGTACTTGAAGACGTTGTAGTTTTTCGGGCGGCCACGGGGGGCCGCCCCAACACCTCGTGGCCCGTAGCCCCAATTATGGGCGGCCCTCGTGGCCGCCCGGCCCGTAGCCCGTGGCCCGTAGCCTGTAGCCCGACGTAGGGGCGGCCCCCCGTGGCCGCCCGGTCCGTAGCCCGTAGTCGGAGGAAATCCCCGATGCAAGTCGCGATGCACAACTGGATGCGAGCCGAGCCGATCGAAGTCACGATCGCGCGCCTGGCCAAGTGTGGGTACGACGCGATCGAGATCAGCGGCGAGCCCGAGCGGTACGACACGAAGCACGTCGGCAAGCTGCTGAAGGATCACAAGCTGACCTGCTGGGGCAGCGTCACGCTGATGATGGGCGATCGCAATCTGCTCACCGCCAGCGAGGCGAACCGCGCGATGTCCGTGAAGTACGTCAAGGACACGATCACGATGGTCAAGGAGCTCGGCGGACAGGAGATCACCATCGTGCCCTGCACGGTCGGCAAGCTCACGCCGGAAGC
>CAZNMF010000119.1:0-2794 GCA_964573795.1 uncultured Solibacteraceae bacterium
AGCCGGTTGCCCGGCGCGCTCGCGGTGTTTCGCACGCTGGTCGAGCGCGATCCCGAACGCGCCGTCTTCCACGTGGGGCTGGCGAACGCGGCGATTCTGCTCTTCGATTCCACGCGCGCCGAGGACGCTCCCGACACCACGATGATGTCGCTCGCCGCGCACCACGCGCGCGAAGGGCGACGGCTCGATCCGATGTCGGGCGAGGCGTGGATCACGGAAGGCGTCGTGCTCGAACGCGCGGGCGATCGGCAGGGGGCCGCTGCCGCGCTGCGCCGCGGCGTGGAGCTCGAGCCGCTGTGTCTTCGTCATCACATCCGCCGTGCGTTCGGATCGTGGGGCGAAGATCGCATCGCCGCCGCGGCGACGGCACTGCGCCTCTCGCCGCGCCTGCCCGACGCGCATCTGCTGATGGCGACCGTGTTCGTCGCGCGCGACAACGCGGCTGAAGCCGAGCGTCAACTCGACGTTGTCCTGGCGGCGATGCCCGATTCCGAAGAGCCGGGCGGACTACACGTCGGCGTGTATTGGCTCAAAGGTCTGCTGTGTCAGCTTCGCGGACAGACGAGCGACGCGCTCGCGTGGCTCGCTCGCGAACTGGCGCTCGAGCCGCACGGTCTTCTGTCCGCGCGCGGGTGCTGCGCGAGCACGCTTTACGCGAAGGGCGCGATGCTCGCCGGCGCAGGCGACGCCGAGGCCGCGCGCGCGGCGTACACCGCGGCGCTCAGCCGCGCGCCTCGCCATGCGATGGCCCGCGCGGGGCTGGCCATTCTCGACGGCCATGCCGACCGGCTGGCGGCGGCGCACCTGCCGGACAGGGACGCGCGTCTGCACATCGACGAGGCCATGGCGCGCGCGGCCACTCTCGTGCACGCCGGGCGAGCCGATGACGCGGCCGAGCTATGTCATCGCGCGCTCGCAGCCTCGCCGCCGGGCAACGCCGGATGGCTGCTGCCCATCGATCCGCTGCTGCGCGTGGCGCGCGACAAGACGGCCTGGACGCGCGTGCTGGACCTGTTGCGGCGCCGCGCCGAAGACGGCGCGTGAGGGGGAGTACCGCCGCGCCGGACATTCTGCGCTACAATCTCCGCCTCCCGATGTGGAACCGCTTCGACGCTGGCTCGCCCAGCGCCCTTCGAAAGGTGACGTGTATGACAGGTGCACGACGGACAGGACTCGTGGTCGCCGGCTCGCTCGGACTCGCGCTGATGGCCGCGGCGCTGCCGCTGCGCGCGCAGCAGCCGGCTCCGCCAGCGATCGATCTCTCGAAGGTGCCGGCAGGTCTGCCCGCGCCGAAGACGTGGACGGCCGCGGAAGACCATCAGAACATGATGGACCAGCTCGGCATCAAGGCCCTGCGGCCCGGCCCGGCGGCCGACGCAAACGCGCCGAATCATGCGAACTACGACGAGGCGCTGGCCAACCCGTATCCCAATCTGCCCGACGTCCTCACGCTGAAGAACGGCCAGAAGGTGACGACGCCCGCGATGTGGCAGGTGCGGCGCAAGGAGATCCTCGAGGACTTCGATCGCGAAGTGCTCGGCCGCGTGCCGGCCAACGTCCCGAAGGTCACGTGGAACGTGATCCGGACCGTCGAGACGACCGTCGCCGGTCATCCCATCGTCGGCAAGCAGCTCGAGGGGCACGTCGACAACAGCGCGTATCCGGCCATCGACGTCGACATCCAGATGACGCTCGTCGTGCCGAAGGACGCGAAGGGCCCCGTGCCGGTGATGATCATGTTCGGCGGCGGCCGCGGTCTGCCGGGTGATCCGCCGCCGCCCGCCAACGCGTTCGGCCGCGGCCGCGGCGGCGCACCTGCACCGCAGGGCGGCGCCGCGCCCGCACCCCCGCCACCGCCGCCCGTGCCGGCCGACCCGCCGTCGACCCAGCAGCTCATCGCGGACGGCTGGGGGTACGCGCAGCTCAATCCGGGCAGCGTCCAGGCCGACAACGGTGCAGGGCTGACGCGCGGGATCGTCGGCCTCGTCAACAAGGGCCAGCCGCGCAAGCCCGACGACTGGGGCGCGCTGCGCGCGTGGGCGTGGGGCGCGTCGCGCGGCCTCGACTACCTCGAGACGCAGCCGAACGTGAACGCGAAGCAGGTCGGCATCGAGGGCGTCTCGCGCTACGGCAAAGCGGCGCTCATCACGATGGCGTACGACACGCGGTTCGCGGTCGTGCTGATCGGATCGTCCGGTGAAGGCGGCGCGAAGCTGCACCGCCGCAACTACGGCGAAGCGGTCGAGAGCCTCACGGCGACCGGCGAGTACCACTGGATGGCCGGCAACTTCCTGAAGTACGGCGCGTCGGAGGCGACGTTCGGCAGCAAGAACCCGGGCGATCTGCCGGTCGACTCGCACGAGCTCATCGCGCTGTGCGCACCGCGTCTCACGTTCGTCAGCTACGGCGTGCCGGAGAAGGGCGACGCGCACTGGCTCGATCACCAGGGCAGCTTCATGGCGGCGATTGCCGCGCAGCCCGTCTTCCGCCTGCTCGGCGCGAAGGACCTCGGCCGGTCGGACGACTACAAGACGGAGAAGATGCCGGCGGTGAACGTCAGCCTGCTCGACGGGCAGCTCGCGTGGCGGCAGCACGACGGCGGCCATACCGACGGGCCGAACTGGAAGTACTTCATTCCCTGGGCGGATCGCTTCCTCAAGCACACGCCCGCATCGGCGGCGCAGAAGTGAGCGTGCGCACGCTGATATCCGGACTCGGGGGGGGGGGCGCCGGCGGGGGGGGGACGGGGCCCCCCCGCCCCCCCCCCGCCGGCGGGGGGGGGGGGGGGGGGCGC
>CAZNMF010000120.1:0-23851 GCA_964573795.1 uncultured Solibacteraceae bacterium
AAGGCTGGCCAGTCACCGTGCGGCACCGACAGGGCGTCGCCGGTCTCACCCACGCGGAAGTGGCGGAATTGGCAGACGCACCAGCTTGAGGGGCTGGCGGGAGCAATCTCGTGGGGGTTCGAGTCCCCCCTTCCGCACCAAGTCTAAAGTCTTTAATTGCAATGTGTTGAGAGACGCGATGTTGATCGCGTCCTCAATACGTACCCGATCGGCGGTACTCTTGGTGAAGCAATGCTCACCGTGTACCGTCGCCACCTGAACGATTGTGCGCATCGTCCGAAGGGACGGCGCTGGAATCGCTGCGCGTGTCCGATCTGGGTGCAGGGCACGCTCGGCGGCGAAGTCATTCGGCGAAGTCTCGATCTCACGTCCTGGGAAGCCGCAGCGGATCGCGTGCGCGGCTGGGAAGCTTCGGGCACGATCGGCGTCGTCAAGGCGGAGATCCCAACGATCCGCGAGGCGGTGACGAAGTACCTCGCCGATGCCGAGGCCCGAAAGCTCGCGCCGGAAAGCGTCAAGAAGCTCCGCCATACGCTCGAAAAGCGGCTGCTGGAATTCTGCGCCGGCGAGGGCCTCCGTTACCTGAAGCAGCTCGATCTCGATCGTCTGCGCGAGTTCCGCGGCACGTGGACGTATTCCCGATCGCGGCACGGAAGCGCCTCGAAACCCTGCGCGGCTTCTTCCGGTTCTGCGTGCAGTCAGGCTGGATGCAGGCGAATCCCGCCGCGCTCATCAAGCCGCCGAAACACAAGGACAGCCCGACGCTGCCATTCAGTGAGGAGCAGATGACCGCGATTCTCGCGGCTGCTGACAAGTTCTGGGATCGCGGCATCTTCGGCAAGAGCAACCGCAAGCGGATTCGCGCGTTGGTGCTGCTGCTTCGGTACAGCGGACTTCTTCGGGATGCAGATCACGATCACGCCCGGCTCGTGTGAGAACAGGCGGCGGACCGTTTCAGGGTCGAACTTCAGACGCTCCGCGATTTCCGCGACGGTCAAGCACGGATCCACTGGCGCGCTCGGTGCGCGCATTGGCGCCTGTTCTTCCGATGCACGCTCGTGTGCACTCATCGCGATTCCCCTCGTGACGCGCGAGCGTCACGGTTCGTGCTCGGTGGCAGCGCCGACGCAAGTCGGCGCCGCGCCTCTGCCGTTCTGGCGAGGGGGGAGCGACCCATGGTCGCGGTTGGCGCCGCGCCGCAAGGCGCGGGGTCAACCGCGGCCGAAAAGGAGGGGGTCGCTCCCCCCTCGCTCGCGACCTTGGTCGCGACCCTGGCCGCGGCGAAAACCGCCGCGTTCATCGCGGTGCACCCGCTCTCTTCGGGGCCGACAGTCGGGCCGAATACGGGGCCATCGTTCTGCCGACGTGCTGGCCCCGTCACGCGACTCCTGGGTGCGATCCGAACTGGCTGAAGGTCGAGGCCAGCGGGCAAACGATCAGGCGCCCGGCTGGCGTCAGCGACGGCGTTTCCTCTGCGACGACGTTCCCCAGCGCCGCATCGCCGCGAGCGCACCAAGCCGAGTACAGAGCTCGATACCGCGGAGTCGAATACGCCTTCCGCAGCTCGCGTAGCCGGTCCAGGTCGGCAACCGAATACTGGCGAAGGTCGCGGACTTCCATCGCCTGAAGGCCCGCAAAGAGGAATCGCATGTCTGCGACCGAGGCGCGAGACTCGGGCCGCCAGGTGTTCTGGACAAAGCGATCAAAGGCGGCGCGCTGCACGGCGACGTCGAGCGACGGCGGGCCGATTGCGACGATGGCCCACTCGGGCAGCCGCGAAAGCAGCCGCACATGGTCGGACAGGAACGTCTCCAAGCCGCGCCCGGTCCTGTCGAGCGCGAGATAGACAAATTGGACAGCTGGCGAGTTGGTCGCGATGAAAATGGGCAGCTTGTCCATGAAGAAGCGTGTCGTCGCTGGCCTCGCTGACGCTCGCGCGGTGAACACATGCGCAGGCAAGTCGGCGAGGCCGATTCCGAACCGGTCGGCAAACAGCGACACCTTGTCCTGCTCCGTCGCGAACCACTCGGCATCGGGCCGGCTGAGGACGAAATCCAAGACCATCAGCTTCCGCGCCATGAGCGCCGAACTGGCGTAGCGCCGATTCCGGTTCTCGCCCTGGCCGATGCGGCGATACAGAGACTTGGCCCGAACGTGGTAGATGAAGCCGCGACCGTCACGAAACGACACGCGTTCGGCCAGGCTGCGCTCGACGAGCGTGTCAAGGAAGTCGCGAACGTTCTTGCCGTACTGGATGCCGGCAAACGTCACATAGTGCCGGCGGAGGCAATAGCCGCCGTGAAGGGCGACGGTCACGAGGAAGCGAGTTTGGCGCGGCGTGAAGCCAAGCGCCGCTAGTTCCTGGACGCGTTCATCGAACCCCAAGTCCGCAGCCATGTCCTCAGTTCGCTCCGACGAGACGGAGACTCCCTGTTGGGGCCGGACGCCGCGCGGCCCGAAAACCTTACGCCGGCGATGGGCGTAATCGGGATTCGCGGGACATCGATGGCCAGCCTCGACGAGCAGGAGGCATTGCGATCGGCGGCGACTGTTACTGGGGCCGACGGTCGTGCGCGTTCGTGCGGTCTTGCCCGGGGCCCGGCGACTGTGCCGGCACCTGACGGCAGGCTAACTCAGCGCCCCCATCCATGTCTGTGAGGTTCCGGACAATGTCTGGCCCGCCTTCCGCGCCGGCAGTCTGCGGGCGGATCGGCTCCGTCGGCAGGCTCACGATTCCAGCCAAACCCTTGAAATCACGTCTAAAGCGCAATAGCCTACAATTGACTCGACACAACAGCATATAAATGATACAACTGGATATCCTATAAATCGCACGGCGCGAAACCCTATGAACGGCACGAACCCAGGAAGCCCCGATGGCGACACCGCAAGAAAAACTCGCTGAATCCCTGCAGGCCCTGCACGAGCTGCAGGCGCGCGGCGTCACGGCGATCCGGTCGCGGGACCTGAGCCGCACCCACCGGGAGCGGCTAACGGGTGCGGGCTTCCTGCGGGAGGTGATCAAGGGGTGGTACATCGCTTCGCGCCCGGACGAGACGCCCGGCGACAGTACGGCCTGGTACGCGTCCTTCTGGGAGTTCTGCGCGAGCTATCTCTCCGTGCGCTTCGGCGATGAGTGGTGTCTCTCGCCCGAGCAGTCGCTCGCGCTGCACGCCGGCAACCGTACGGTCCCGGCGCAGCTTCTCGTGCGCACGCCGCGCGGGGACAACAAGCCCACGCCGCTGCCCCACAACACGTCGCTGTTCGATGTGCGCCACGCCATGCCGCCGGATGGCGAGGTGGCGGTGCGCGATGGCTTGCGCCTGTTCTCCGTGCCGGCGGCGCTCGCCGCCGTGTCGGAACAGCATATGCGGCGCGCGTCCACGGACGTGCGCGCGGCGATGGCGAGCGTGAAGGATGCGTCCGATGTGCTCGCCGTTCTGCTGGCAGGCGGCCACAGCACGGTCGCCGGCCGGCTGGCGGGCGCGTTCCGCAACGCCGGCAACGCGCGCATTGCCGATGACATCCTCAAGACGATGCAGGCGGCCGGGTATGACGTCCGCGAGACCGACCCCTTCGAGGACAAGCCCGGCATCGTGCTGCCATTTCGCGACGTCTCGCCCTACGTGAACCGCCTGCGCCTGATGTGGGATGCGATGCGCGCGCCCGTGCTGGAACTATTCCCCCCGCCGCCGGGCCCTACCGAGCCCGCCTCATACCTGCGCGCGGTCGACGATGTGTATGTCAACGACGCCTACCACTCGCTGTCGATCGAGGGATACCGGGTCAGCCCGGAGCTGATCGAGCGGGTGCGCAGCGGCAGCTGGAATCCCGACGGCGATCCGCAGGACCGCGAGAACCGCAACGCGCTGGCGGCGCGCGGATATTTCGACGCCTTCAGCGCCGTCAAAACCAGCCTGGAGAGGGTGCTGGCTCACCAGAATCCGGGCGCGGTCGCGCGTGATGATCATCGCGAGTGGTATCGCCGCCTGTTCGGCCCGAGCGTGACGGCGGGCATTGTCGCGGCTTCCGACCTGGCCGGCTACCGCAACGGGCAGGTCTACATCCGCCGCTCGATGCATGTGCCGCCGCCGCGCGAGGCGGTGCGGGATTGCATGCCGGCGCTGTTCGAGCTGCTCGAACAGGAATCCGAGCCGGCGGTGCGTGTCGTGCTCGGGCATTTCGTGTTCGTCTACATCCACCCCTACATGGACGGCAACGGCCGCATGGGGCGGTTCCTGATGAACGTGATGATGGCCGCGGGCGGCTATCCGTGGACGATCATCCCGGTCGGGCGGCGCGACGACTACATGGCGGCGCTTGAATCCGCCAGCGTCAGACAGGACATCCGGCCCTTCGCCGCATTCATCGGCGAGCTTGCAACGTCGGCCTTACGCGGCGCGCCCGCGCCAGCCGTGCCCGGCGCTCGCGCCTGACATCAGCGCGCACCGCGCGCGCAGGCTGCTCGTCGTCATCATCAACAACATCATCATGATGATGCTCGTCTTGTTCTTCTTCATGCCCGTCATGGTCATGCTCGTCCCCGCGATGATGGCCATGATGATGATCATCGTGTTCGGTACAACCCTCCGGCGGAGCGCCCGGCCGGAAACCGGACGCACCGCCGTGAGGCTTGTTCATGCGGAGGCGGCAAGGGCCGTCTCGTGCTCGGCGTAGGCCGCGAGGATCAGATCGCGGACGCTGTCCTGCGCCGCGGCGTCAGCCACGGGACGCAGCAGCGCGAAGCTGCGCCGCTCGCCGTTCACCGAGTACTGCCGCGCCGGGAAGGTGACGTTGCGCCCGCCGGTGCGGCGCTCCCAGATCGCGAAGCCGATCAGCTTGAGCCCGTCGAGCGGGCCGCCGGTGAAGTGCAGTTCGGCGTCGGCGAGCTTTCCGGGCGGGTTGCCCTTGTCGTTCGGGAAGAATTTGACGGTCATCTGTGCGCTGTTCTTGGTCGTAGCCATTGTCTTTTCGCTCCTTTGTTCGAAACCGCGTTGTGCGGTTCCTTCGCGGCAAGAGGAACCCTCAACCGCGGTGCAACGGAGCGAAGGCGGGCCGCAGGGCGGCGGCGAGGCAGGGGGCGAACTGGCTTGGGCGTGATCAGCATGCTCTCCGGCTGGCGCGTCCCGAGCCCGCCCGCTGCCGGTCGCGCACAAGCGCGACGCCGCCGGCCAAGGGCCGCGGGAGGCGAAGACCGTCAGCAGCGCATGACCGGGTCCTTCACGAGACAGGAAGGCAACCGGCACTCGCCCGCCGTTCAGGCTTGACGCCGGCGGCCTGTGTCGGCAGTTTGTGACGGAGCGTCGATCAGAAAGGGAGCGGGCGTGGCAAACGACCAACGGGTGATGGAAGTGCTCGGCGAGGCGAAGAAGCTCGCGCAGGAATACCGCGCGCTGACCGGCAAGCCGCTGGGCATCACCGGCGAGGTCGCCGAGTACGAAGCCGCGCGCCTGCTCGGCGTGACGCTGACACCGGCGCGCCAGGCGGGCTACGACGCCGTGCGTGAGAGCGACGGGCGCACGTTCCAGATCAAGGGGCGCTGCATCCTGCCCGGATGCAAGCCCGGCCAGCGGCTCGGGTCAATCGACGTCGCGAAGCCATTCGACGCGGTCCTGCTGGTGCTGCTCGATGAGAACTTCGACGCCTTCGAGATCCACGAGGCCGATCGCGCCGCCGTCATCGCGGCGCTGAGCGCGCCCGGCTCGAAGGCGCGCAACGAGCGCGGCGCGCTGGCGGTGAGCAAGTTCAAGAGCATCGGGCAGGAAGTGTGGCGGCGCCACTAACCAGCTCACCACCGACATGACGGCGACGCAGACACCGGGCTGCGGAACCATCTCCGAACGCGCTGTCTCGACGTGGGCTTCCTTCGATGATTTCCTCGCGGAGGTGGCGGTGATACCGGGCCGGGAGACGCGGTCGCGCCTCGATGCGATGACGACGGCGTGTGATGGCTCACGTTCCACGGCGACCGGCTCGTTCAGCTACGACGCGCAGCGCCGCCTTGTCTCGTGGACGGTGCAGACGACAGGCGCCACACCGACGCGGACGGTTTCGACGACGGTGGCGACAGATGCCAGCCTGCGGCCGACATCGACATCGACATCGGTTGTGACGACGTTGCCGGACCAGACGGTGCCCTACACCACCGCCAGCCTGTTCAACGACCCTGCCCGGACAGAAACGCGAACGCTGCCCGTTGCGGAGCCAACGGCGACTGCGCTATTGTCAATTCTGGGCAACATTCCGGGCCACATCTAACGGGTCGCCATATCGCCGTAAGTCCCGGCACCGGGCCGTAAGTCGAGCCTCAAAGACCCTCTTCAGCGCCCCTCATCAGCCCTTCGGTTCGTCAGCAATTTCGGGAACTCGGTTTCTGTCTGCGCGGTTTCGGCCGCGCGGGGAGGGGTTATGGCTGCGTTTGAAGAGTGCCCCTGCAGGGGTACGAATGAGTATTGCTGTCACTGTTTCGGCTCGGGCGACCTGAACGCCAATCTGCAGGTGCCGCTTGCGCCGCAGGCGCCCAGGACGGACGCGGACGATTCCCGGCACTGGGGAACGTCGCAGGCGCGTCAGCCGAACAGCCTGCTCGACGGGAGCTACGGGTTCCATCAGTTCCGGGAGGTTGGGCGCTTCGGGTCTTACTGCGCGCACGATCCGCACCACGACGAATCCTGGCCGTAGCGTCGGGACCGGCGTCGGTGTCGCTCACCGGCGCCGGTTCATCCATTGGCAGATCTGACGAACGACCGCCGCCGCGACGCGCTGCGGCGGCGAGGCCGGCGACATGAACCGCGAAATCATTCGCGGCTTCGGTTCGACCTGCTGTCCGAGGAATCGCGAGACGACAGGCCGCATCCAGTTTCCCAGATACTTCGAGACCCGGCTTGGGATGGCGACCTCATCGATGAACCGGCTCAGCTTTGGTCGCAGGAAGCGTGAGCCGGTTATCGTGCGCGCGGGGGCGGCCAGTCGGGGCCGTCCCTCTTGAGTTCTTCATCGCGCCGGAGCGCTTCCTCACGCGCCTCGACCTCGGCCACCAGACGCTTCGCATCCTCCCGTTCCTGAACGTGGCGTTCAAGTTCTTGATCGTTCCGGGCGGTGTGGTCGGCAACCTGGCGTTCCTGCGCTTCCTTGAGCTCCGCCAGTGCTTGCTGCCTTTCCTGCTCCAGCAGGACGAGCTGGTCCTTCTCTTCGCGCGCCTGCCGCCGTTCAAGCTTGAGGGGCTGGCGGGAGCAATCTCGTGGGGGTTCGAGTCCCCCCTTCCGCACCATCGACAGACCAGTTTTCAGATCGACGTAGAGCCGTAGCCGCAGGGCTTCGGCCCTGCGGACGCCCGGCGGGCTGAAGCCCGCCGGCTACGACGACTTAAAAACCGCCATAACAGGCCCACCCTACGGCACGACCGCGCGTCCCAGCGCTTCGACGTCGGAGAACTCGTTGTACGCCTGCGCGCACACGCGCACCCAGACGCGGCCGCCGCGCGCGTGAACCTGGACTTCGATGTCGTGCTCGAACAGCAGGCGGTCGCGAAGACGCACGGCGTCCGGCTTTGTCGTGCCGGCCGACTCGGGCGTCATCACGCTGACCATACAGCCGACCGCGGTTTCGTCGATCGATCGCGGCGTGCCCCAGCGATCGCTCAAGGACTGCGCCGCACGCCACGCCAGATCATGGTTCGCACGCCGCAGCTCGTCGTATCCGAGATCGTGCAGAAAGCGGATCCCTTCGGGCGCGGTGAGCCACGGCGTGGGATCGCGTGTGCCGACCCAATCGAACTCCTGCGTGAGCCCCTGCCCGAATCCCCACGAGATCACCGCGGGGTGTATCACCGCGTGATGCTCCGGTCGAACGGTGAGGAACGCCGCGCTGCGAGGGGCCATCGCCCACTTGTGGAGATTGGCGACGTAGAAGTCCGCGCCGATTGCGGCGACGTCGAGCGCGATGGCGCCGGGCACGTGCGCGCCGTCGACGAGTACCGGCACGCCCTTCGCGCGGCACGCGCGAACGATCTCAGCCACCGGCCATAGGACCGCGGTCTCGGCCGCGACGTGCTCGACGATGACGAGGCGCGTGCGATCGGTGAGGGCGCTGGTGACGCGCTCGACCGCCTCCGCCGCGTCGAAGGCGGGATACGGCACGTCAACCGTGCGCACCGTCGCGGCAGCTCCGTGGCTGAGATGCATGACGGCCGCGACGAGCCCGCCATAGATCTGGTCGGTGACGAGCACCTCGTCGCCGGCGTGTAGCGACAGCGAACGCAGCACGGCATTCACGCCGGTGGTGGTGTTGTCGACGAACACCAGATCGTCGGGCCGCGCGCCCACGAACGCCGCGACGTCGGACGCGGCCTGCCGCATCAGCGTCGGGCCATCCGCGGCCGCGCCGGTGAACGTCCACAAATCGCGCAGCATGAACTTCGCGGGATGGCGCTCCATGCGGTCGCGCCAGACCTGCTGCGCCTCGAGCACGCGCCGCGGCGTCACGCCGACCGTGCCGTGATTGAGATAGATGGCGTCGGGATCGAGCGGCCACAAGGGAAGCAGGGAGCGGCCGAAGGTCATGGGTCCAGTGTACCGATTCCCTCGCGGCGTCCGCGGTGGAAGGCGCGGAGACGAGCGGCGACGAAAAAGCCCCGGCGCGCCCTAGCGGACGCGCCGGGGCTTGTGACGGCGGGTCGCCTACTTCGCCGCGGCTTGATCGCCGAACTGGAGCTCCTGCATCTGACCGGCGAACTGGATGCGCGCGATCGACTCCTGGCCGTTCGCGTCGCGCACCGTGTCGGTGCGATCGCCAATCGGCTTCTTCTCGAGCGCGACGACCTTCGCCGTCGTCGTCACCAGCACTTTCGCATCCTTGAGGACCTTGACCTGCGCGGTCGTGCCGTCGTCTTCCCATCGGACCTGGTACTGGCCGGCCTTGAGCGTCTGACCGGCCACCGCGATGGGACGATCGAACGAGAGACGGCCTTTGTGGGAGGCCTTCTGTGCGAGGAGCGTCGACGATGAGCCGAGTGAAAGAGCGAGGACCGCAATGAGTGCAACACGACGAAATGACATGGACGAACCTTCCTTCTCCGCTTCCGCGATCGCCGACGATGGCGATCGCGTCAGGCCATCGGGGCCTGCGTGAACGTCACGCGCGAATGCGCGTGACCATTCAGCATCGCCTCGATCGAGCGGCGGTTCGTACAAGAAAATACGTGGCTACACCTCTCTCGCGCGGGTCGCACGAGAGGTCAGATCGATTGCAGATCGACGACGAACGGCGCGCCGGTCTTTGCGCGGATCGTCTCGACGCTCATATCGCGATCCATCAACTCGCGCAGAACGAGCCCGCGATCGTGCACGACGTCGAAGACGCCGAGATCCGTGATGATGCGGCTGACAACGCCGCGGCCGGTGATCGGCAGCGTGCACGCGGGCAGGATCTTCGGCCGGCCGTCCTTCGCGCAGTGTTCCATCACGACGACCACACGGCCAACGCCGGCCACGAGATCCATCGCGCCGCCAGGTCCCTTGACCATTTTTCCGGGGACCATCCAGTTGGCGAGATCACCATTCGCCGCCACCTCGAGCGCGCCGAGGATCGCGAGGTCGATGTGACCGCCGCGAATCATCGCGAACGAGTCCGCGCTGGACATGAACGCCGCGCCCGGCAGCGCGGTGATCGTCTGCTTGCCCGCGTTGATCAGATCGGGATCGACGCGATCGGCCGGCGGAAACGGCCCCACGCCGAGCAATCCGTTCTCCGATTGCAGCGTCACGTGCACGCCGGGCGGGATGAAATTGGCCACGAGCGTCGGGATGCCGATGCCGAGATTGACGTACGCGCCGTCGTGCAGTTCCAGCGCGGCGCGGCGCGCGAGCCGCTCGCGCCAGCCGGCCGCCGATGCGTCCTCGCCGCGGCCTTCGAGCGTGAGGAACTCGACGCGCTTCTCGTAGCGATCGCCCTGGACGATGCGGTCGACGTAGATACCCGGCGTGTGAATCTCGTCGGGATCGAGCGTGCCGGCCTCGACGAGCACTTCGACTTCGGCCACGCACGTCGCGCCGCACGCGGCGACGAGCGGGTTGAAGTTCCGCGCGGTCTTCCGGTACACGAGATTGCCGGCCGTGTCGCCTTTCCACGCCTTGACGATCGACAGATCCGCGCGGATCGCGCGTTCGAGGACGTACTCTCGTCCATCGAACGTCTTCGTCTCGTGTCCCACGGCCAGCGGCGTGCCGAACGCCGTCGGCGTATAGAAGCCGGGAATGCCCGCGCCGCCCGCGCGCAAACGCTCCGCGAGCGTGCCCTGCGGCACGAGCTCGAGCTGCAACCCGCCGCTCAACACCTGCCGCTCGAACTCCTTGTTCTCGCCGACGTACGAGGCCAGCACGCGGCGCACCTGCCGCTGCTTCAGCAGCAGACCCATGCCGAAGTCGTCGACGCCGGCATTGTTGCCGACGATCGTCAAGTCCTTCACGCCGCTGTCGCGGAGCGCGGCGATCAGATGTTCGGGAATGCCGCAAAGACCGAAGCCGCCGGCGGCGATCGTCAGCCCATCAGAGATCAGACCAGTCAGCGCCGCGGCGGCGTCGGGGTAAACCTTGTTCATGACGGATCCACCTCGATGCACATCGCGAGCCCCTCGCCGCCGCCGATGCAGATCGCGGCGACGCCGCGCGCCGCACCTCGAGCGCGCAGTGCGGCGAGCAGCGTGATGAGAATCCTCGCGCCCGAACAGCCGATCGGATGCCCGAGCGCAATCGCGCCGCCGTTGACGTTGACGCGATCGTGCGGCACGTCGAGCTCACGCATGAACGCCATCGGCACGACGGCGAAGGCCTCGTTGATCTCCCAGAGGTCGACGTCGGCGGCCGTCCATCCGGCGGCGTCGAGCGCCGTACGCGCAGCCTGCACGGGCGCGGTCGTGAACCACAGCGGCTCCTGCGCGTGGCTGCCGATCGAGACGACGCGCGCGATCGGCGCGAGGCCCTTCTCCCGTGCGATCTCACGCGTCGCGATGACGAGCGCGGCCGCGCCGTCGTTGATCGTCGACGCCGTCGCCGCGGTGATCGTGCCGGTGCTTTCGAACGCGGGCCGCAGCGACGGAATCTTGTCGTAGTCGACGCGCGCCGGCCCCTCGTCGTGCTCGACGCGCATAGTCTTCCTGCCCGCGGTCACGTCCACCGGCACGATCTCGCCGGCGAGCCGGCCCTCCCGCTGCGCGGCGGCGGCGCGCTGGAACGACGCGATCGCGAATGCCTCCTGTTCCGCGCGCGTGAATCCGTATCGCTCCACGCATCGCTCGGCGCACGCGCCCATGTGCAGGTCGTTGTAGGGATCCCAGAGCCCATCTCGAATCAATGAATCGACGACCTGCTGATGGCCGAGCCGGTAGCCGCCGCGGGCATTCGGCAGCAGATACGGCGCCGCCGACATGTTCTCCATGCCGCCAGCGGCGACGATCGATGCGGCCCCAGCGCCGAGCGCGTAGACACCATCGATGACGGCTTGCATGCCGGAGCCGCAGACTTTGTGAACGGTCACCGTGCGCGTCTCCGGCGACAATCCGGCGTGGATCGCGGCTTGCCGCGCCGGCGCCTGACCGACGCCGGCTTGAAGCACGTGCCCCATGCGCACGTCGGTGACGTCGGACGAAGCCACGCCCGCGCGGGCGACGGCCTCTCGAATCGCGATGGCGCCCAACTGCGGCGCGGGCACGGATGCGAGCGCGCCTTGAAAGCTGCCGATGGGCGTCCGCGCGCCCGATAGGATGACGATCTCTGCACTCATCGCACGGCTCCGGCGCAGACACGCTGTGCGATCGTGCGATTCGCCTGGCTGCTGTCCGCCTCGCGCGGCAGCACGTCGCTGGTCTTCGCCTGCGCCACCAATCGCGTCGCATCGTCTTGCAGCAGGAATCGATCGGCGACGGCCCGAGTGGCCGCGCGCGTGACCGCGCACACGTAGCCCTCGAGCGTGCCGTAGCGCTCCTCGACGGACGGCCGCGGATCGTGCGCCGCTTCGCGCTCCTGGCGCGTCTTCGCGAACGGCAGGTAGCCGCCGGAGAACCCGCATCCCTGTCCGGCGAAGAAGCCCGATGCGGCGACGTTCCAGCCGAGATACGTGCCGAGCGGCGTTTGATGCAGCACCGACGGCACGCCGGACGTCTCGTTGCCGTCGGCGTTGACCGTCGGCACGTACGTCGGAATCACACGTCGAATGCGCGGCGGCCACGCCGCGATCACGCCCGACATGTCATTCGCGATGAAGCCAGGGCCGAAGTCGTAGTCGAGCACGGGATTGACGATCGTGTCAGTGAGCGACACGCCGGGCACGTCGGGAAATCCGACGGCGCTCTTGGTCGCGGGCACCAGCTCGCCCGCGGCAAGATGCGGATAGCGGCTCGCCGGCGGCGGCGTGCCTTTCACGACCCACGCAATCAGCGCGCGCGTCAGGGCGCGTGTCGTGTCCGCTTCCGGATTCGGATTCGCGGGCAGCGCGCACGCGCCCGTGGCCGGCATCGCCTCGACGCGAAATCCGCCGCGCCCGCCGCCGTGCGTCGTGCCGGGATAGTAATAGCGACGCACGTTGTCCGGCAGCGGGATATCCGCCTTGGCGTCCGTGCCAATCAGTCCCGGCGACATGCGCAAGCCCCAGAATTCCGTCGAGCCGAACGCTTCGATCACCTTCGGACACGTCCGCGTGGCCGAACAGCGATCGAGCAAACTCGACGCAGGTCTGCCGCGCGTCGTGTCCTCATAGCGGCCCCACCAGACGACGGGTTCGCTGCCCGGCTCGTAGAGCGTCGCCGCACCGCCCGGCAGCGCGAAGCGGAAATCGATCGGCGTCTGGCGCGCGGCGATCCGCGGGAACACGCCGTCCCAGACGATGCGGCCGGACAGATCCTGGTTGAAGCCGAGGTGAATGAACGTCTTGATGAAGTTGCCCGACTGCGAATCGCCGAGACTCACCGCATGGCTCACGGCGCTGGCGATCGGATTCGGCGTCCCCGATGCATCCGCCGCGGCGTGGCGGAAGAACGACACGATGTCGCGCGTCGCCGCCAGGCCGATGCCCAGCACGAGCGGATCTTTCGCGGTGTAGACGAGCTCGTAGAGCTTCGTGGGATCGAAGCCGCCTTTCACGCAGAGCCGCGTCGGATCGGGCGTGCCGGGAAACGGCGTCGTGCGGCAGTCGGCGAACGCCCACGCGGCGCGCGGGATGGTCATCGCGCCGCTCTTCACGCCCGTTCTCGTCTCGCCGGCCGCCATCGTCAACGTCGCGGTCTGCTGATCGAGCGAGGCCGGCAAATATGCGGGCGGGCTCGCGCCCATCGAGCTCAGACGAACGGAAACGGTGTTCGTGCCAGGGGCGAGATCGTAGAAGCGCGCCATGACCGGGCCGGTGATCGACGAGCCGTCCGCGTTCTTCGCGACGGGCACGGCGATCGTCTGGTTCACGGCGGTCGGCGCCACGTCGCCCTGCCAGCCGCTCACCAGGACGATGTCGCCGTCGGCGTTCGGCGTGGGCGCGCCGTTGCCGCGGTTGACGACCTGATAGATCAGCACGCCGGACGCTTTCGCCAGATCGACCGGCTTCGCGAGCGCGAACGTCGCGACGTACTCGACCTTGCCGCGCGCGTTGCGCGGTGCGAGCGCCAGGTCCTGAATGAGGCGGTTGTGCGGATCGGCCGGATCGACCTCGCCGTGAACGCGGCCGCGGATGATCTCGTATGGCCTCGCCGCGCCGGTTGCGCGCCCATCGTCGACAGGTGCGCGCGCGAGAATCTCGACGCGCACCACTTGCGCCTCGGCCGCCGCGCCCATCGACGCGACGAGTCCCACGGCCACACACCACGAACGGATCTCAAGCATCTTCATCTGGAATCTCGATCTCGAGCAGCGCCGAGCTGAACGACTTGCCGTGGGCGTCGAGCGCCACCGTGCGCGTGACGCCGCCGCCAATCACACCGTGCAGAACGAAATTCAGCGCGCCGAGGGACGGCAGCTCGTAGCGCACGACCTCGCCGGCGATCAGGCCGTCGAAACGGTCACGCACGCGCGCCGCGGTGACGTGCCGGACGAGCCGCGGATAATCGCGCGAATCGAATGCGATCAGCGACACGTTCACGATCGATCCCTTGTCCCCGCTGCGGCTGTGCGCGATCGATCGCAGCGTCATCTCACACCACCTCGACGCGCACGGCCGGACGCACGCGCGCGCGCGGTACGAACGTCGACGCGACCGACAGCACCTCGCGCGTCGTTCGAGTCACGCCGGCTCCGCCGGCGGGTCCGTTCGTGTACAGCGACTCGACCTCGCGTCCGATGCGCTCGGCATCGCGTGCCGTCGCGGTTCGCCCCACGACGCGCACGCGCACGTCGTACGGATCGACGTCCGTGCGCCCCGCGGCGGCCCCGTAGAGCGCGTCGACGCCAATCAGATCGGCGCGCACGTCGCTCGCGGCGACGCCAGTCAAACGCAGCCGTTCGATGACAATCTGTCCCGCCAGCCGCGCCCGCGCCAGCGCTCCAGGTCCCGCGTACGAAATCAACCCTTCGCCGATGTAGCCATCGCGATAGCCGAGCGAGACTTTCAGCACGTCGGGCCGCGGACGGCCCGCGGCCCCGTCGACGGCGACACGATCCAAGCCCACGTCTTCGACGGACACGCGCGTGAAGTCGGCGACGACGTCCGGTGTCGCGTATGCCGCAGGATCGTGAATCTCGTAGAGCAGCTGCTCCTTGCACGTCGCAGCAGTGACGCGGCCGCCCGAACCCGCGACCTTCGTGATCACGACGGGCCCGTCCTGCGGCACTTCCGCCAGAGGAAAGCCCAGCCGGGCGAGATCGGCAACGTCCTTGTAGCCGGGATCCGCGAAATAGCCGCCGGTGACCTGACCGGCGCACTCGAGGAGATGCCCGACGAGCGTGCCGCGCCCGAGCTGCGCCCAGTCGTGCATCGACCAGCCGAGCTCGAAGGCGAGCGGTCCGACGAACAGCGACGGATCGGCGGCGCGGCCGGTGATCACGACGTCAGCGCCGGCGGCGAGCGCCTCGACGATCGGTTCGGCGCCGACGTAGGCGTTGGCCGACACGAGGCGATCCCGCAGCGTCGATACGGGCTCGCCGGTCTCCGCGATGACGAAGTCGCCGCCGTTGACGATCTCCAGGACGTCGTCACCAGTAACCGTCGCGATCGAGAGGCCGCGATAGCCAAGCGTCGCCGCGACGCGCTGGACCGCCGCCGCCGCGGCGATGGGATTGGCGGCGCCCATGTTCGTGACGATCGTCACGCCGTTGCCGACGCAGGACGGCAGCACCGCGGTCATTCGCTCGACGAGCAGCGGATCGTAGCCGGCCTGCGGATCCCGCGCCTTCGTCTGCTGCGCGAGCGCGATCGTGCGCTCGGCGAGACACTCGAAGACGAGATAGTCCAACCGTCCCCGCTCGGCCAACTCGACCGCCGGCTCGATGCGATCGCCCGAGAACCCCGCGCCGCAGCCGATGCGAATCGTCTTCACAGCGCGAACACTCCGAACGCGACGCACGCGAACGTCATGAGAATCGACGCGAGCCACAACCACGGCCCGGCGAACCGCTGATGCTCGCGCAGCTCGATGCCGGTCAACCCGACGACGAGAAACGTCGCGGGCGTCAGCGGGCTGATCGGAAATCCGGTCGTCATCTGTCCGAGCAGCGCGGCCTGGCCGACCTGGATTGGCGCCGCGCCGAGCGAACGCGCGACTTCGGCCATCACCGGCAGCGCGCCGAGATAGAACGAGTCGGGATCGAAGAGCAGGCTGAGCGGCATGGAGACGAGACCGAGCAGGAACGGGAGATGCGGCGCGAAGTGCGGCGGCACGGCGTGCACGGCCGACGCCGCCATCGCGCTCAACATGCCCGAGCCTTTCATGATGCCGGTGAACGATCCGGCCGCGAGCAGGATCGCGGCCATCATCAGCGCGGCTTTCGCGTGCGCGTCGACGCGCGCGCGCTGGTCGTGCGACGAGGGGTAGTTGATGACGAGCGCGAGCGCCGTGCCGGCCATGAACGCGACCGCCGGATCGACGTAGCCGGCCACCATGACGGTCATGATCGCGAGCGTGAGCGCGATGTTGATCCAGAACCGGCCGGGCCGCCGCATCAGCCGCTCGTCGGCGGTCAGCGCCCGCGTCTGCGCGACGATCGCGTCGCCGCCGTTCGCCGCGTGTCCGAGACGCCGCTCCTCGCGGCGGCCGAACAGATACGCCATCGTGAACACGAACGCGAGTCCGACGATCTGCACCGGCACGAGCGGCGTGAACAGCTCGCTCGTCGGAATGTGCAGCGCCGCGGACGCGCGCAGCATCGGACCGGTCCACGGGAGGAAGTTCACCCCCGCCGCCATCGAGGCGACGCACGCGAGAATCCGGCGGTCCATGCCGAGCCGATCGAACAACGGCAGCATGGCGGGGATGGTCACGAGGAATGTCACGGCGCCCGATCCGTCGAGATGCACCAGGAGCGCGAGCAGTGCCGCGCCCATCACGATGCGCGTCGGCTTCGTGCCGACGGTGCGCAGAATGCGATCGACGATCGGATCGAGCATGCCGGCGTCGGTCATCACGCCGAAGTAGAGGATCGCGAACACGAACATCGCGGCGACCGACGCCGTCTGCTGCAGGCCCGTCAGCATGAACTGCGCGGTCTGGAGGCCGTGTCCCGACGCGAGCGACGCGAGGACAGGCACGCCGATCAGCGCGACGAGCGGAGATGCCTTGCCGCTGACGATCAGCGCCAGGAGCGCCAGGACGGTGACGAGGCCGAGCCAGGCGAGCATGCGGCTATCGGCTGTTGGGTGACGCGCTCGCGCGCGGCGTGGAAGTCGCGGCAGCGCTCGCAGGATCCGCGCAGACGAAGCTCTCTGCGACGTCCGTGCTGCCAGTCTCGCGATAGTGCGCGACCTTCGGATACGCGCAGATCGGACGCGTCCGCTCGACCGCTCCATTCACGATGCGTTGGCCCAGAAGCTGCTGCGGCGCGGTCCCGCGCTCGATCCACGCGTCGAGCGTACCGAGCGCATCGAACGTCGACGTGCCTACGCCGCCTCCGCAATGCGCGATGCCCGGCACCGGAAAGAATCGAAAGAACGACTGTGTCCGGGCGAGCCCGCCGCTGGCCTTCACGACCTCGTCGTAGTACGCCACCGTGTCCTGCGGCGGCACGACGGGATCGGCCCATCCCGTGTCCATCACGAGCTTGCCGCCGCGCGCCTGGAACGCGCGTAGATCGTGCGAGGTCGCGGACAGCTCCGGCACCTGTGCGTCGGCGAAGGCGACGTCGCGATCGCAGTCGAACGTGCGCCAGTCCCAGCGCGGATCGTGAAACGCGAGATACCGGAAGAACCCGATGCGGGCCGGCTCGCGCGGATTGACGAGGTACGTGCCCCAGCCCTGCTCGCTGTCGTGTGTCGCGATCCACGACCAGAGAAAACCCAGAATGAGCCGCACGCGGTTGTGTCCGGGATCGCCGGCGACGATGCCGTCGTAGTCGCCGGGATAGCGCTGCGCTTCACTCAGTGCCTGTTGGCCGCCAGTCGAGCAGCCCTCGAAGTATGCGTGGCTCGGAAGCTGTCCACGGGCCGCGCGAACGACGAGCTTCGCGACGTCCGTCATCACGTGGATCGATCGATACGCCCAGTCCGCGACCTTCTCAGGATGGCCGTCGGCGAACTCCAACTGATCGCCGGCGTGCCCGGTATCGGTGCCGACGACGGCGTAGCCCCGCGTGAGACCGGCGGCCATCGCGGGATAGCCGATCGCGCCCGCGAAACCGCCGTTGGCGGTGCCGAGCAGCTTGCCGTTCCACTCGTCGGGAATCCAGACCTCGATCGCAATGTGCGAGTCGCTCGACGGCGCGGCCACGGCCGACACGCGGCAAAACGCAGGAACTGTGAGCGAGCGCGACGAGCCCGGCGGCGTGAACGCGCCGGCGGCCACTGGCGCAGCCGATGCGATCGTCGTGTCCGGAATCGTGAGCGCCGCGAGATCGCCGCAGGCGCGCGCGTACGTTCGCGGCTCCGGCCGGATCGCCGACGCGCGCACGCTCGTCAGCGCGACCAGCGCCGCCACCGCCATCCATCGTCGTGGCATCGCGCCATCGTGCGGCCGGCGACACGCCTTGTAAATTGAATCATTTGGATTACATTGATTCGTCTGACGAATGACAGCGGAGCTGCGTCACATCGAAGCGTTCCTGGCGGTGGCCCGCTGCGGCAACTTCACGCGCGCGGCCGCCGAGCTGCACATGTCGCAGCCGGCGCTGACGGTGCAGATCCGGCAGCTCGAATCGGCGCTCGACCTGCGATTGTTCGATCGCAACAACCGGCGCGTGGCGCTGACGCCGATCGGCCGCGAGCTCGTCGCGCCGTTCGAGCGCGTCGTCCTCGATCTGCGCGCCATCGTCGGCAGCGCGCACGACTTCGTCGCGCACCGCCGGGGCGTCGTCACCGTGGCGTGCCTGCCGTCGATCGCGGCGGACCTGCTGCCGCGCGCGATCGCGGCGCTCGCGCAGCAGCACGCGGGCCTGACGGTGCGCGTGCGCGACGTCGTCGCCGCGCGCGTCGTGGAGCTCGTCAAATCCGGCGACGCCGATTTCGGCCTCAGCGGCCTCGGCCATGGCGATCGGGAGATCGTGGAGCGGCCGCTGCTCGTCGATCGGCTGGCCGCGTTTGCGCTTGCGACGCACGCGATCGCGAAGAAGCGGTCCGTGACGATGCGGGAGCTGGCGGGATTCCCGCTCATCCTGACCGGACGTGACAGCAGCGTGCGCGCAATCGTCGATCGCGCGGTGCGTCAGGACCACCTGTCCGTGACGATCGCCCATGAAGCGACGTACATGACGACGGCGCTCGGCATGGCTGCCGCGGGTCTTGGCGTGGCGATCCTGCCAGAGGCGGCGCGCACGTCGGCGCCGGCCGCGCTGCGCATGGTGCCGATCCGGCGCCCCGCACTGTCGCGGCAGCTCGGCCTCGTGATGAAGGCGGGACGATCGCTGTCGCCGGCCGCGCGGCGGCTCGTCGACATCCTCGACTCGGCCCCGGCGGCCGCCGGAACCGAGTCGACACATGGCCGCACGCGCGCCGAATCCCGCTCGACGCGGGCGGCGAGCTATTGAAAGTCCAGCGCGTGCTCCTGGCCGGAGAACCGCGCTTCGACGAGCACGGTCTGCCCCGACGCATTGCGCATCGTATCGATCACGTCGTCGGACGACTTGCTGTTCAGGGCCTTCACCTGCGCCGTCGTCGAGACCAGCACCTTGCCGCCGTCCGCGACGCGCACTTGCGCGGTATTCCCACTCTCCTGCCAGCGGACCTGATACGTCCCTGGCTTGAGCGCATGATCGGCGATAACCGTCGGCGAGTCGATCGTGATGTGTCCCTTGTGGGACGCGTCTCTGGCGAATGCCGCGACGGGAAGTCCAAGCGTCAACACGGCGGCGGACAGAATGCTGGTGCGAATGAATGGCGACATAGTGCCTCCTCGACAGACAACTGGCCCACAAGAGAAAGCACGACGGACGCGAGGACGGCGTTTCGCATTCGCGCGCCTCGATCGCACGTTTAATGAAGAATTAATCTGGCGTTCAGCTTCGACGCGCGTCACAACTGCAACAGGCGACCGCGCAGGATCCGCGACTGGATGCGGCTGACGTCCAGCACCTGCCCGTTCTGCAGGCGGACGCTGTACGTCGCACCCGGCATCGGCGTGACGTGGACGATGTGATCGATGTTCGCAAGCGTGCCGCGGCTCAGACGGACGAAGCGCGCCGGATCGAGCCGCGCCTCCAGATCCTTCAGCCGATACGAGATCGTGTGCCGCTCGTTGCGCACGGTCGTCAGGTGCAGCAGCTCGCCTTCGGCCACGATCGATGCGAGCGACGCGACAGGCAGCAGGAGGATGTCGTCCTTGCGGCGGACCGGAATGCGCTCAAGACGAGGCGGCGGCGCCAGCTGATCGTACGCGGCGATGGCCTTCTGCACGCCGGCGACGGCGCGCTCGCGGAGCTCGGTGCGCTCGAGGCGCTCGTGGACGCGCCGCATCGCCTCGCGCAGGCGCGCTTCGGCGACCGGCTTCGTCAGATAGTCCACGGCGTTGAGCTCGAACGCCTTGACGGCGTACTCGTCGTACGCCGTCACGAACACGACGAGCGGGAGCGTGCGGCGCTTCAAGAGCCGCACGACGCCCACCCCGTCCACTTCGGGCATCTGCAGATCGAGGAACGCCACGTCCGGACGCTGCTGCTCGATGATCTGCACGGCCTCGGCGCCGTCGGCGGCCTGGCCGACGATCGCCACTTCGGGGAACGCGCGCAGCAGGGCCGCGAGAAACGACCGCGCGGGCCGCTCGTCGTCCGCGATCACCGCGCGAATCGCGTCGGCCACTAGACGGCCCTCCGCGCACGCTCGTGCGCCGCGCGCACGGCCGGCATCCGGATCGTGATCGCCGTGCCGATGCCGATCCGGCTGTCGATGTCGAGGCGCGCGCGGTCACCGAAGTGCGCGCGCAGGCGCTCGGCGACGCTGCGCAGCCCGACGCCGCCGGCCGCCAACGCGGCCGGCGGCTGGAATCCCACGCCCGTATCGTCGACGCCGACGACGAGCTCGTCGCCGTCGATCGTCGCCGCGATGCGCACGGCTCCGCCCGCGCGCATCGGCGACAGCCCGTGCTTGATCGCGTTCTCGACGAGCGGCTGCAGCAGCAGCGTGGGCAGCGCGGCCTCGCGCGCGTCGGGCGCGACCTCGATCGTCACGCGCAGCCGCTCCTCGAAGCGCGCCTGCTCGATGTCGAGATACGCGGCAATCAGATCGATCTCGTCGCCCAGCGACGAGAACTCGGTCGTCGACCGCCGCAGGACGCCGCGGAGCACGCTCGTGAGCTGCATCAGCGTGTCGAGCGCGCGCGCCGGCGCGTGCTGGATCAGATAGCCGATCGTCGTGAGCGCGTTGAAGAGGAAGTGCGGGTGGAGCTGCGCGCGCAGCGCGCGCAGCTCCGCCTCGGACGCGAGCCGCTGCATCCGCTGCTCGCGCAGATCGCGCTCGACGCGCTCGCGCGCGACCCGCAGGCCGTCGACGCGGCGCGCGGTCGTCCGGCCCATGCCCTCGAGCAGCCGCTCGTCGTCGGACAGCAGGCGCCGGCCCGCCGCCGGCGGGCCGAGCGCCAGCGCGCGATGCGGCGCGTCGACGGTGGGAATCCGCAGCAGGCACGCGACGGAGGCGTCCAGCCCGGCGGCGCGCAGATCGGCGCCGGCCAGCACGAGCCGCGGCAGCCCGGCCGCGCACGGATCGTCGACGAGCGTCGCGTCGGTGACGCCCCAGGTCCGCTCGACGGCGTCCTTCGTCGCCGCGAACACGGCGTCTTCGGTCGACGCCGCCTCCAGCGCGGCGGCGAGCTGTGTGATCGCCTCGTGATAGTCGGGCCGGCGCAGGACTGCGCGATCGACGAAGCGATCGGCGAGGCGGCGCGCGAGCGGAAACGCGAGCACGGTCGCCATCCACAGCAGCAGCATGATCGCCAGCGCGCGTGGATCGGCATGCCCCTCCGCGGTCTGCCAGCGCAGCAGCGGAACGACGATGCCGGAGAACGCGGCGAGCGAGGCGGCCATCAGCACCAGCAGCGCGATCGCGTTCTTCAGGAACAGATCGGCGAGCGCGAAGCGATAGTCCTGGTGCAGGATCGCCAGCGCCAGCGGCAGCGACGCGTGATGGCCGATGAGCTCGATCCACCACGACTCGGTCTCCGAATGTCGCGCGAAGTGCAGCGCCGAGACCGCGAACACCGACAGCGCGACGACCCAGACGCCACGGCGCCCGATCGGCTGACGTCGCGTCGCAAACAGCAGCGCCATCGCGAGCGCGCCGAAGCCGGCCGTCGACAGCCACAGTGCGGGGCGTGACGGCACGGGCAGACCCCGCAGCGCGGACGCGACGTGCAGCAGCGCCGCGATCGCGCTCAGCGCGTACGCGAGCGCGATCGCCGGACGGATGAAGCGGCGGCGCACGGCCGTCTCGCGGCCTTCGAGCAGCGAGTGCACGACGACCGCGGGCAGGAAGCCCAGCGCGCCGAACGCCACGGCGACGACCGCCGGGATCGGGACGCCGGCACTGGCGACGCGCGGACCGAACGACACGAGCGCGCCGACGTTCCACAGCAGGCCGCAGCAGCCCGTCGCGAGCGGCAGCAGGCCGCGGCGCATCGACGAGCCCGCGCTCGAGGCGGCGCGATCGCGCCACACCATCACGACGAGCATCGCGTACAGCGCCGTGCCCGTGAGAAAACCGAGCAAGTCGACGATCAGGCCGGTGAGCGGAGGGGTCATCGCGTCGCGTTCCCATTCTAGCGATCGGCCTCATCGGCGACGTGAACGAGCCCACGAGCCGCCGCGATGGCCCGATGAACGGTCGTGGGTAGCCGATGAACGGCTCGCCGGCGGCAGCGCGGCACGCACGCGCCACTCGTCGGCGTGATGGAACCGTTCGTCCGACCGCGCGGACCGTTCGTGATTCGCCGCTCGCCGCCCCGCGATCGCGTTGTTAGCGTGCGCGCATGTCTCGCACGCTTCGTCATGTCCCCACGCTCCTTGTCATCCTCGCCGCGATCGGCCTTCTGCCGAGCGCGGCCTCCGCCCAACAGACTGGCGCGACCGGCACGGTGTCCGGTCGCGTCACCTCCGCTGCCGGACGTCCGGTGCCCGGGGCGATCGTCCTGCTCGAAACCGTCTCGAGCGCCAGCAACACGACGACCGGCAGCGACGGCGTCTTCACGTTCTCGAACGTCGCGCCCGGCGCCTATCACGTGACCATCCGTTCCGACGGGTTCCTGCCGTCGCGGACGGAGCTGACGGTCTCCGCGTCCACGCCGCGGCTCGAGATCACCCTGGCCGCCGATCCGCACTTCAGCGAGGTCGTGTCGGTGAGCCCCGACGCGCGCAGTCAGTTCGATTCGTATCAGCCGGCGAGCGTGCTCGGCGGTCAGGAGCTCGCGCGCGAGCTGCAGCCGACGATCGGCGCGACGCTCGGCGATCAACCGGGCGTCGCGACGCGCAGCTTCGGGCCGGGCCCCGCGCGTCCGGTCATTCGCGGCTTCGACGGCGACCGCGTGCTCGTCCTGCAGGACGGCCAGCGCATGGGCGATCTGTCGAGCCAGTCCGGCGACCACGGCGTCAACGTCAACCCCGCGGCCGCGTCGAAGATCGAGATCGTGCGCGGCCCGGCGACGCTGCTCTACGGCGCGAATGCCATCGGCGGGCTCGTCAACGTGATCACGCGCAGCATTCCGACCGCGCCGGTCCAGGGCGCCACGGGCAACCTCACGTTCGATCTCGGATCGGCGGCCAGCGAGGCCGGCGGCGCGGGCGACGTGACGGTCGGCCGCGGCCATATCGCCGCACACTTCAGCGGCAGCGGCAGCCGATCGGGCGACTACTCGTCGCCGGACGGCGACGTCCCGAACTCGTTCCGGCGCGCGGGCTTCGGCGAAGGCGGCGTGTCGTTCGTCACGGACAATGGTTACGTCGGCGGCAGCGTCGGCTACGACCGGACACACTACGGCATCCCGTTCGTCGAAGAAGGTGAGACCAACCTCGACCCGCGCCGGACCGTCGTCGATCTGCGCGCCGAACGGCGAAACCTGCCGGGCGTCTTCAACTCGATCCGCCTGTCCGGCAATTTCATCCGTTACAAGCACGACGAGCTCGACGGCGAGGAGGTCGCCACGTCGTTCCAGAACGACACGAACGAGCTCTCGGCGCTCGTCGGCCATCGCGAGATCGGACGACTCAAGGGCACGATCGGCGTGCAGGGCCTGACGCGGTCGTTCTCGGCG